>URDM01000017.1 GCA_900546575.1 uncultured Prevotella sp.
TCAATAAGACGCTCTATATCGTTGCCTTCCTCCAGATACTTATACTCAAATCCCCATGCCTTGAACCAGTTGTGCTCGTACTCGCCACGGCTCTCTCTCAGCGCACGCAGATTTTTGTATATACCGCCATGGTTCTCGGCGATAGACATCTCGTTGTCGTTTACAACGATGATGATGCCCGTGCCAAGCTCAGAAGCCTCATCAAGTCCTTCGAATGCTTCACCGCCCGACAGCGAACCGTCGCCTATTATGGCTATGATATTCTCCTTGGTTCCCTTCACGTCGCGTGCCTTCTGCAGTCCAGTTGCAAGACTTATGGATGTTGAAGTGTGGCCCACCTCGAAGTTGTCGTACTCGGGGCACTCAGCCGGAGAAGAATAACCAGATATGGCATTCATGTCGTCTACGTTGCCAAGAAATCCGGCTGCACGACCTGTCAATACTTTATGCGGATAGCACTGGTGGCTGACGTCAAACACAAACTTATCCTCTGGCGCATTGAACACATAGTGCAATGCTACCGTTGCTTCTACAAACCCGAGGTTAGGACCTACGTGTCCGCCATGCTTGCTCACACGGTTGAGCACGGCACGGCGCACTTCGTCGGCTACAATATTAAGTGTCGCGATGTCCATGCCTTTCAAGTCGGCAGGACTCTGAATCTTCTCTATATACATCGTTTATTGGTTTATTTGTTTGTTCGTTACTGTTTCACATTGCAAAGATACTAACATTATTACATTAATGCTATACCACGATTGCGGAATATATTACCAAGAAGACAGAATAAATATAAAAACGGCAGACTCTCAAATGTGAGTCTGCCGTTTTATATTTACATAGTTCAGCAAGCTGTTTTTTACTTCAGCTCTGTCATAAAGAACTGTGCCACCTGACGAAGCAGGTGATTGCGTGTGTTGCCACCATAGATTCCGTGGTTGCGGTTGGTATAGAGCAGTTCGCGGAAATCCTTGTCTGCCTGAACCAAAGCCTCCGAATATTCGTACATGTTCTGTGGATGAACGTTGTCATCGGCAGTTCCGTGGCATAGGAGCAATGCTCCGTGCAGTTTAGAGGCACGCTCTATAGGGTTGGTAGCATAGCCGTCGGGGTTCTCCTTTGGTGTGCGCATGTAGCGTTCGGTGTATATAGAGTCGTAGAAGCGCCAGTTGGTTGGAGGAGCTATTGAAACTCCGGCACGGAATACGGGTCGACCCTCACTCATACTCATAAGAGTGTTGAATCCGCCATAACTCCATCCCCATATACCGATGCGGTCCTTGTCTACATAAGGAAGCGTTCCGAGATAGAGAGCAGTCTCTACCTGGTCGCGCGACTCAAGGTCGCCGATGTTAAGATAGGTGCATTTCTCGAATTCAGCACCGCGTCCGCCAGTGCCACGTCCGTCAACGCTAACTACGATGAAGCCCTGCTGTGCAAGGTAAGAGTCGTAAGCACCGCCCTGACCCATTGAGCCTGCGTTCCAAGCGTTCTTCACCTGCTGGCTGCCGGGGCCACTATACTGATGCATTATGACCGGATAGCGCTTAGAAGCATCGAAGTCGAGCGGACGAAGCATCCATCCGTTGAGTGTGACGCCCTCAGAAGTGGTGAACGAGAAAGCCTCGCGCTTGCAGAATCCGTATTCCTTTATGGTCTGACGCAGCTGACTGTTGTCCTGAAGCGTAGATATCACCTTGCCGGCACGTGTACGTGTAGTATATACATAAGGTGTATTGTAGTCGCTCCAAGTGTTGATGAAGTACTGATAGTCTCCCGAGAAGAGTGCCGAGTTCCATCCCTCAGCATCGGTGAGACGCTCAGTCTTGCCGTTCTTGTGGTTGACATATATCTGACGGTCGGTAGGTGCAATGGCGGCAGCCTGATAATATACGTCGCCTGTCTTGGCATCGTAGCCATACACTTCAGTAATGTCGAACTTGCCACCGATAGTGCGCTGCAGATGACCGTTCATATTATATATGTACAGATTCATGTATCCAGAGCGGTCGCTGGGCAGAATGATGTTGTTGCCAACGAACTTTATAGCCTCAACTGCCGACTCCTGCACATACTTAGGCACCGACTCCTTGATAAGGAGCTGTGCAACGGTGGTGCGAGGATTGACTGCATAGAGACAGAGCTGGTCCTGATGACGGTTCATAGTGTACACTACGATACGGTTGGGATCGACTGTCGACTTGATGCGTGGCATATATCCGTCGGCATCGATGGGCACATTAAGGCGAAGAGTCTTGCGGCTCTTGATGTCATAACTCCAAGCTGTAACGACGCTGTTGTCCTGACCTGCCTTGGGATACTTGTAAGAGTAGAATCCTGGATAGTCGGTATACTCCGAATGTTCGGGACGCATACCCTTGTACATCTGCAACGAATAGGTCTTTACCTTCGACTCGTCGTAGCGAATCCAGCAAAGCATGGTGCCGTCGGCGTTGAAGGTGAGGGCGCGGTTGAATCCGAATTCCTCCTCATTCACCCAATCGGGAATACCGTTGATGACCTCATTGAACTTGCCGTCCTTAGTCACCTGTATCTCGGCATTGTCGTAGAGCAGCTTGACAAGGAAGATGTTGCCTTCGCGAACGAATGCCACCTGCTGACCGTCAGACGACCATGTGGGCACCTGCTGAGGTCCGCCGTCAGAGAGGCGCTCCAATTTACGCGAGGCGATGGTGTAGATATAGTGTACGGCGGTGTATGAGCGGCGGTATATATAGTTGGTCTTGGTCTGTATGAGCAGACGTGTTCCGTCTGGCGACATGGTGTAACCGTCGAACGAAGAAATCTTCTCGCCCATGGTATTGTTGACATCAAAGAGTACAGACAGCTCGCGTCCTGTCTTGAACGAATAAGTGACAATGCGCTTGCCGTCGTCGCTGATGCGGGCGTAGGTATCGGTTCCCTCGATGGGATTGATGCCCGACACTACCTTAGGCGCAAACTTACTGCTTGTAACGTCTGCCAGAGTAATCTTCTGGGCAGCCGACACTGAAGATACAAACATCATAAGGAATGTTGTACAGATAAGGATTAAACGCTTCATTAATTATTAATTATTAGTTATTGATTATTAATTGTATTGTCTTTAGGGGCTGATAGATGTCGGCTGGAGCGTTGCATTGAGCCGCACATCTATATTTTGCAAAGTTATAATTTTTTCCGTACATTTGCACTCCTAAACCAATAAGTTTTGACTATGACACCACAATTATACAACGACTACGGGGCTTGGATACGCAGCAAGTTCCCGTTTCGTGTGCAGAAAATATCCATTGATGCCGGATTTGCATGTCCCAACCGCGACGGACATGTAGGCATCGGCGGATGCACATTCTGCGACAACCGCACGTTCAACCCCTCTTATTGCCAGCCATCAAAGTCGATAGCCGAACAGATAAGCGAGGGCAAGGCGTTCTTTGCACGCAAATACACGGGCATGAAGTATCTGGCCTACTTTCAGGCTTACAGCAACACCTACGCATCGGTAGAAACATTGAAGCGCCGATACGAAGAGGCTTTGAGTCAAGAGGATGTTGTGGGTATAATAATAGGTACGCGACCCGACTGCGTAGGCAGCGATGTGATGGACTATCTGGAGCGACTGAACCGCCAGACTTTTATGATTGTGGAGTATGGCATCGAGTCTGTGTCGGACCAGACTTTGCTACGTGTCAACCGCGGACACGACTTCGAGTGTTCACGCCGCGCCATTGAGGAGACTCACAATCGTGGCATAATGACGTGCGGACATATAATATTAGGATTGCCGGGCGAATCTGCCGAGGAGAATATAAGGCAATCGGAGGTGGTGTCAAATTTGAAGCTCGACATTCTGAAGCTTCACCAGCTGCAGATCATAAAGGGCACGCAGCTTGCCGAAGAATACTGTCGCGAGCCGTTCAAGCTGTATACAGCCGATGAATACATCGACCTTTGCATACGCTATCTTGAACGGCTGCGCAGCGATATTATCGTTGAACGATTTGTAAGCCAATCGCCTGCCGACATGCTCATTGCTCCCAAGTGGGGACTGAAGAACTACGAATTCACCAACCGACTTGTGAATGAAATGAAGCGAAGGGGCACGTGGCAGGGACGACTCGTATAGTTGAAAATTTACTATTGAGAGTTGAGAGTTTTAAAAGTTCAGCTCTTCCGTTTCCAGTACATACTGATTTCCTCCAACGTCTTGCCCTTTGTCTCGGGCACAATGCGCCACACGAAGAGTGCAGCAACTACGCAGATGATGCCATACAGACCGTAGGTGAACCAATGACCGAAGTGGTCGCCCTGAGTGAGGTGCATGTTGAACATCGGCACGAAGGTGGAACTGACAATGAAATTGAATATCCACTGGAAGGCAACTGCCACCGATACGGCTGCACCACGAATAGTATTGGGGAATATCTCGGCTATATAGACCCAGCAGATGGGACCCCACGAGAACATGAACGAGGCACTGTACACCATTATCGAGAGCATAGTGACGACGCTGAGCGAGGCATTGCCGAAGGTGAGGGCTACGCCGAAGGCTCCTATAGCCATGCCCACGCTGCCCGTGATGAGCAACGGCTTTCGACCGAAACGCTCAACGGTGAACACGGCAATAAGCGTAAACAGAATGTTGACCACGCCCATTACTACGGTCTGCACCATTGGATTTTCCATGCCCATATCGCCGAATATGCGCGGAGCGTAGTAGAGCACGGCGTTGATACCTATTGCCTGCTGGAACACACTGAGCATAATGCCGATGAAGACGCACATGAATCCGTAAGAGAAAAGGCGCTCGGTGCGTGCCTGCACCGTATTCTTGATGTCGTGGAGTATTGTGGCTGCCTTGGTGTTGCCGTTGATGCGCGACAGAACACGAAGCGCAACGTCGTCGCGACCCACCATGACAAGATAGCGAGGGGTCTCAGGTACGAAGCAGATAAGTATGGTGAAGAGTCCAGCGGGCACCATTTCGCTACCGAACATATAGCGCCATCCTGTAGCAATGGTCCAAGGATCGGAGCCTGCCACAACCTCGGAGAAGCCCTGCCCTATCTGCGTTATGACGGGATTGGTGTGCGATCCGAGTATAAGGAAGTTGACAAAGTAGACCACAAGCTGTCCGAATATGATGGCAAACTGGTTCCAGCTGACAAGCATTCCGCGTATCTCGCTGGGTGCCACCTCACCTATATACATAGGACATATAGCCGATGCCATGCCCACACCGATGCCGCCAAGGATGCGGTAGAAATTGAACGCTACGAGCAATGTGAACGAAGGCTTGCCTTCGGGAAGCACCATTGACTCAGGAAACATTGAGCCCCATGCCGAAAGAAAGAAGCATATGCCGGCAAACACCAGCGAACGCTTACGGCCGAAGCGTGTAGCGAAGAGTCCGGACAGGGCACTGCCGATGATGCAGCCGATAAGTGCCGACGACGAAGTGAAGCCGTGCATGAAGTCGGTATAACGGAAATCGGAAGCCCCGAGGAAGAAGGCTTGCAGACCTTTGTCGGCTCCCGAGATGACAGCAGTGTCGTAGCCGAACAGCAGTCCGCCCAATACTGCCACCATAACGATGGATACCAGATAGCCACGGCTACCTGTGTCAGATTTAGATTGCATTATTATGATTGTTGGGTTAAGAGGTAAAAGGCATTAAAATAGATGTATTAAGAGACCATGGCGGGTTAGCCATAGCCTCCTAATACTTAAAATTCAAAAATTTGGGAATTCCAAAATCAAAAATCAGAAATTCAAAATCGCAGGCGAAGCCGAGAACAATTCAAAATTCGACAATTCAAAATCGCAGGCGAAGCCGAGAACAATTCAAAATTCCTAATTCAAAATTCAAAATTCTATTTAGCGTACAGCGCTACGATTGTTTCGTATTTCTCCTGCTTGCCGCTTGTGAGTTGCGGTTCGCCGTTTTGCTTTGCGTAGTCCACAAGCTGCTCCAGACTGAGCTTGCCATCTTCAAACTGCTTGCCCATACCCTCGTCGAAGCTTGCATAGCGCTGCTTGAGCATAGCGGGCAACTCGCTCTCTGTCAGTATGGCGGCAGCATTCTCCAGCGCACGAGCCATAGCGTCCATGCCCGAGATGTGTGCGATGAAGATGTCCTCAGGGTCGGTACTGTTGCGGCGCAGTTTAGCGTCGAAGTTCGAGCCGCCGTTGCCCAATCCGCCATTGCGGATTACCTGCATCATGGCCTGTGTAAGTTCGAAGTTGTCGATTGGGAACTGGTCGGTGTCCCATCCGTTCTGAGCGTCGCCACGGTTGGCATCAATAGAGCCGAGCATGCCGTTGTCTACAGCCACAGCCAGCTCGTGCTCGAAGGTGTGACCGGCAAGAGTAGCGTGGTTAACCTCGATGTTCACCTTGAAATCCTTGTCCAAACCATGTGCACGAAGGAATCCAATGACTGTCTCGGTGTCCACGTCGTACTGGTGCTTGGTAGGCTCCATAGGCTTCGGTTCGATAAGGAATGTACCCTTAAATCCGTTGGCACGGGCATAGTCGCGAGCCATGGTGAGCATCTGTGCGAGGTGTTCCTTCTCGCGCTTCTGGTCGGTATTGAGCAGCGACATGTAGCCTTCGCGTCCGCCCCAGAACACATAGTTGGTGCCGCCAAGCTTGATTGTAGCATCGATGGCGTTCTTTATCTGTACGGCAGCACGAGCCACTACGTCAAAGTCGGGATTAGTGGCTGCTCCATTCATGTAGCGCTTGTCGGAGAACACATTGGCTGTACCCCACAGCAACTTGATGTCGGTGCCCTTCATCTTCTCAAGTGCATAGTCGGTGATGGCCTTCATGTTAGCCTCGTATTCGGCAATGTCGTCCGACGGTTCTACGAGGTCGACATCGTGGAAGCAGAAGTATTCGATGCCAAGCTTCTGCATTATCTCAAATCCGGCATCCATCTTGTCCTTGGCACGCTGCAATGCTGAGTCGGCGTGATCCCACTCATAGTCGCGTGTCTGACCTCCAAACTGGTCGCCTGAAGCCTGGCCCAGTGTGTGCCACCATGCCATTGCAAACTTCAGCCAGTCCTTCATCTTCTTGCCCATTACCACCTTTTCGGGCTGATAATAGTGGAATGCCATTACGTTCTTGCTTTCTGGTCCTTCAAAAGGAATCTTGTCGATTTGTGGAAAATACTGTTTCATTAGTAAATGAGTTTAGGCCCTACCTCCACCCTCCCCCTTCTGGGGAGGGAATGGAGTGCAGAGCAGGTTTATTATATAATTAGTTATAATGATGTAATTCTATTGTATTTATAACGTTTTCTTTTATATGTACAAAGTTTTCTATTATATGTATAGTATTCTTTGAATTCAGCATACTACTCCCCTCCCTGCGGGGGAGGGGCCGGGGGTAGGGCTTTTTACTTTAAATATCCCTTCCATCTCTCGTACGCCTCTTCATACTGCGCTGCCATAGCAGCCTCGGGCTCTACCACTCCCAGCTTGCGCAGCGATGCAAACGCCTCGTTGTGGTCGCTATAGATGCCACATCCCATGCCTGCACCCTTTGCCGCACCAACGCTACCGTCGGTTTCGTACAGCTCGATGATGGCGCCACTGGTGCTGGCAAGCGTCTGTCTGAACAGCGGACTGAGGAACATATTGGCACGTCCGGCGTGTATCTTGTTGATGTTCATACCCATACTACGCATCACCTCCATGCCGTAGCAGAACGAGAAGACGATGCCTTCCTGAGCGGCGCGTATGATGTGGGCACGTGTGTGCTTGTTGAAGTTGATGCCATGAAGCGAACATCCCACCTCACGGTTTTCAAGCACTCGCTCGGCTCCGTTGCCAAAGGGGATGATGCTCACGCCGTCGCTGCCTATAGGGGCAGTTGCCGCGAGGTCGTTCATCTCGGCATACGACAAGTCGGGAGCTATATTGCGGCGCACCCAAGAATTAAGACATCCTGTGCCGTTGATGCATAGCAGCACACCCAGACGTGTCAGCTGGTCGGTATAGTTGACATGGGCGAAGGTGCCTACACGGCTCTTCGGGTCGTAGCCTACGCTGCCCAGCACGCCATATACTACACCCGAAGTTCCGGCTGTGGATGCTATCTCGCCCGGGTTGAACACATTGAGCGAGAGGGCGTTGTTGGGCTGGTCGCCTGCACGGTAAGATATAGGTGTGCCTTCAGCCAATCCCGTCTCTGCAGCGGCTTCTGCCGACACATGACTCTGCACGGCGAAGGTAGGTACGACGTCTGAAATAAGGTCGCGACTGATGCCGAAATGGTCGAGCAAGGGCTGCGACACCTCACGGTTCTTGAAGTCCCAGAATATTCCTTCCGACAGTCCGCCAATGGTAGTATTGGCTATGCCCGAGAGTCGCAGGGCAAGATAGTCGCCCGGCAACATTATCTTATATATACGGTCGAACACGTCCGGCTCGTTCTGACGAACCCAAGCCAGCTTGGCAGCTGTAAAGTTGCCCGGCGAATTGAGCAAGTGGCCCAAGCAATAGTCGGCTCCCAATGTCTGGAAAGCCTTCTCGCCATAGGGCACGGCACGCGAGTCGCACCATATAATACTGTCGCGTACGGGGCGCATCTGGCGGTCAACACACACCAGTCCGTGCATCTGATAGGATATACCGATGCCCTTGATGTCAGAGCCTTTGGCTCCTGTCTTTGCCATAATGTCGGCAAGCGACAGTTTGGCATTTGCCCACCACATTTCGGGGTCTTGTTCAGCCCAACCTGTCTTGAGGGCCTTTATCGGAGCTTCCTCCGAAGGATAGAACGCCGAAGCGGCACATTCGCCACTCTCAATGTCAACAAGCGATGCCTTGACACTGCTGCTGCCGACGTCAAATCCCAGCAAAAAATTTCTATTACTCATCAGTAATCACATTTAGGTTCATATATTATGACAGATTTGGGTAGGCGAAAGTGGAAAAAACATAGTTAAAAGATTTTAAAACGGCAAAGTTTTTTTCATTTGCAGCTCCAACCCGCCTACCCTACTCTTGCAAAGCAAAATAATCGCACGCGAATAACGCTCAATCCACGTTTTTTGCTTAACTTTGCACATAATAAATACTATGTTTCGGCCAACCGAATGGCATGGCTCGGCAAATGTACCCCTTTTGGCTTGCAAAAGGACTCCTTTTGAAGGCTAAAAGGACTCCTTTTGGAGGGTAAAAGGACTCCTTTTGCAAGCCAAAAGGACTACATTTGAAAACCAACGTCAAAACCCTGCCGAAACTACTATAATATTAATAGGTATAAAACAAAAAAAACAATATATTATGTCAGTTACAGAAGAAAAACCGATAGAGGAAAAGAAGAGCCTCAGCTTTGTTGAGCAGCTCGTTGAGCAGGACCTTGCCGAGGGCAAGAACGGCGGACGCATACAGACACGATTCCCGCCTGAGCCTAACGGATACCTGCATATCGGACACGCCAAGGCCATCTGCATGGACTTCGGAGTGGCTGAGAAGTACAACGGTGTGTGCAACCTGCGATTCGACGACACCAATCCTACAAAGGAGAACAACGAATATGTAGAGAACATACTTAACGACATTTCATGGCTCGGATTCAAGTGGGGCAACATATACTACGCTTCCGACTACTTCGACAAGCTGTGGGAGTTTGCCATCTGGATGATCAAGAACGGACACGCATACATCGACGAGCAGACTGCCGAGCAGATTGCCGAGCAGAAGGGCACTCCTACTACTCCCGGAACCAACTCGCCCTACCGCGACCGTCCGGTTGAGGAGAACCTCGAACTGTTTAACAAGATGAACACTCCGGAGGCTGTTGAGGGCAGCATGGTGCTGCGCGCCAAGCTCGACATGGCTAACCCCAACATGCACTTCCGCGATCCTATCATCTATCGCATCATTCATACACCACACCACCGTACCGGAACCAAGTGGAACGCTTACCCGATGTACGACTTCGCTCACGGACAGAGCGACTTCTTCGAGGGCGTTACCCACTCTATTTGTACCCTGGAGTTTGTGCCACACCGTCCGTTGTACGACAAGTTCATCGACTTCTTGAAAGAGATGCGCGGCGAGACTGAGAATATACACGACTTCCGCCCGCGTCAGATCGAGTTCAACCGACTCAACCTCACATACACCATGATGTCGAAGCGCAAGCTCCTGGCTCTCGTCAACGAGGGTGTTGTGGCTGGATGGGACGACCCTCGTATGCCGACATTGTCGGGTATGCGCCGCCGCGGATACTCGCCTGAGTCTATACGCAAGTTTATCGACTCTATCGGATACACCAAGTTCGACGCCCTTAACGACATGGCACTGCTCGAAGCTGCCGTTCGCGACGACCTGAACAAGCGCTCGCTGCGCGTATCGGCTGTGCTCGACCCCGTCAAACTCGTCATCACCAACTATCCCGAGGGTCAGACTGAGGAGATGGAGGCTATCAACAACCCCGAAAACGAGGCTGACGGCACCCACACCATTACCTTCTCGAAGAATCTTTGGATTGAGCGCGACGACTTCATGGAGGACGCTCCGAAGAAGTTCTTCCGCATGACTCCGGGCAAGGAGGTTCGTCTGAAGAACGCATACATCGTGAAATGTACCGGATGCACTAAGGATGCTGAGGGCAAAATCATCGAGATTCAGGCAGAATACGACCCGACAAGCAAGAGCGGAATGGAGGGAGCCAACCGCAAGGTGAAGGGAACTCTGCACTGGGTATCGGCAGACCACTGCCAGAAGGCGCAGGTTCGCATCTACGACCGACTCTTCACCGTGGCTGACCTGGGTGCCGATGAGCGCGAATTCCACGAACTGCTCAACCCCGACAGCCTCAAGACTATCGACAACTGCTACGTGGAGAACTATGCTGCCGAACGCAAACCGGGCGAATACCTGCAGTTCCAGCGCATCGGATACTTCATGGCCGACCTCGATTCTACTGCCGACAACCTAATATTCAACAAGACTGTCGGACTGAAGGATACTTGGGCAAAACAGAATAAATAATACTTTTCTTTAATGTTAAATGTTAGATGTTAAATGTTAAGTGTTAAGCAGGCGACAATTGGTCTCCATCAACTTAACATTAAACATTTAACATTTAACATTATTATAATGTGTAGATGGACAACAACAAGAAATATTTTGACAGTCCAGAATTCGGACGACTGCTACAACGCTACGAACGCTCCCTGCAAATGGGCAAGGACGAATACTTCGAGAGCGACGAACTGTCGGATATTGCCGAATACTACTACGACAAAAAAGACAAACCAAGGGCAGAATACGTTCTCGACTATGCTATGCGGCTGCACCCTGGAGCCGTATTGCCACTTGTTTTCAAGGCACGCATAGCACTCATCGACGAGAAGAACATTGAAAAAGCCCGCTACTATGCTTCGCTCATCAGCGACGCGTACGACATCGACTGCCTCTATCTGAAAGCCGAAATATTGATTGCCGAAGATAAAGTCAATGATGCCGACCAATTTCTGCGCAACGCATTAGACAATATCGACGAAGACGATGTGCCCGACTTTGTGCTCGACGTGGCTACCATATTCATCGACTACGGACTGGCTGACATCTCAGCCGAATGGCTCGCCATGTCTGACGAGGACGACTTGCAGGACTATCGCGAGATAAAGGCGCGCATCGCTTTTGCCAAAGGCGACTACGAACAGAGCGAACAGCTGTTTGAACAGTTGCTCGACGAAGACCCTTACTCGGGTCGTTACTGGAACTCGCTGGCCTCGACGCAGTTCATGGGCAACCGTATCAACGACTCGATAACATCGAGCGAATACTCCATTGCCATCAACCCGAACGACGAGGAGGCTCTGCTCAACAAAGCCAACGGCCTGTTCTCACTGGGAAACTTCAACGAAGCGCTCAAGTTTTACGAACGATTCCACCAGCTTTGTCCCGAAGAAGGAGCCGCAACGATGTTTATCGGCAACTGTCTGCTCAATATCGGACAGACCGAAAAAGCCCTTGAATACTACAAGAAGGCGCTCGAAGCATTGAAAAAACAAAACCTTGGCACTACCGAAGTGCTGCAATGCCTGGCGTTCACATACTCACAACTCGACCAACGCGACGAAGCGCTGGCGTGTATCGACGAGGCTATGAAGCAGCCCGATGCCAATAAGGACGAGATAACAATCGTGAGAGGACACATACAATTGGAACATGGACACGTCAAGGAGGCAATACGCTGTTTTCTGGGTGCCTTGCAGTCTACGTCGTTCTCGCACGACATCTTCTTCCGCATTGCCATCTCGGTATACGACTGTGGCTATCCTGCCATCGCCTATCGTATGTTCAAGTCGTACACCGACATGCACGACAATCCCGGCGACGAAGGAATGGCGTATCTCGCAGCATGCCTCAAGACGCTCAACAAGAAAGCCGAATACCTCGAATGTCTTAAAACAGCCTGCCAACGCAATCCGGCTGAAACCAAGAAAGTGCTTGGCGAGTTCTATCCCGAAACGCTCGACCCCAAGGATTATTACGACTATGAGGTGAGACTGATGGCTGACGGACATAATAAATAATGTAGTAAGGATAATAAAACTAATAATTAACGCTATACAAAAATGAATTCTGCCGAACTTTTCCTGTGGATTCTCAACAACCTCAACTATTGGGTTGTAACGCTGTTTATGGCTATTGAGAGTTCGTTCGTACCGTTCCCGTCTGAAGTTGTAGTGCCACCGGCTGCATGGAAAGCCATGGATCCCGACAGCGGAATGACCTTCATACTGGTGATTGTATTCGCTACTGTAGGCGCCAACATCGGTGCTCTCATCAATTACTATCTCGCCAAATGGCTCGGACGACCCATTATATACCGCTTTGCCGACAGTCGTATCGGACATATGTGCCTTATCGACCGCGAAAAGGTGGAGAAATCGGAAGCCTTCTTCCGCGAACATGGAGCTGCGTCTACATTCTTCGGCCGTCTGGTTCCTGCCGTACGACAGCTGATTAGTATTCCAGCCGGACTCTCGGGCATGCACCTTGGCAAGTTCCTTCTGTACACTACACTCGGTGCTGGATGCTGGAACACGGTGCTCGCTCTTATCGGTTGGGGAATATACAAGTACACCAATTACAAGACAACACATGACGTTTATCTGCAAGCGGTGAAGTACAGCCACGAAATAGGATATGTATTGCTGGGTCTTGCAGCAATTGTAGTAGCATTCCTGATATACAAAGGAATGAAAAGAAAATAATAAAGGAATAAAAGGAAGTTATAATTGTAGGAGGCTATGGCGTCCCCGCCATAACCTGAGCAGCCAGAATGTACTTCCTTGTAAGGAATTATATACACAAAAACAACAATAACAACATTGTAAATGCACATTAGTAAATGTGAAAACAATGTTGTTATTGTTGTTTTTTATTGTCTATTTGTTGTTTTGGGGTGTCTATTTATTGTTTTGGGGATGTCTATTTGTTTCCCTATTTGTCAAGCACTTGATACTTGCTGACCTGCGATTTGTATTCGGGTACTATTTCCTTCATCTTCTTTACTATCGCCATGTCGTCGTGGGTGTACGATATCTGGAGCAATTCGTCTTCGTTCTTCTTGGCTTCTTCATAATCGTACTCACGCACTTTGGCAACCATAATCTTGCGGTTCTGCGTAGGGATAGTGTTCTCCTTGGTCGAAAGCAGCTCCTCATACAGCTTCTCACCCTCACGAAGTCCCGTAAACTTTATCTCAATATTCTTGGCCCCAGAGAGCGAAATCATTCGTCTTGCCAGGTCAACAATCTTCACCGGCTTGCCCATATCGAACACAAATATCTCGCCTCCCTTGCCCATTGTGCCTGCCTCAAGCACCAGCTTACAAGCCTCAGGGATAAGCATGAAGTAGCGTATTATGTCGGGATGTGTCACAGTAACGGGTCCACCCTTGCGTATAAGTTCCTTGAATATAGGAATAACCGAACCGTTCGAACCGAGCACATTACCAAAACGGGTTGTAACAAACTGTGTCACACCCTTCACTCTACCATCAACAATAGCCTTATTGAGCGACTGGCAGTATATCTCGCAGATGCGTTTTGAACAGCCCATTACGTTTGTAGGATTTACAGCCTTGTCGGTTGAAATCATCACAAACTTCTTGGTGCCGTACTTCACTGCAAGGTCGGCGATGATACGAGTGCCGTTCACGTTGTTGCGCACGGCCATTGCAGGATTGTCTTCCATCATCGGCACATGCTTGTAAGCCGCTGCATGGAACACGTATTCGGGACGATGATCTGCAAATATCTTCTCCATGAAAGCCTTGTCGGTGATGCTTCCGACTATAGTCTCGTTCTTGACATCGGCAAACTGACGAGCCATAGTCAAGCGTACAGAGTGCATAGGAGTTTCAGCCTGGTCGATAAGGGTGAGTTCAGCAGGCTTGTAAACAGCCACCTGACGCACCATTTCCGAACCGATTGAGCCTGCAGCACCTGTAATGAGCACACGCTTGCCCTTGAGCATAGCTCCAATGGCATTCATATCCACCTCAATCTTGTCGCGAGGCAGCAAGTCTTCGATTTCAATTTCACGCAGCTGATTGTACGACAGGTCCGATTTGCCGTCCCAATCTTCTGCCGCCGACATCATCAATATCTTTATTCCTGCCTGTACAAATTCGTCAATCATCTCCTGATTTTCACGGAAAGCCTCCGACTTAAGAGGCGATACAAGCAGCACCTTGACGTGCAATGACTTCATGATAGCGGCTATTCCCTTATGGTTGATATACACCTTCTTGCCGAGAAGATAGGTCTTGCGCATATCATATCCGTCACTTATGAATGCCTGAACGATATACGGCTGTACCTTCATAAGCATGATGCTGTTGGCAAGACTTACACCACCGTTCTGGGTTCCATATATTGCTACGGGCAAGGCTTTGTCCGATTTGAACACATCGTACAAAGCTCGAACAAACATTCGTTCCACCCACATGAGCATTGAAGCACAAACAAACATCACTATGCTTCCGAATACTTGATGCATTACAACATTATCAACATCCAACACATCAAGCACTATGCCCAATATGTACGACATGATGACACCAACCATTGATGCCAAGCCAACCCGTTCGAGGTCGACAAGCGACGAAAAGCGCAATATTCCGGAATAAGTGTGAAACAAACGAAATGCCACACCAAACATCAGCACACACAAAATATTGCCTGCCGTAATGCTCCAAAAATGCTGAGCAAATTCCAATCCTCCATATTCAAGATAAGCACCGACGTATCCTGCAAAGAATACTATCAGAGAATCTAAGAACAACACCCCCCAATAAGGAAGCGACTTGCTGGAGAAATACCAGTTGGATAATTTACAAAAGAATTTCATAATGACCTTTCCGTATGTTCCTTTTATATTAATGACTATAATCCGCACACAATAAGCGGACACTCCTTATACCTTTATATATGTTTGACCTCAGATTAATCAAATTGCAAAAACTGTATTTTACACTTTTGTTTGCAAAGATAGTACAAATAATCCGAATACAACAAATATAACAATAAGATTCTAAGATTTATCCCCCCCAATTGGAGAAGAAAACTGACTTTTGGAACAATAAAATGACATATATCAACGTTTTCTTCCTATTCCAGCCAGAATATATACGCCAGACTTACACAGCTGATACTTGCCCAAAGCAAAATTCCCTGAACAAGAGGACGCAATCCGACGCTACGTAATGTCTCACGAGTGAGCGAAGCGCCTATGAAGAAGAGCGAAAGCGTGATGAGATGCTTTGCCAACTTGTTGACTGCACCACTAAATTGCGCACCCATTGCAGCCGTACCATCGCCTAACAGCGAAGCATTACTGAGAATATAGGTATTGAACAGTATTGCCACAATAAACCAAACGATAAATCTTGGCACACTGCTGTACCACGGCTTCGATTGTCCGTCGGCTGCATCAGCAAGCGACTTGCGGAAGAAGAACGGTGTGACAAGGGCAAGTACTACAATCCAGAGGGCTCGTGTGAGCTTGATAGTTGTAGCCACTTCCAATGCACTTACACCCTGCGAGGCCACCAATTCGGGATGCATCTGGTCGTAAGCGACACCTGCGCCCACCACCGACGAGGTATCGTGGATGGCTATTGCAGCCCACATGCCAAACTGTTTCATAGTCATTGATAGCGCATCGCCTATTATCGGAAACACAAACAGAGCGATTGCATTGAGAATAAAGACCACGCCCAACGCCACAGACATGCTCTCGGCACGTGCTTTTATTATCGGACCGACAGCAGCGATTGCCGAACCGCCACATATTGCGGTTCCGGATGAAAGCAGATAGCTGGTCTGCGAGTCGACACCAAGAAGTTTTCTGCCGAACAACCATCCAAGTGCAAGAGTACCAAACACGCTGACGATGGTGAACATCATGCCCTCGCTGCCCGATGCCAGTGCCTTGTCGACATTCATGCCGAAGCCCAATCCGATGACAGAATACTGCAACAGCTTCTTCGACATGGTCTTGTTGAAATCAGGAAACGCCTTACCAAACAGCATTGCAAACACAAAACCTACAGCCAAAGCAACTGGCGACGACACCCAACCTGCCACCCAAGCAGCCTGACCCAAGTCGATGCCGAACACTTCAACGGCAAATCCCAGCAGCAGCGACACTCCCATCACTACTACAATCAATATATAGCAAAGTTCCTTTTTATTCATACTGTAATGAAATACTAATTCCTGTGCAATGAAATACCAATTCCTGTGCAATGAAACACCAATTCCTGTGCATTAGAATTATAATATTTGCGTATTAACTATCTAATTCTTATGCGATAAAATTCTTTTATTCCAATGATTTAAACGAGCATAAACCAAAACGCCCTGCAAAGACAAAAGCAAACCATTCATTGCTTTTGTCCTTCCAGGACGCTATGTTTTTATTAATCCAAGCACCACGAACGATACATTGGATATGATTTATTGGACATAAAAGCCTTATTGAAATGCAATTCGAAACAATCGCACCAACATTAATCTTCGTCTGCCTGCTCCTCAAGAGTGTACTTGCTTGAGCCGTCAAAACAGTGTGTACAAACCTGACACTTGGGCAATCCGATAGCCTTGATGAGCTGCTCTATAGTGTTGAATTTGAGCGTAGTCAGTCCCAACTGACGGCGTATCTCGTCAACCATCTTAGTGTACTGAGGCGAGTCGGTAGTTGCATATTTGTCGAGATCCTTATTGGCATCGCCCTCAAACTTCTCAATGATGCGGCGTGTGATAAGCTCCATATCGCTCTTGGCAGATGTGAAGTTGATGAACGGACAGCCGTAAACCAGCGGCGGACAAGCTATACGCATGTGGAATTCCTTAAGTCCTGCATCGAACAAACCCTTCACATTGTCGCGCAACTGGGTGCCACGTACGATAGAGTCGTCGCAGAACAGCACACGCTTGCCATTGATCATAGCCTTGTTTGGTATGAGTTTCATCTTGGCAACAAGCGATCGCATGGTCTGGTTTGAGGGTGTAAACGAGCGCGGCCATGTAGGAGTGTACTTGGCAATACAGCGCTGATAGGGCACGCCTTTGCCTGCTGCATAACCCATAGCCATTCCGGTGCCAGAGTCGGGAATACCCGAACAGCAGTCAACCTCAACGTCGTCGGTCTTAGCCAGATTGAATCCGTTGCTGAAACGAGCCTCCTCCACGTTCTTGCCTTCGTAGGTTGAAGTCGGGAAACCATAGTAAACCCACAGGAACGAGCAAACCTGCATCTTCTTGTTAGGCTTGCGTATCTGTGTCAGACTGTCGGCCTTAAGCTCAATAATCTCACCCGGGGCGATATTATATACTGTTTCGTAATCAAGATTCGGGAATGAAGTAGACTCACTCGAAGCAGCGTATGCGCCCTCCTTCTTACCTATTATTAATGGAGTACGGCCCCATGCGTCGCGTGCGCAGATAAGCGAGTCTTCCGTTAGAATCATCATGGTGCAAGAGCCCTTGATGTTATGGTATACGTTTTCGATACCTTCCTTGAACGATTTGCCTTGAATAAGCAGCAAGGCTATAAGTTCAGTTGGGTTGGTAGCGCTTTGCGACAATTCGGCAAAGTGCATGTTCTTCTCAAGCAGTTGCTGAGTGAGCTCCTCGATATTCACAATCTTAGCTACTGTGCAGATTGCAAAACGTCCGAGATGCGAGTTTATCACAAGTGGTTGCGCGTCGGTGTCGCTGATAACACCTATACCCGCAGTACTACCCTCGAATCGGTCGAGCGTCGGTTCGAACTTGGAGCGGAAATACGAGTTCTCCAGATTGTGGATGGAGCGGACGAATCCCTTCTCCTTACTGTACATCGCCAAACCGCCACGTCGCGTTCCGAGATGTGAATTGTAATCAGTTCCATAGAAAACGTCTGTCACACAGCTTTTCTTGGAAATGGTGCCGAATATGCCTCCCATAAAATTTCAGATGTGTTTTATAAAAGATTTGTGTTGCAAAGTTAATGATATTTGATGAAAAAATATGCATATACAACAAAGTTTATTTGCAGAAAACAATATTCGGCGGTATGTAATGGGGAATTAGGTGTGTAGAGTTGAGAATTTAAAAATATAGTTGCTGAAAAAAGGAGGCTACGGAGTCCTCGCCGTAGCCTGCGCAAGTTGCTATGTTATTGTATTATAGTTTGCGCTGGTTACGGGTGTGGATGCCGCAGCCTCCTATTGAGTGCTTATATCAATTAGATAATGCTGTTCTTTTTTGTCCACTCCACGATTTCGGGAATGTATCCGAAGGCGAGACCGGTAACGGTGTCGGCGCAGCCATAATATACAGCTATGCGACCTGTCTCGGGGTCGTGTACTTCGGCGCAAGGGAAGCAAACGTTAGGCACATCACCCATGCACTCGTACGGAGTTTGCGGAGAGATGAGGTAAGGACCAGAACGATGGGTTGCCTTCCAGGGCTGTTCGAGGTCGAGCAGAGCCGAACCGAATGCGTAAACGTAGCCGTTGCAAGAGCGAAGCACGCCGTGATAGAACAGCAGCCAACCCTCAGATGTCTTAACAGGCACCGGACCTGCACCGATCTTCATACACTGCCATGCTGACAACTCGAATGCTGCAGGAGCCATAACGTGGCGATGATGTCCCCAGAACTCCATGTCGGGCGACTCACTGTAGAAGATGTCGCCAAAAGGAGTGTGACCTGTGTCGCTCGGACGCGACAACATAGCGAAGCGGCCGTTGATCTTCTCAGGGAAGAGCACACCGTTGCGGTTGTAGGGAAGGAATGCGTTTTCGAGCTGATGGAATGTCTTGAAGTCCTTAGTCCAAGCCACACCGATTGTAGGACCATGATAACCATTGCACCATGTCACATAGTAGCGGTCCTCGATGAAGCACACGCGCGGGTCGTAGCCGTACACCCACTCGCCAATCTCCTTGTTGTCGCACTCGAAGCGCAGGGGTTCTTCGTTGATATTCCAGTTGACACCATCCTTAGAGAAGCCAACGTGCAGCACCATACGGCGGTTGGTGTCGTCGCAACGGAACACACCTGCAAAGCCTTCTCCGAAAGGAACGACGGCGCTATTGAATATACTGTTGCTGGTAGGCAGCAAGTCGCGTGGAATAATCGGGTTCTTCGAGCAGCGCCACAGTGGAGTGCGCTGACCTTCGGGACGCTCTTCCCAAGGCATATTGGGCAGAGGATTGCCAGAAATGATAAGTTTGCTCATTGTTTTAATATTTAATGTTTTAACGATTAATTTTTAATTATCTATGTTCAATTATTAATGCTTATTTCTAAAGCGTAATTTGCATACCACTCCCCTCCCTACTGGGGAGGGGCCGGGGGTGGGGCTTTGCGGGGGGGTGGGACTTTTTTCTTATTTCTTCTTATCCGGATAAGTGAACGGCACAAACCAGGTGATGAGGAATGCCGGAATGGTGCAAACGAGCACGAAGACGAAGAAGTCGCGATAGCCCAACCAGTCGCTTACGTATCCGCTAAGCATGCCTGGCAGCATTACGCCGAGGTTCATGATGCCCGATGCAAAGGCGTAGTGCGCCATCTGATGCTTGCCCGGAGCAATCTGCTGCATCATGAAAAGTGTCAAGCCGACGAATCCGAATCCATAGCCGAAGTACTCCAGCACGATACCGCCACCGATGAGCCAGAGGCTTTCGGGTTGGTAAATAGCCAGCAGAGTGTATGCCACAAACGGAAGGTTGAACACGCAGCAGAGCGAGAACAGCGACTTCTGCAGTCCGCGATGAGCCACATAATAGCCGGCAAGAATGCTGCCGATGACAAAGGCGGCGGCTCCGAACGTGCCGTAGCAGAGTCCGATCTGCTCTTCCGAGAGTCCCAATCCCTGATTGGCGCGGTCGGCCTTGAGGAACAGCGGGACAATCTTCATGACAAAACCCTCGGCAAAACGATAGAGGATAATAAAGAATATATAATATATAATGTGGCGCTTGCGGAAGAGGTCGACGAAAACGTTGCCCAACTCCACCATTGTCTCCTTGAATCCCGGACGTTCTGCCGAAGCGTCACGATGATCGGCAGGTACAAACTTGGCGTTGTACAGTCCCAAAAGCACCATTATCAATCCTATTACTGCCATGATAACAGTCCACGCCATGACCGTACCCTGACGCTTGGCAATGGCTGCTGCGGTAGCATCGAGCGTACTTACGTCGCCCGTGAAGTGCTTGATGAGCACACCGGCGAGCATCACGAGACCACCCGTGGCGGCAATCTTGGCAATGTTATAGAATGCGCCCTGCCATCCGATATAGCGCGCCTGGTCCTCATTTGACAGCGTTGCCATGTAGACACCATCGGCAGCCACGTCGTGAGTGGCACCGCTGAGCGCTATGACAGCCAACAATGCGATGCATACGGCAAAGAAATCGGGCAGATGCAGAGCCAGCGCCACGAGTCCGAAGATGCAGCCTGTGGCTATCTGTGTGACTATGACGAAGAACTTCTTGGTCTTGTACATTTCGAGAAGCGGGCTCCAGAGCGGTTTCAGAGTCCAGGGAAACATGATGATAGAGGTCCAAAGTGCTATCTGGGCGTCGCTCACGTCAAGACCTTTGAACATAAGCACACACACCATATTGAGCACCACAAAGGGCATACCCATGGCAAAATAGAGCGTAGGCACCCATGAAATGGGACTACGACCGTTAATCTTGTTAGGTTCCATTCGGTAATTACGGTTTTAATTATTGTTTTAAAATTGTTGTAATGCGATGTTAGATTGTACAAAATTATAGAAAAAAAACGAGACACATACATTTTTCACACACTTTAGTAATGTAGCGTCTCGTTTTTCATTAGTATTATTGTTCCACTCCCTCGCGGCGCACCAGTTCGTCGTAAGTGCGGTCCATCTCGTCGGTCATGGCTGTAAACATCTGCTGCGTGTGGCACACCTTGAGGAATAGCGAGCCCAGATCGGCATCGTCGGCAGAGTCCATGCTCACCGCCTCGTCGTTGAGCAGCACGTTCATAGCGTCGAGCATGAGTCGGAACAGAGTGGCTTGGCGCAGCTGCACCTTGTCTTTGGCGTTCTGTCGCATGCCTCGTGCGTAGGCGAACATCACCACGCGCACGGTCAGTTCTACTGCCCGCTCCGTTGCAATCGTGTCATCTTCGTTGCCGCCACGCGTGTAGGCTTCCAGGTGTTCGGCATTGGATGCAAAGCGCCCCGACAGCAGATTGCCGAAGTTGCGCTTGTATTCGCTCACCATAGCCTCATACATTGCGTCGTCAGCACAAGCCGTTCGCACCAGCGCCATCATGTCGTCGCCACGCTGCTGCGCCTCGCGCACCACTCGCTCTATGTCGGAATACTCGTAGTTCATTGCCGCAAGCGGAAAGAACATGGTGTCCATGAACACGGGGGCGATGTGCTCGTAGTGGTCGAGCATCATCTGCTTCACAGCCTTAGGCGTATGTCGGTCGGCAGGCGTAGCGCTCTTGTCGGCAGCCGTATTGTCGATAATGCCCGACGAGAAAGCGTCGAAGAACGAGCGCACCAGCGTAGCCAGCACCTTATATTTATTCACCTTCATAAGCAGCCGTTATCTCCATTACATACACGTCGTGCATTCCACCCTTGGCGCCATACCACTGCTCTATGCTCTTGTCGATCATTTCTTCGGGGCGTATCTGTGTCTTGTACAGCTTGCGGCACTCGAGTGTGAGTCGTGCCTCGCCGAATGTCATGTGTCCGTCGGGTGTGGCTACGGGTGTGAGACAGCACTCAGACGCCTTGTCGTGGTCGCGTCCCGACTTCGATCCGCAAAAAGCGTAAGCCTTGCGTGCCTCCTCCGAGTTGCCGAGGAACACCAGGCTGACGTTGTCACCCTGCTCTATCAGTTCGTGGGTGTAGCGCTCGGGGCGAATGAACATCACGGCTACGGGCTTGTTCCACAGCCATCCCAGGCATCCCCACGATGCTGTCATCATGTTGAACTTGTCCTTTGTGCCCGCCGTAACGAGCATCCACTCCTTGCCGATTGTTGTAAACACATTGTCGGTCAACTCCGATACTTCTATCTTTTTCATAATCTAAAGCTTTGGTTTTTATCCCAACAAAATTACACAAAAAGCCGAAAACTACCAAAACATACGGTAAAAAAGGATACATTCTTATTGTTATCATTTACTCCGCAGCTTGCGCAGGCTACGGCGGGGACGCCATAGCCTCCTACAGTCAGGCATTTATTAAAACTAATGGTAGCAATCCTATGTCGGATGAACTCCAGAGAATAACCTTATAGGGTTTTCCCCCTGTCATTTAGGGATTTTCACTCACGCCGCTTACAATCTATTTTATAATTTTGCAATCGTAAAGACAACGCTTCAACAAGAAGCGGACGTATAAACGATTAAATAACACAAGGAATATGAAGAGATTAGCATTCATCATGACGGCCCTCATCCTGGCTCTCATGCCGGCTTCGGCCCAACACTATCGCGACAGCAGATACTACAACAAACAGACCGGACGACTCGACTACGGCTACAATCATCACGGCTACGGCGTGCCCTATTACGGACTGCGCATAGGTCCGTCGTTCTCGTATGTCAATTCGGACGACGCCCGACTCGACGGCGGCAACTGGCAGACGGGACTCAACGTGGGCGTTGTGGCGGGTTTTCCGCTTACCGACACTGCCCCACTCTATCTTGAGACGGGACTGTCGTATATAGAAAAAGGTGGAAAGAAGGATCTGGACAACGGCAAGAAGATGACCTACGACTTGAACTATCTGGAGATTCCGGTGGTTGTAAAATACAAGTACGAGGTTGACGATCACTTCTCGCTGCAGCCCTTCATGGGCGGCTACTTCGCTGCCGGTGTGGGCGGAAAGATTAAGAACTTTGCCGAGCGTGAGGCCGAAAGTTCGTTCAGCAGCAACAATTTCCGCCGTCTGGATGGCGGCCTACGCATAGGTTGCGGCATCGGTTACGACATGTTCTACGCCGACCTGACCTACGACATCGGACTTGCCAACATCTGCCACGACACGTTCGACCGTTCGCGCAACGGTGCAGTCATGCTCAACTTCGGAGTGAACTTCTAAGCATTTATAGAAGTACTAACAAGTTAACGCACAAGCGCTTACAAGTTTCCGTAACGCAATTGCAAGCTAACGGAACAAGGTATTAAATAGGTTAAAAATATAGTTGCCAAGAAAAAGGACTCGTTTTGCATTCCAAAAGGATTCGTTTTGGAGTGCAAAAGGAGTCCTTTTGCTGTGTAAAAGGAGCCCTTTTGAAGGGCAAAAGGAGTCCTTTTGGAATGAGGGATATTAAGCATTGAAGATTAAGATTATAATGTTTTGAAAATCTACCCGTTGCCAACACTATAAACAGCACTCACCTACCGATGGTTGGCAATGCAAACCGTAGGAGGCTATGGCGTCCCCGCCATAGCCTGCGCAGCCTATTGACACATATTATCAATTAGAAACTTTGAGCGGGTTGACTGCTCAGGTTATGGCGAGGACGCCATAACCTCCTACTATTAAGTATTCATTAAACTATTGTATTGTTCCAAATTTCGGAAGAACCACAACCATTTCCTCGGCAGAGAATAATTATTCCCTCGTGAGGAAAATTTTGCAACCTCGCGAGGAAACAAAATTTCCAAACCTTATATAATGAAAAAAGGACAGCACTTCAATCGTGAAGTACTGTCCTTGTGTTGTTTTGAGCCTCTTGTCGGATTCGAACCAACGACCCCGAGATTACAAATCACGTGCTCTGGCCAACTGAGCTAAAGAGGCGGGTGGGCAAGCTACTTACATCGCGCCGCTACAACCAACTACCTTTGCTACGTTCCCGTCCTGGAGGATTCGAAGGGAGCTGGCCGTGAAAGACTTGCCCGTCTTTTCAAAAGCGAGTGCAAAGGTAGTGTTTTTTTGTGAAACTGCAAATTATCAGACAGCAAACTTCGCGTATTTAACATTTCTTTCGAACCTCATTATGTCAAAAAATGCTTATATGACAGGTATTCGGAAAAAAAGTAGTAAGTTTGCAACAGTTTTATAAAACACATACATTATTTTAATGATAAAGATAGAAGAATTCATGCAGCTCAAGGCTTTCGCCCGCGTGGATGCGCTCCTGCTCACCGCCCTTTGGACCGTGAGTTTCGCTTGCGTCACAATGATCGGGGCTGGAACTATGGGCAATCTCCTTGCACTGGCTACACCTTTCTTTATAGGATGGCGCACATGCCGGTTCCGCAACAACGTATTGGGCGGAGCCATATCGCTAAGACGGGCCTATGCATACAGTCTATACAACTTCGTTTACGCATCGCTGGTGTTCGCACTGGTGCAGTTCGTGTACTTCCGATTCGTCGACAACGGCGGCTTCGTAGGGCTGCTCACCGACACAATGAAGGCAATGGCGCCGGTTTACGAACAAAACGGAATAAGCCGCACCGAACTGAAGCAGAACATCGACATGCTGACACAGCTCACACCGATACAATGGTCGTTCGTGTTCATGATACAGAACTTCTTCCTGGGAGCGCTGGCAAGCCTGCCGATAGCATTGGTGTGCCGCAGAAGACAATAGACAATACATAAATAAAATCGAACAAACAAACATCAGACTATGGATATAACAGTAGTAGTACCACTATACAACGAGGACGAATCGCTCCCCGAACTGTACGCGTGGATTGAACGCGTGATGAACAGCAACAACTTCACCTACGAGGTGATATTCGTTAACGACGGATCCACCGACCACTCATGGGACGTAATAGAACAACTGGCACGCGACCACGAAGAGGTGAAGGGCATCAAGTTCCGCCGCAACTACGGCAAGAGTCCGGCGCTGTACTGCGGATTCAAGGCCGCCCATGGCGACGTGGTGATTACTATGGATGCCGACTTGCAGGACTCGCCCGACGAGATTCCGGGACTTTACCACATGATTATGGACGAAGGCTACGACCTCGTATCGGGTTATAAGCAGAACCGCAAGCAAGGCGACCCGCTCTCGAAGACAATCCCCACAAAGCTATTCAACGCTACGGCACGCAAGGTGAGCGGCATTCACAACCTGCACGACTTCAACTGCGGACTCAAGGCTTACCGCAAGGAGGTGGTGAAGAACATCGAGGTGTACGGCGAGATGCACCGCTACATACCCTACCTTGCCAAGAACGCCGGATTCGACAAGATTGGCGAGAAGCCCGTTCATCATCAGGCACGCAAGTTCGGAAAGTCGAAATTCATGGGATGGAACCGTTTCTTCAACGGCTATCTCGACCTCATCACGCTGTGGTTCCTCTCAAGCTTCGGACGCAAGCCCATGCACGTGTTCGGATTTCTGGGCACGATGATGTTCTTCATCGGATTTCTGGCAGTAGTGGCACTGGGTGCCGACAAGCTGTGGTGTCTCTCCAACGGCATTCCGCAGCGACTCATCACCGACTCGCCCTACTTCTACATAGCCCTAACGATGATGATGATAGGCACACAGATGTTCCTGGCCGGATTCATCGGCGACCTCGTGAGCCGCTCGTCGCAAAACCGCAACGACTATCAGATAGAGAAGACGCTGAAATGTGAGGAATAAACGCCAACGCATGATGGCGACTGAAACAACAAACAGAACAATGCGAAACAAGATAACAAAATTCGTAGCTGCAGCAGCCGTGGCTGTGTCGGTAGCGGCATGTGCGTCGATAGACTGTCCGCTCAACAACCGCACCTACATGTCGCTGAAGCTTACCGGCAACGAGGCTGTGCTTGAGGACACGCTCACCATAGCCGCCGAACGCACTCCCGACAATCCCGACGAGGACACCGTGCTCATCAACCGGCAAACCGGACTGGACAGTCTGGCAATACCCATGAGCTACTCGCGCACAGAGGATGTCTACTTCCTAACGCTCATTCAGAAGGACACCCGGCTGAAGACGGTGGACACGGTGTGGGTGACAAAGCAGAACGAGAAGCATTTCGAGTCGGTCGACTGTAGTCCGGCTGTGTTTCACGACATCGAAGGCGTACGGTTCACACAGCACGCCATCGAAGACATAAAGGTAAATTATAATAAGGTGACATACAATGACCCAAAGGCGCATCTACTCATATATTTCAAGAACAGCAATAATTAGTTTGCTGCTACTGCTCGCCACTACGGCTACGGCAAGCAAGAAGCCTACAGCCAAGAGCAAGACCACAACTACAGCCAAGGCAGACTCAATACCGCTACTGCGAGGCGTAGCCGTGTCGGCTGACATGATAGGTTTGGCTGAGACCGTACTGGGCAGCCACGGACAGTATGAGGCACAGCTGCGTGTCAACCTTAAGGACAAGTACTTCCCCGTGGTGGAAGTGGGCTACGGCACTGCCGATGCCGACGAAGTGACCACAGGAATGAAATACAAGACCTCGGCACCCTATGCCCGTGTGGGAATGGACTTCAACATAGCACGCAACAAGCACGACGACTACCGCATATACGTAGGCGCACGCTACGCCATGACCTACTATAAGTACGACGTGGAGGCCGAAGGACTGAAGGATCCGGTATGGGGCGACGACGTGGAGTTCAACGCCAAGGGCGTGAAGGCCAACTGCCACTGGATGGAAGCGGTGTTCGGCGTTGATGCCAAGATATGTGGACCGCTCCGACTGGGATGGTCGGCACGCTGGCGCAGACGACTGGCTCACGACAACGGAGCACTTGGCAACGCATGGTATGTGCCGGGATTCGGCAAGCAGGGTTCGTCCAAACTTGCCGGCACGTTCAATGTGACTATCGAGTTCTAAAAAACGTTTGAGATATAAAAGCACTTAAAAGCATAGCTTATGAGCAAGAAGAAAATAGGATGGCGGATTGTGTTTCTGCTGTTTCTCATCATCGCCACGGTCAACATCGTACTGCAGCAACGCAACACACCCTATCAGCACGACGAAGGACAAGTGTTCGGCACGTACTATCACATCACTTATCAGAACGACACTTCGCTCAACGACGACATAATGGCTGAGCTGATGAAGGTGGACGAGGCGCTGTCGATGTTCAACAAGAACTCTATCATAGCACGCATCAACCGTGGCGAAAACGCCGAGACCAACACTATGTTCAACCGCGTGTTCAAGCTGGCTGAGGAAATTTCAAGCAATACCGACGGAGCATTCGACATTACCGTGGCTCCGCTTGTCAATGCCTGGGGATTCGGATTCAAAACGGGCACTCCTCCCACCCGACACACCATCGACTCGCTGCGCGCCGCCGTGGGATACAAGACTGTTATGCTGCGCGACAACCGCATCTTCAAGCAGAACCCCAAGACCATGCTCGACTTCAGCGCTATCGCCAAAGGCTACGGCTGCGACGTAGTGGCTTATATGCTGGAGCGTCGTGGCATCGAAAACTATATGATTGAGATTGGCGGCGAGGTTGTGACGCACGGCATCAGCGAGAAGCGTCTGCCGTGGAAAATAGGCGTAACCAAGCCTACAGACGACTCTACAGCCGTAGATAAAGAGCTGCAGACCGTGCTGAACGTGAAGGATATGGCTATGGCAACAAGCGGCAACTACCGCAACTTCTACTACCGTGGAGGCAAGAAATACGCCCATACTATCGACCCCTCAACCGGTTATCCCGTTCAGCACAACATTCTCTCGGCAACCGTACTTGCCAAGCGATGCGCCGAAGCCGACGCCTATGCTACGGCATTCATGGTGATGGGACTCGACAAAGCTAAGAAAGTGCTCGACAAGCATCCCGAACTGATGGCATACCTTATATATAGCGACCATAAGGGACAGCTGCAAGTATGGTACTCGCCCTCAATGAAGGGCAAGATTCTGAAATAAAAACAGCCATCAGCTATGAAGCTATACGACAGTCTGCAAAGCTCTCCCCTATTCCAAGGACTCACCAGCGACAATCTGCTGCAAATCATCGGACAGACCAAGTTCACGTTCCGCAAGATTGCAGCTGGCGACATTATCAAGAAAGAGGGCGACCCTTGCCGCCGGCTCGCGCTTGTCACAAACGGACAGGCAAAGTCGATAGCTCACGCCGACGACCACGGCTACTCTATTGAGGAAAACGTGGCAGCACCATACATGTTGCAGCCCGAATGCGTGTTCGGACTGCAACTGCACTATACACGCACCTTCATAGCCACCACAACATGCGACACCGTGGAGATAGACAAGAACGACCTGATGCGCATCTCCGACGAATTCATAATCTTCCGAATGAATCTCATCAACTACATCTCGGCATTGTCGCAGAAAACCACACGCAAGCTGTGGCACCCAACACCCACCGACGCACGTGGCAGAATAGTGCATTTCATCAAACAACACTGCTCCACACCTACCGGACCTAAAACCATGCGCATCAAGATGACACGTCTGGCGCAGGAAACCGGACTTGGCAGACGTGCCGTATCCGACACACTCAACACAATGCAAGACGAAAACCTGCTCGCATTCAGCCGAGGGATAATCGAAATACCACATATCGAAGCATTGAAATAAGGCACAGACTGACACATACATAATATAAGTTAAAAACCCCTACTACAATATTTGCTTCTGTAATATTTTCCGTAAATTTGCATACTGATATATCACACAGATTTTTAGGATTTAGTATGTTGGAAAATAACACAAATACTCCGGAGAGAAAGAATCCATTCTTTGAACCATACAACACCCCGCACGATACAGTTCCATTCAACCGCATCAAGACTTCTGACTACGAGGAAGCCTTTATGGAGGGCATTCGGCGCGACGACGAGGCAATAGAAAAACTCGTGAACGACCCCGAAGAGCCTACATTCGAAAACACAATAGTGCGTGTTGACAATGAGAACGGCGAGGGATATTACGACCTGCTATCACGCGTGTCGACCGTTTTCTCGTGCATGCTCAGCGCCGAGACATGCGACGAATTGGACCAACTGGCGCAGAAACTCAGCCCTATTCTCACAAAGCACGCCAACGACGTGAAGCTCAACCGACGCCTGTTTGAACGTATTAAATATGTGTATGAGCACCATCGCGAGCTTACCGCCGAGGAGCAGATGCTTCTCGACAACTGCTACGACGGATTCGTACGCAGCGGTGCATTGCTCGACGACGAGGGCAAGGAGCGCTTGCGCAAGCTCACAGAGGAAGCCGGCATGCTGTCGCTGCAGTTCTCGCAGAACCTGCTGAAGGAAAACAAGGCTTTCACACTCAACATTACTGACGAGCAACAACTCGACGGTCTGCCCGGAACAGCTCGCGAAGCAGCCGCGCTTGCAGCCAAAGAGGCAGACAAGCAAGGCTGGCTCTTCACACTCGACTATCCCAGTTTCTCGCCGTTCATGACTTACAGCACACAGCGCGAACTGCGCAAGCAGCTGTATATGGCCCGCAACACCGAGGGAACTCACGACAACAGCGAGAACAATCTTGAAATATGCAAACGCCTCATCAATCTGCGAAGAGAGATAGCCCAGCTTCTGGGCTATGAGACTTTTGCCGACTATGTGCTCGTTCATCGCATGGCGTCTAACGTGGGCAATGTCTACAAGTTGCTCGACGACCTGATTGACGCCTACAAGCCTACCGCCATTGAGGAGGTGAAGGCAATAGAGCGCGAGGCGAAGGATGCCGAGGGCGACGGATTCGAACTCGAACCGTGGGACTTCGGCTACTATTCGCACAAGCTACAGATGCGCGAGTTCAACCTCGATGCAGAGATGCTGCGCCCCTACTTCGAACTGTCGAAGGTGATTGAGGGAGTGTTCGGACTAGCCACACGCCTCTACGGCATCACATTCAAGGAGAACAAGGACATCCAGGTGTATCATCCCGACGTTAAGGCATACGAAGTATTCGACAAGGACGGCTCGTATCTGGCTGTGTTCTACGCCGACTTCCATCCGCGCAAGGGCAAGCAGGGCGGTGCATGGATGACCGAATTCCAGGGTCAATGGATTGACCGCAAGGGCGTGAACGTACGTCCGCACGTAAGCGTGGTGATGAATCTGACTAAGCCTACTGCCGAAAAGCCGGCTCTGCTGACGCTGGGCGAGGTTGAAACATTCCTGCATGAGTTCGGACATTCGCTTCATGGCATGTTTGCAAACACCCGATTCGAGAGCCTCAGCGGTACTAATGTATGGTGGGATTTCGTTGAGCTGCCGTCGCAGTTTATGGAGAACTACGCTGTGGAGAAAGAATTCCTGCGCACCTTCGCGTTCCACTATCAGACGGGCGAACCTATGCCCGACGAACTGATAGAGCGCATCGTGAAGAGCCGCAACTTCATGGCAGCATACGCATGCATGCGTCAGGTGAGCTTCGGATTGCTAGATATGGCTTACTATACAAAGAAAGACGAGTTCACCGACGACATCATACCGTTTGAGAAGCAGGCTTGGGCTAAGGCCCAGGTGATGAAGCAGCTGCCCGACACGTGCATGACAACACAGTTCTCGCACATCATGGCAGGAGGATATGCAGCCGGATATTACAGCTACAAATGGGCGGAAGTGCTCGATGCCGATGCCTTCAGCGTGTTCAAGCACAATGGCATCTTCGACCAAAAGACTGCACAGAGTTTCCGTGACAACATCCTCTCGAAGGGTGGCACCGAACATCCTATGACGCTATACAAGCGCTTCCGCGGACAAGAACCAACAATAGAAGCATTACTCGAACGCAATGGAATCAAAAGAAAATAAAGAAAAACAACTCCGTCTCGACCTGCGCTACCTACGAATGGCACGCATTTGGGCTGAAAACAGCTACTGCCAGCGTCGCAAGGTGGGTGCTCTTGTCGTGAAGGAGAAAATGATAATAAGCGACGGCTACAACGGTACGCCAAGCGGATTTGAAAACGTTTGTGAGGACGAAACGAACGTAACGAAGCCTTACGTTCTGCATGCCGAAGCCAACGCCATTACCAAACTGGCACGTAGCTCGAACAACAGCGACGGAGCAACGCTCTACGTCACAGCCTCGCCATGCATTGAATGCGCCAAACTGATTATTCAGGCTGGCATCAAACGCGTCATATACGGCGAGCAATACCGTCTGACCGACGGCATCGACCTGCTGAAAAGAGCCAATATAGAAGTTAAATATCTAAATCCGGACGATTATGAACATAAAGAAGTCTAACCGGTTCATGCCGCTGATAATGGCAATGTGCGTTGTCATTGGCATTCTGATTGGCACATTCTATGCCAACCACTTCTCGGGCAACCGACTGAACATCATCAATTCGGGTTCAAACCGACTGACAAACCTGCTACATCTCATTGAAGACCAGTATGTGGACAAGGTGAACATCGACTCGCTTGTCGACCAGGCCATACCGCAGATTCTTGCCGATCTCGACCCTCACTCGGTCTACATCAGCGCTAAGGACGCGCAGGCTGTAGCCGACGACCTTAAAGGATCGTTCTCTGGCGTGGGCATAGAGTTCACCATTCGCAAGGACACCATTCATGTTCAGAACGTGGTGCAGAACGGACCTGCCAAGAAGGCAGGCATCCTGGCAGGCGACAAGATTGTAAGCGTAGACGGCAAAACGTTCGTTGGCAAGATTGTAACGCAGGAGGAAGCCATGCGAAGACTGAAGGGTCCGAAAGACACTAAGGTGAAAATCGGTGTGGTACGCTACGGACAGAAGGGCGTGAAAAACTTCACCGTGACACGTGGCGACATTCCGCAGAAGAGCATCTCGGCTACATATATGATTGACGAACATACCGGCTACATCAAGGTGAAAAGTTTCGGCGAGACTACTTATCCCGAAATGCTCATCGCTCTGGCGCAGTTGTCGCAGGAAGGATTCAGCAATCTCATCATCGACCTGCGCGACAATACGGGCGGATACATGAATTCGGCTGTGCAGATGGCCAACGAGTTTCTGCCTAAGAACAAACTGATAGTGTACATGCAGGGACGCAAGTCGCCACGTCAGGACTTCCGTTCAGACGGACACGGCTCGTACCAGAAGATACCGCTCATCGTTCTTATCAACGAGGGTTCGGCATCGGCATCCGAGATATTCGCCGGAGCAATGCAGGACAACGACCGTGCCACTATCATCGGACGCCGCTCGTTTGGCAAGGGACTCGTGCAGCAGCAGCTCGCATTCCCCGACGGTTCTATGATACGACTCACCATTGCACGCTACTACACTCCGTCAGGCCGCTGCATACAGAAGCCTTTCACCGCTGGTGACAACAAAGACTACGAGGAAGACATTCTGGCACGCTACCAGCACGGCGAGTTCTTCTCGCAAGACAGCATCAAGCACCACGGTCCGGCTTATCACACAAGCATCGGACGCACGGTATATGGCGGTGGCGGCATCACTCCCGACATCTTCATTCCGGAGGATACGCTGGGCATGACATCATACTATAAGGCTGCTGCCATGACCGGACTCATTCTGCAATTTGCCTATACTTACACCGACAACAACCGTCTGAAGCTTAACAACTTCCACGAAATGATGGATATGGTGAAGTATCTCGACACGCAGAACCTTGTGGACAAGTTTGCTACGTATGCAGACAAGAACGGACTGAAGCGCCGCAATCTGATGATACGCAAGTCGCACAGCCTGCTCAACCGCTATCTCAACTCGCGCGTGATATACAACATGCTCGACGAACAGGCGCTGACGCAGTACATCAACCTTGACGACCCGACCGTGACAATGGCCCTACATGTGTTCAAGAACAAGGCTGCGTTCCCTAAAAAGCCCATCAAGAAAAACAAGAAATGATAAGCAAACTACAACTCAGAAAAGAGATTAAAAACAACAAACGACAATTCACCAGCCAGCAGCTGCATGAATTGTCGTTTGCTGTTATTACGCGTCTGCTCGCACACCCACGTGTCAAGTCTGCCAAAACCATTATGCTCTACCACTCATTGCCCGACGAAGTGGACACTCATACTATCGTCGACTCGCTACTGATGAGCGGCAAGACCATCCTGCTGCCACGCGTTACGGGCGAAGGAACGATGGAGCTGCACCGCTACAATGGTCCGAAAGACATGCAGACAGGCGCCTATGGCATTATGGAACCTACCGGACAGCTCTTCACCGACTATGCCGACATCGACCTGGCGATAGTGCCTGGCGTGGCTTTCGACCATGACGGCAACCGTATGGGACGTGGCAAGGGCTACTACGACCGCTTCCTGCCGCTCATACCCGATACATATAAGATAGGTGTATGCTTCCCGTTCCAAATGATAACGTCCATCCCTGCCGAAAAACACGATATCAGGATGGACGAAATCATCACCTCACAATAATTATTTCAGACGATTACTTCTGCGACACGCGCACATCAGTAATCTTGCTCTTGAACGCTCCAGCCTTGGCAAGGGGGAATACGAGTGTGCGCTGATAGTACATTCGGGTCTGCGGATTGTACATCACCGGCTGCCAAGCGTTCTTGTCGCCGTTCTGGAATGTAGTACGATCAGAAGCCTTCATAGCGTAGATGGTGAGCGGACCAAGTTCTTCCTTCAGCTTGCCGTCTACATAAAGGCATGTCTTGGTGTTGTCGCCGGTTATCGAGATGCTCACCTTCTTGCCTTCGGGTATCTTGTAATTGAACTTGTTGAGGTATCCCTCGCGTGCAAATCCCAACTTACCATCTTCAGGGTCGGCAAGATAAAATGTGGCATTCTTCGACTCAAACAGCACCGTTCCTTTCTCCTCGGCAGCACCCTTGATGTTGAAATCGACACGATAGCCATAGCCTACCTCTTCCTCACCGGTGGTCTGACCAGGCTGAAGTTGTGCAATGCTTAGAGTCTTGCCACTGGTCCATCGTGCAGCCTCATTTACACCAGGTGCCTCGCTGAGCTTATGGCGAAGATTATTGAACTCGGCATAAGGCATTGAGGTTTCGGCTCCACGCCAGAACTTCACAGCGAGAGTCTGCAATGCAGGATACAGACGGTCGTGAATGTCCTTCACGCTGATGCCATTTCCGGCATGGTCGTTCCACACGGCAAACATTCCGCCAAGAATAGCAGGGTCGTTCTCCTTAAACTTCTCGTTGCCTATCTGTGCCGGAGTCCACTTGTTATATAGCGACTCACAATTGAGATAGTCGTAGTAATAACCGGCAGCCGGAACTATGTAGGTAAGTCCGTCGGGTATGCTGATGAGCTTATAGCCCTGTCGCTTCATCTCTTTCGGATCGGCATAGCCATTATACCAGCAGCTCATTATGACATTGTCCGACTTCACCTTGGTGTCGCCATTGGCGTGAGTAAGCGCTCCCCATACGGCAGCCTGCTTGCCGAACGACTCTACATATTTAATATAATGGTCGGTGAAGTAGCGGAATTTCTCTACAACATCTTTCTTTGCATTGGAGTATTCATCAGTACCAATGTGCACCACCTTGCCACGGAACACAGGTTCTTTACCCTCAAGATATTCCTTAAATAGTCCATCCACAAACTTATATGTCTCAGGATTGAACAAATCGAGATGATCCATGCCATACTCCTTCGAGCCAATCTCAGGCTTGTAGTGAGTGAAAGCCAATGTATGTGCAGGCACATCAATCTCCGGAATGATGTCGACACCATACTGCTCGGCAAGTTTCTGCAGGTCGATGAATTCCTTCTTGGTGTACGACCCGTCGCGTGCAGTCAGTCCGGGATATGTGTCACACTCCAATCGGAATGCAGCCTGCGTCTTGTCCCAATCATTGTCGAAGAACTGGCGGAAACCGTTGTCGTTTAGATGAATCTGCAAGGTGTTCATCTTATAGTAAGCCATTGTCTTGACAAGCGAACGCAGATAGTCCATCGGGATGTACTTGCGTCCGCAGTCCATCATAAATCCACGCAAGCCATACTCCGGAGTGTCCACGATATTGCCCTTAGGCAATGCTCCGCCGTTCGACTTGTTCTGCTCTGCCATCTGCAATACGGTGCGCGTGCCCCACTTCAGTCCCTTGACTGTTGCTGCGCTGACGGTTGTAACGTCACCTATACTGATGCGATAGCCCTCCTGTCCGAGTGCCTTGTCTGCCTTAAGCACAAGCACGATGTCACCTGTCGACGGTTTGCCGTTCTTTAATGTGAGCTGTGCGCCCATCAAGCTGCCATAGTCAGCAGCAAACATCTCTCCTACTTCCGCGGCTGCCTTGCGACCATTTACGACATACTTGCCCGAAAGGGTCATGTATCCTTCGGCACCATGCCATTCCTTCAGTTCGGGCACTACAAAAGGTTTAGGATTCACTCCGGCCCATGCCACGGCCGACATCGCGCACAGACACAATGCAAGCACAATGCTCTTGGAGCTGAAAAAGTTTTTCATCATAATTTTGTCTTAGTTGATATTGTTTCAGTTACTAATATTCTTATTTAGGTTGCACATATAATATGTGCGTACAAAGTTAGCGTATTTTTTCCAATCAATAACGGTTTTGCGGTAAAAACCTTATTCAGCGGTAAAAGCAATTAATGCCGTAAATAAAAACGACTGTTTTACCCACTACTTTCAAAACGACTCCTTTTGCATCCTAAAACGACTCCTTTTACAATCCAAAACGACTCCTTTTGAATACTTGAATAATTCCATGGAGGTGTACACGTTGCAAAATTATATAAAATCGAAGTCTATCTGAAAACTTTTGAGTAACTTTGCAAAGATTTTGCTATACTCTATTAGCGTACACCATCTGTACGCCACACATTATTATATAATATGAACAAGAGATCCAATACATCAATACAAATGATTGCCGACTACGACGGCGACATAAAGAACCTGCTCAATGTGGAATATGAGGGAGCGCTTCCCGTACTTGCCACTCGCAACGTGGTAATATTCCCGGGAGTAATATGCCCCGTCATTGTAGGACGCAAGCAAAGTCTTAAGCTGCTAAAAGACATCGGCAAGGAGCGCGATGCATTATTTGCCGTTTTCTGCCAGAAAGACCAACACGTGGAGTTGCCAGGCGAAGGCGACCTCATAGAATATGGCGTATATGCCAAATTGGTCAAGGTGCTCGAAATGCCCGGACCTGGCAACAACGTTACTGCAATAATACAGGGACTGGGACGATGCCACCTCGACGAACTCGTAAGCAACAAGCCGATGTTGTTCGGCAAGGTAAGCCAGGCTATGGAGGAGATGCCTGACGACAACGACACCGAGTTCAAGACAGCTATGGAGGACTTGCGCGCAAACACGGTTAAGTACATCCAGATGAACGATGAGCTGCCCGACGAGTCGCAGTTTGCACTGAGCAACATCTCAAACGACGTGATTGCAGCCGACTTCGTATGCTCCAACCTGCCTTTCAGCCTTGAGGACAAGATTTCGCTTATCAACACTTCGAGCATCAAGGAGCGCGTCATCGGCGTGCTGCGCGTGATGCACAAGGAGATGCAGCTGCTCGAACTCAAGCAGAACATACGATCAAAGACACGCGAAGACCTCGACGAGCAGCAGCGTGAGTACTTCCTGCAGCAGCAGATCAAGAACATAAAGGAGGAACTTGGCAACGGTGAGGGATCGCCCGAGCGCAAGGAACTGGAAGAGAAAGCCAAGACAAAGCTTTGGAGCGAAGACGTGCAGAAGGTATTCCGAAAGGAACTAGACAAGCTCGACATGCTCAATCCGCAAAGTCCCGACTACAGCATTCAGTTCAACTATCTGCAGACAATGATCAATCTGCCTTGGGGCGAATACACCAAGGACGACCTCGACCTGAAGCGTGCACAGCGCATACTCAACCGCGACCACTACGGAATGGAAAAGGTGAAGGAGCGCATACTCGAATACATGGCTGTGCTGAAGCTCAGAGGCGACCTCAAGTCGCCCATTATCTGCCTCTACGGACCTCCGGGAGTGGGCAAGACATCACTCGGCAAATCGATTGCTGCTGCAATGAAGCGCAAGTATGTACGCATGTCGCTCGGCGGACTCCATGACGAGAGCGAGATACGCGGACATCGTCGCACATACATAGGAGCAATGCCCGGACGCATCATCAAGAACATACAGAAGGCAGGTTCGTCAAACCCAGTGTTCATACTCGACGAGATTGACAAGGTGACACAGAACACCGTCAACGGCGACCCGTCATCGGCATTGCTCGAAGTGCTCGACCCCGAACAGAACAACGCCTTCCACGACAACTATCTCGACGTTGACTACGACCTCTCGAAGGTGCTCTTCATAGCTACAGCCAACGACCTCGGCAGCATACCTAAGCCGCTGCTCGACCGTATGGAGCTGATTGAAGTGAGCGGATACATCACCGAAGAGAAGATAGAGATAGCCAAACGCCACCTCATTCCGCGCGAGATTGACAACTGCGGATTGGCTGCCAAGGAAGACAAGCCGACATTCAACAAGGCTGCCATAGAGAAGATTATCGAACAGTACACACGCGAGAGCGGTGTTCGACAGCTTGAAAAGCAGGTGAACAAGGCGCTGCGCAAGCTGGCTTATCGCAAGGCACTCGACGGACAGTTGCCCTACGAGAAGATTACTCCCAACGAGATTGAGGACCTGCTCGGCAAGCCTCCTTTCTATCGCGACATCTATCAGGGCAACGACTACGCCGGCGTAGTGACCGGACTGGCATGGACCAGCGTAGGCGGCGAGATTCTCTTCATCGAGACTTCGCTCAGTAAGGGCAAGGCAGGCAAGCTCACTCTCACCGGCAATCTTGGCGACGTGATGAAGGAGTCGGCTGTGATAGCCCTTGAATATGTCAAGGCACACATCGACACCCTGGGCGTTGACTACCGCATATTCGACAACTGGAACATCCACATCCATGTGCCCGAAGGCGCAACTCCGAAGGACGGCCCGTCGGCAGGCATCACAATTGCCACCTCTATAGCCTCAGCCATCACGCAGCGCAAGGTGCGCAAGAACACAGCCATGACCGGCGAGATAACTCTGCGTGGCAAGGTGCTGCCCGTAGGCGGAATAAAGGAGAAGATACTTGCAGCCAAGCGCGCCGGCATAACAGATATAGTAATGTGCCGCGACAACCGCAAGGACATTGAGGAAATACCCGAAATCTACCGCAAGGGAGTGCAGTTCCATTATGTCGAGAACGTGCAGGACGTATGGCAGTTTGCACTCACCGACACATTGGTAGACAATCCGGTAAGCTTTAAGATTGACGACGAAAAGAAAGAAGACAAATGACATTTGAACTACAACATACCGACCCGTGCAGCGACGCACGTACCGGACTCATAACCACCGACCACGGACAGATAAAGACTCCTATCTTTATGCCCGTGGGAACCGTTGGCTCGGTCAAGGGAGTACACTTTCAGGAGCTGCGCGAGCAGGTGAAGGCACAGATAATACTGGGCAACACCTATCACCTGTACCTCCGTCCCGGACTTGACACGCTGCGCAAGGCAGGCGGACTGCATAAGTTCAACACATGGGACCGCCCGATTCTGACAGACTCGGGTGGCTTTCAGGTTTTCTCTCTCACCGGTATACGCAAGCTGCGTGAGGAGGGATGCGAGTTCCGCTCACACATTGACGGATCGAAGCACATATTCACACCCGAGAGCGTGATGGACACCGAGCGCATCATAGGAGCCGACATCATGATGGCTTTCGACGAATGTCCTCCAGGCGAGAGCGACTATGAGTATGCCCGCAAGAGCCTGCAACTCACACAGCGATGGCTCGACCGCTGCTTCAAGCGCTTCAACGAGACCGAACCTCTCTACGGTCACAAGCAAAGCCTGTTCCCTATCGTGCAGGGATGCAAGTATAAGGACCTGCGTCGTGAGGCTGCCAAGTACGTAGCCGACAAGGGTGCCGACGGCAATGCTATCGGCGGACTGGCAGTAGGCGAACCTACCGAGGTGATGTACGAAATGATTGAGGTGGTAAATGAGATTCTGCCAAAAGACCGTCCGCGCTATCTCATGGGCGTAGGTACACCGCAGAACATTCTCGAAGCTATTGAGCGAGGAGTGGATATGTTCGACTGTGTGATGCCGACCCGCAACGGACGCAATGCCATGCTCTTCACCTACAACGGCACGATGAACATGCGCAACAAGAAATGGGAAAACGACTTCTCACCCATCGACCCCGACGGATGCGACATCGATCGTCTGCACTCAAAGGCTTATCTGCACCATCTCTTCAAGGCCCAGGAACTTCTGGCAATGCAGATAGCAAGCATTCACAACCTCGCCTTCTATCTGCGACTCGTCACCGACGCACGCCAGCACATCGAGCAGGGCGACTTCGTGCAGTGGAAACGCAGCGTCATAGACAATCTCGGAAGAAGAATTTAGTTTTAGTAGGATGAAAAGAAAGAACATAAAGCGGATGCGCCACCTGCTGCATGCAGCACGGTGGATGCACAAGCACACGGCATGGATACGCAGAGCAGCTATGTGGACTGCACACAAGCTGAGATTTCTGCGTGTGCTCGGCGTGCTCAATCCGCTGCGCTACATCAAGACACTCGACTGGTATATTATACGCAAGTTCATCGGAACGTACATCTACTCCATTGCGCTCATCATATCAATCAGTATCGTATTCGATGTCAACGAGAACCTCTCGAAGTTTACGCAATACCATGCACCGCTCAAGGCCATCGTATTCGACTATTACGCCAACTTCGTGCCCTACTTCGCCAACTTGTTCAGTCCGCTGTTCGTGTTCATTGCCGTGATTTTCTTCACGTCAAAACTGGCATCCAACTCCGAAATCATCTCCATGCTCGCAGCCGGAGTGTCGTTCAAGCGACTCATGCGTCCTTATATGATTTCGTGCGTGCTCATATCTTCGCTCTCGTTCTTCCTCGCATCCTACATCATTCCGCACGGCACTATCGTCAAGCAGAACTTCGAGTCGATGTACAAGAACAAGCGACTCAACACCTCAGCCGACAATGTTATGCTGCAAGTAGACCGTGGAGTGATTGCCTACATACAGCACTATGACAACAACTACAAGAAAGGCTACGGATTCTCGCTCGACAAGTTTGAGAACAAGAAGCTCGTCAGCCACCTCACGGCAATGGAGGCACAGTATGATACCATCAGCGACTCCAAGTATCATTGGACCGTAAGCAACTGGAAGATACGCGAAATGCGCGGACTTAAGGAGCACATCACCAGCGGCTCAAAGCTCGACACAATGATTGTAATGGAACCTACCGACCTCGTCTACTCAAAGGGTCAGCAGGAAACATTCACCTCGCCCGAGCTGAAGGAGTATATCTCCAAGCAGATTGACCGAGGCAGCAGCAACGTTGTGCAGTATCAGGTGGAGTATCACAAGCGTATTGCCGCCTCATTTGCCTCGTTCATCCTCACCATTATCGGCCTGTCGCTGTCGTCACGCAAGCGAAAGGGAGGTATGGGTATGTATTTGGGCATTGGCTTGGCACTCAGTTTCGGCTACATCCTCCTGCAAACCGTATCATCCACATTCGCCATCAATGCAGGCATGCCACCGATGCTGGCAGCATGGATACCAAACATCACATTCGCCATCGTAGCATACTTCTGCTACAGAAAGGCACCCAATTAAAATGTTGAATTAGGAATGTGGAGTGTTGAATTGTCGGCTTTGCCGATTACAAATTAAACAATGTTGATTTAATTAATTGCCACTCAACACTCCACATTTCAAATTCAACATTGCGGTCTTACCGCAACTATTCAACATTCAACACTCAACACTCAACATTTCTAACAATGTATTTCGACGAAACACAACTCAACGACCATGTGCTTGATGCACTATACGACATGCGCTTTGACGTATGCACCCCCATACAGGAACAATGTATTCCGCCTATACTCGAAGGCCGCGACCTTCTTGGTGTAGCACAGACTGGTACGGGCAAGACCGCTGCCTATCTGCTGCCTATCCTCTCGCGTCTTGACGACGGCGGATTCCCTAAGGACGCTATCAACTGTGTCATAATGAGCCCGACACGTGAGCTGGCTCAACAGATCGACCAGGCCATGCAGGGCTTTGGCTATTATCTCGACGGCGTTAGCAGCGTAGCTGTATATGGCGGCAACGACGGCAACCGCTACGATCAGGAACTCAAGAGTTTTCAGATGGGTGCCGACGTAGTCATTGCCACCCCCGGACGTCTTATCAGCCATATCTCACTCGGTTCTGCCGACCTCAGCCGCGTAAGCTTCTTCGTTCTCGACGAGGCAGACCGCATGCTCGACATGGGATTCTCTGAAGACATAAAGATGATTGCAAGCAAGTTGCCCCCTACTTGCCAGACCATCATGTTCTCGGCCACTATGCCCGAGAAGATTGAAGAACTCGCCAAAACTCTGCTCAAGAATCCCGTAGAAGTGAAGATAGCCGTAAGCAAGCCTGCCGAGAAAATCAAGCAGACAGCCTACGTTTGCTACGAAACACAGAAGATTGGCATCATCAAGGACCTCTTCCGTAAGGGCGACCTCAACCGTGTCATCATTTTCTCTGGCAAGAAGCAGAAAGTGAAGGCCATCAACCGCACTCTGCAGCAGATGAAGATAAATTCGGGTGAGATGCACTCCGACCTTGAGCAGGCTGAGCGCGACGAAATACTCTATAAGTTCAAGACCGGACAGATCGATGTACTCGTAGCTACAGACATCGTTGCACGTGGCATCGACATCGACGACATAGCAATGGTCATCAACTTCGATGTGCCTCACGATCCCGAAGACTATGTTCACCGCATAGGTCGTACAGCACGTGCCGAGCGCGATGGTGTTGCCATCACTTTTGTAAGCGACGAGGAAATTTACAGCTTCAAGCAGATTGAGAAGTTTCTCGACCGTGAGGTTGAAAAGGTGGCATTGCCTGAAGGATTGGGCGAAGCACCCGACTATAACGCTCCGCGAGGCAAAGGCAAGTCCGACCGCAACAGCCGTGGACGTGGACGAAGCAAGAAACCGACAACCGACAAGCAGACTACTGAAGGCGAGAAGAAGCCTCGCAACAACCGCCGACGCAAACCACAAAATGCTGACAGCAACGCTGAGCAGTCTGCTAACACCACAACGGGCAATGCCGAGCAGCCAACAATCGGTAACTCACAACAACCAGACAACTCAAACAACAAAGCTGACAACACCCAGCCCGATGGCGAGAAGAAGCCACGCAACAAACGCAACCGTAAGCCTCGCCGCCGACCTGAGAGCAGCGAGACAACTGGCGAACAGAACAACCCTAACGAGCAGAAGACAGACAAGGAACAGAAGCCTCGTAGCGAAAAGAAAACTCGTGGCGAACAAAAAACTCGTGGCGAGCAGAAGCCAGACAACGAACATAAGTCAAATAACGACAGAAAGCCAAACAACCGTAAGCGTCAGAACACTGAACAGAAGTCTGAAGGCGAGCAGAAGTCACGTCGACAACAACAGCGCCGCAACAGCCGTAAGCCTAATACTCCAAAGGCAGAACCTACGCCAAACGTGCCCGCTGTAAAGCAAACAAGTGCTATCACAAAGATTCTGACAAAACCTATCAGCTGGCTAAAGTCGCTCGGCAAAAAGAAAGACTAAAGTATATTAGATACGAAATAATATAGTTCTTTAGATATAACCCTCTAAACGGGGCAGAACTCCACACCGGTTTTCTGCCCCGTTTTTTTGCAATCTATTTTTAGAATAAATTTATAGCTGACAATAATATACAATAAGTGAGACACTTTATACAATACGTTTATTTAGATACATAAATCTACCTGTTGGCGGAATTAATTTAGTGCATACTTAATTCTGCCAATGGGCTTGTCGTTAATGAAGTTTACGTATTGCA
>URDM01000018.1 GCA_900546575.1 uncultured Prevotella sp.
CTGCAATACGTAAACTTCATTAACGACAAGCCCATTGGCAGAATTAAGTATGCACTAAATTAATTCCGCCAACAGGTGAAGAATATATATTTCCCTGAAGAAGACATTACCGAGAACGGCCTGTTCCTTATTACAACTGTTCGGCTTATTACGAGCCTTCATACTTCATAGCGCGAAGCTATTTTGCAGGAGGATTCATGTAAAAAAACAACCAATAAAATAAATGTTTATAGTAATTTTGTTTATATTCCTTGGCATAGCCGTAGGCTACAACGTACGCACAAGGATTAAATCAGCTACTCGCAAGAGTACGATCGGCACGTGGGCAGGACGCGCCACGACCGGACTGATATGGCTGCTTCTGTTTATGCTTGGCATCGAAGTGGGAAGCAACGACCAGATTATCTCTGCCTTGCCTACACTTGGTGTGGAGGCTTTGGTATTGTCAGGATTTGCCACACTGGGCAGCTGTGCATTGGCATGGGCATTGTGGAAGACAGCGAAGGGAGGCAAGGAACGATGAAAGGAAGTCTGATAGTAGTAGGATTCTTTGTCCTCGGAGTGTTGGCAGGACGTAGTGGCGGTCTGCCTTCATGGGCTATGGACAGCAACATCAGCTTCGTAGCTCTGTGCGGCCTGTTGCTCTTCGTAGGCTTGGGCATAGGAATGAATCCCGACATGAAGAACGACATCAAGAGTCTCAACCCTCGTCTGGCACTGTTGCCCGTAGCCACTATCTTAGGTTCATGGCTCGGAGCTATGGTGGCATATATAATAATGTGTAGCGACGTTTGCCCGGTACTGCACCATCGGCAGCTTACCGACTGCCTCGCCATCGACAGCGGCTTTGCCTATTATTCGTTGTCGAGCATCTTCATAACCGAATATCGCGGTGCCGAACTGGGTACTATAGCCTTGCTTGCCAACATCATACGCGAGATGATAACCCTCTTGCTTACTCCGCTGATAGCAAAGTGGTTCGGTCCGCTGGCTCCTATATCTTCGGGTGGCGCAACAACTATGGACACCACCCTACCTATCATCACACAGACCGTAGGCCAACGCTACGTAGCACTAAGCATCTACCACGGTTTCGTGACCGACTTCACCGTGCCGTTCGTTGTGACAATGTGGTGCTCTATGGCTGGATAAAAAAGGTTGAGAGTTGAGAACACACTTATATATATACAACTTAAGTTTCGTGACACTAACGAAAGAATATGTAAAAATTTTGATATAACATCGGACTCTCACCTGACGTTTCGAAGCAAAAACGAGCAAAAACAATAAAATAATGACAAATTATTGATTATTTAGTCGTACCTTTGCACTCACACTCCATACTACATATTTCGTAAACACATCAATTTTATACACGAAACGCTACAAATTTTTTACATACAATGACAGACATCGAAATAGCTCGCAGCACGAAGCTCGAGGAGATAGAGGTAGTAGCCTCTAAGTATGGCATCCCTGCAAAAGAACTTGAACACTACGGCCACTATATGGCTAAGGTTCCTACACGCCTTATCGACGAGGAGCGTGTGAAGAACAGCAACCTCATACTCGTTACAGCCATTACACCGACAAAGGCTGGTATCGGCAAGACTACCGTTACTATCGGTCTGGCTCTCGGTCTGCACCACATCGGCAAGAACGCTATCTGCGCTCTGCGTGAGCCTTCGCTCGGTCCGGTATTCGGAATGAAGGGCGGTGCGTGTGGCGGTGGTTACACCCAGGTATTGCCTATGGACAAGATTAACCTGCACTTCACAGGTGACTTCCACGCAATCACTTCGGCTCACAACACTATCACTGCATTGCTCGACAACTACATGTACCAGAACCGTGACAACGGTTTCGCTCTGCGCGAGGTTTTGTGGAACCGCGTGCTCGACGTTAACGACCGCGGACTGCGCGACATCGTTACCGGTATGGGCGGCAAAGCCAACGGCATTGTACGCGAGTCGGGATTTGACATCACTCCTGCATCGGAGATTATGGCTATTCTCTGTCTTGCAAAGGACGAGGACGACCTGCGCCGTCGCATCGAGAACATCCTCTTGGGCTACACCGTTGAGGGCAAGCCTTTCACCGTTAAGGACCTCGGCGTAGCTGCTGCCATAACAATCCTTCTGCGCGACGCTCTGGCTCCTAACATCGTTCAGACCACAGAGAATACCGCTGCATTCGTACACGGCGGTCCGTTTGCCAACATTGCACACGGATGCAACTCTATACTCGCCACAAAGATGGCTATGACATTCGGCGAATATGTAATCACTGAGGCTGGATTCGGTGCCGACCTTGGAGCCGAGAAGTTCTTCGACATCAAGTGTCGCAAGAGCGGACTGCAGCCAAAGCTCACTATAGTTGTAGCAACAGCTCAGGGCCTGAAGATGCACGGCGGTGTACCAGTTGAGGACATCAAGAAGCCTAACAGCGAAGGACTCAAGAAGGGACTTGCCAACCTCGACAAGCATATCAAGAACATGCAGTCGTTCGGACAGACTGTCATCGTAGCATTCAATCACTATGCCGGCGACGTGGAAGAGGAGCAGAACATTGTGCGCGAATATTGCGAGAGCATCGGCGTAGGATTTGCCATCAACGATGCTTACGCCAAAGGTGGCGAAGGTGCTGCCGACCTGGCACGTCTCGTAGTAGACACTATCGAGCAGAAGCCGTCGCAGCCATTGAACCTCGTATACGACGACGAAGACACAATCGAGACTAAGATTGAGAAGGTCTGCAAGAACATCTATGGCGCAGCAAGCATCTCGTTTGCCGCTCCTGCCAAGAAGAAGTTGCAGATGATACGCGACCTCGGCTATGAGAACTTCCCGATATGTATCGCCAAGACACAGTTCTCATTCTCTACCGACGCCAAGCAGTATTGCGTAGCATCAGGATTTGACGTTAACGTTCGCGACATTGTCATCAACGCAGGTGCTGAGATGATTGTTGTCATTGCCGGCAATATCATGCGCATGCCCGGACTGCCCAAGGTTCCGGCTGCCATGAACATGGACATCGTCAACGGTCAAATCGAAGGATTGTCATAATACCCAATAATCAGAAATGTTCGGATATAGAATAAAGAAACAATATCGTACAAAGGTGAGGCTGTCCTGCTTGGGATGCCTCACCTTTATCGTTGTCATCATATCAAGCATCTGCCGATGCACATGCTCGTCGTGCTCAAGCTATAAAGGTGAAAAGAAGGACTCGGTATACGAGGCCAATCACCGCATACATCTCAACGACACGCTCACCAATGCCATGTCTTCGCAGCCAGAACTGCACGCCATGGACTCTATCATGCAGCGCTATCTGAAGCGTTGGGAGATACACGGGGCACAGCTTGCTATATCGCGCCACGACTCATTGCTGTATGCACGCGGATTCGGCTATGCCGACAAGGACCGTCAGATACCTATGGAGCCGTCGTACATCATGCGCATGGCTTCAGTATCAAAACTTGTAACAGCCACCGGCATAATGAAGCTGCGCGACATGGGCAAGATACGCCTTAGCGACAAGGTGTTCGGACCGAAGGGAATACTCAACGACACGTTCTACGTCAACTCTATACGCGACAAACGATACTTCGACATCACCGTAGAACAGTTGTTGCGACACAAGGCGGGATTTACCAATTATGCAGGCGACGCCATATTCTCAACTCGCTACATAATGCAGCAGAACCACCTCACCACCCCACCCGACCACCGCACACTGCTGCGCATCGTACTGCGCCGACATCTTGGCTACACACCAGGAACGGCACAACGCTACTGCAACATAGGCTACACGCTGCTGTCGCTGATTATAGAGAAGCGCACGGGCATGAGCTACGAAAACTTCATGCAACGCTACGTGCTCAATCCGGCAGGATGCTACGACTTCCACATAGCGGGTAACTATCTGAAGGATCGCCGCCCGAACGAGACGGTGTACTATATGCACTCAAGTTCGGTACCTGTACCCGAATTCAACAACTCCGGCAGAATGGTAGTGCGCTGCTATGGCGAGAACGACATAACGACGGCTCTTGGAGCAGGAGCATGGGTAGCATCGGCAGCCGAACTGTGCCTACTGGTAGCATCAATCGACGGCGACCGTACCGTACCTGACGTGATATCGCCACAAGCCGTGAAACTGATGACGCAAGAAATGCCCGACCATCAGTTCTCGCTCGGATGGAACTTCACACCACGCAACCGTCCGTGGATACGTACCGGTTCGCTTGTAGGAACATCGGCACTTGTACTGCGCTATCCCGACGGCGAGTGCTGGGTGTTCATCACCAACACAAGTACATGGAAAGGACACAAGTTCTCGCAAGACACAATGGCGCTGTTCGAAAAACTACGCAAGCGCTTTGGAAGCAAAATGCCAAAACGCAATATGTTTATAAACTAAATACGTTTATTCAACAAAGGCATCTTTACATAACAAAGACTCCAAAAAGAAGAGGGGGTATCAAAAACTGGAACTGATTCCGTTTTGATACCCCCTTTTTATGTATCAGTTGGGATTGATTTTACTCCCACTCGATTGTTGATGGTGGCTTTGACGAGATGTCATAGCATACGCGGTTGACACCACGTACCTTGTTGATGATCTCGTTAGAAACCTTTGCCATGAAGTCGTAAGGCAGATGAGCCCAGTCGGCTGTCATAGCGTCGGTAGATGTAACGGCACGCAGAGCAACCGGATGCTCGTATGTACGCTCGTCGCCCATAACGCCTACAGAACGAACGGTAGAAAGCAATACTGTACCAGCCTGCCAAATCTGATCGTAGAGCGAAACCTCAATCTCACCGTCGTGCATGTCGGCAGGAACACCAGCAGCAAGCACACGGCGTGCGTCCTCACCGCTCAGCTTCACCTTGTAATCGCGCAAACCGCGGATATAGATGTCGTCGGCATCCTGAAGTATGCGAACCTTCTCAGGAGTGATGTCGCCAAGAATACGTACTGCCAAGCCTGGGCCTGGGAACGGATGACGTGTAATCAAGTGCTCGGGCATGCCCATTGAGCGACCTACACGACGAACCTCGTCCTTGAACAGCCACTTCAACGGCTCGCACAACTGGAGGTTCATCTCCTTAGGCAGACCGCCTACGTTGTGGTGGCTCTTGATAACCTTACCAGTAATGTTGAGCGACTCGATACGGTCAGGATAGATAGTACCCTGTGCAAGCCACTTGGCACCAGTCTGCTTCTTAGCCTCAGCGTTGAATACCTCAACGAAGTCGCGGCCGATAATCTTACGCTTCTCCTCAGGATCGGTTACACCAGCCAAGTCGTTGAAGAACTTCTCTGATGCGTCAACACCGATAACGTTCAGACCGAGACACTTGTAATCCTCCATTACATCGCGGAACTCGTTCTTACGCAACATTCCGTGGTCAACGAAGATACATGTGAGGTTGCTGCCGATAGCCTTGTTAAGGAGTACAGCGGCAACGCTTGAGTCAACACCACCCGACAGACCGAGGATTACCTTGTCGTCGCCCAACTGAGCCTTAAGTTCGGCTACGGTTGTCTCAACGAACGAGTCGGCGCTCCAGTCCTGACGGCTTCCGCAGATGTCTACTACGAAGTTCTTAAGGAGCTGTGTACCCTGCAATGAGTGGAACACCTCCGGATGAAACTGAACAGCCCATACCGGCTGCTTAGTAGAAGCATAAGCTGCAAACTTGACATTGGCTGTCGATGCGATGCACTTGTAGTCTTCGGGGATGGCTGTGATGGTATCACCATGGCTCATCCATACCTGCGAGTTCTCAACAAATCCGTTGAACAGCGGATTCTCGGCATCGAAGTGCTCGAGATTGGCGCGTCCATACTCACGAGAGTCGGCTGCCTCAACCTTTCCACCATTGGCGTAAGAGATGAACTGTGCGCCATAGCAGATGCCAAGCACCGGGATGCGTCCTACAAACTGGCTCAAATCAACCTTGAACGCCTCCTTATCGTGTACCGAATAGGGGCTTCCGCTAAGGATAACACCAATAACGCTGGGGTCGTCCTTCGGGAACTTGTTGTAAGGCATAATCTCGCAGAAGGTGTCCAATTCGCGTACACGGCGACCGATTAGCTGCGTGGTCTGCGAACCGAAATCAAGAATTATAATCTTCTGTTGCATTTGTTATATTGTTTAATGATTAATGTTCAATTATTAATGTTTAATTGTTAACGATCAATATTTAATTGGAGGGAAACCCTTAACTCGAAATTCCTAATTCAAGAACTCGTAATTCCTAATTCAAGAACTCGTAATTCCAAACTCCTAATTCCTAACTCCTAATTCGTAACTCCTAATTCCCCCAGGAACTCTTCGGCTTGTGCAAGAGTGTCGAGTTTGCCAATATCCATCAGCTTCAAGTCGTCCTTGACATAACCTTTTATGTTATGCGTGGCGCACGCCTTAAGGTAGAAGTCGATGATTCCGAATCGGTCGGGGAATTCGTCCATCATCTTAAGCAGACGTGGCGACAATGCGTGTATTCCGGCAAAGGCATACATTCGGCATTCCTTCGGGTTGAGTTCGGGATAAGGGCTTCGCACTTCACCCGTTTCGATATTGGTCCATCCCACGAGCTTCATGTCGTCATTGAAGAGCAAGTAGCGCTTTGTCTTGCGCCAACTGACAAGCAATACAGCATCGACAGCATCACAACAATTGGATTCTTCGTTCTTCCCTCTTCCCTCTTCGTTCTCCACTTTTCCCTTTTCACTTCCACATTCGGATTCTTCACTTTTCACTTTTCCCTTTTCACTTTGTGAAGCAATCTGGTAGAACTCCCGCAAATCAACATTGCTAAGAATATCTACATTGTGAATGAGTATAGGAGCAGCAGAGTCGAACAATGGTGCTGCCTTCTTTATGCCGCCTCCTGTTTCGAGCAGTCCGGCAGTTTCGTCAGAAATGCGGATGTCGAGTCCGAAGTTGTCATTGTCTTTAAGATAGTCGATTATCTGCTCGGCAAAGTGATGCACGTTGACTACAATACGTTCAACGCCAGCCGCAGCAAGATTCATGATGACGCGCTTAATGAGCGGCTCACCCCCTACCCTCACCAGAGCCTTAGGCATTGTGTCGGTGAGCGGTTTAAGGCGTGTGCCCAGTCCAGCCGCGAAAATCATTGCTTGCATCATATATTTAAGGATGTAAAGTTATGATGCAAAGTTACTGAAAATCCCGTTAAAAAGTAAAGCTTGCCTCAACTTTTTAACGGGATTGTGTATAATTGTAGCTATTAATATAGCTTTTGTCTTCGTATTGTAGTATAAACTCAGTCTTTAGACATGCTCGGCAGCGTCTGTTCTATGCCTTGTTCTCTATGGCACACGTGCACCTCGATGCCGAATTTGCTATGTATATGCTCAGCCAGATGCTGTGCCGAGTAGACGCTGCGATGCTGTCCGCCGGTGCATCCGAACGAGAACATAAGGTCGGTAAATCCGCGGTCGATATAGCGTTGCACATGAGCGTCAGCCAACTTGTACACGCTTTCGAGGAAGGTCAAGATCTCGCCATCGTCCTCAAGAAATCGTATTACGGGTTCGTCGAGTCCGGTGAGTTTCTTGTAAGGTTCGTAGCGTCCTGGATTATGTGTAGAGCGGCAGTCGAACACATAGCCTCCACCATTGCCCGAAGTGTCCTCCGGTATACCCTTACGGTAAGAGAAGCTGAACACACGCACTCGCAAAGGTCCCTTGCCGTCGTACTTGGAGAATGTAGCCGGACCGTCTTGCGGATGTGCTACATACACGTTGCTGTCGGCTGTCTTGTAGCCGTCGGCACGCGATGCGGCAGGCTGTTCTATATGCGCATACTGCGGCAACTCGGTCAGTCGGCGCAACATGTCCATCATATACGGATAGGGGAACACGTCTTCGCCCATCTTCAGCAGCTCGCGCAGATTGTCCATGGCTGGCGGAATAGACTCGATGAAGTGCTTCTTGCGCTCAAAGTAGCCACGGAATCCGTATGTTCCGAGCACCTGCAGAGTACGGAACAGCACGAACAGACTCAAGCGGGTAACGAAGTGACGCACGCTCGGCACCTCGGTGTACTGCTTCAGAGCTTCGTAATATTCCGACACCAATTCGCGACGCAACTTGTTGCTGTATCGTGCTGACGCCTGCCATAGGAACGAGGCAAGGTCGTAATAGTAAGGACCCTTGCGTCCGCCCTGAAAGTCGATGAAGTAAGGATTGCCATCGGCATCGAGCATTACGTTGCGAGCCTGGAAATCGCGATAAAGGAACGAGTCGACCTGCTCCGAAGTGAGATCCTTAGCCATTAGGCGGAAGTTTGCCTCAAGCTTCAGTTCATGAAAATCGAGTCCTGAGGGTTTGAGGAAGCAGTACTTGAAGTAGTTGAGGTCGAACAGAACGCTGTCCTCATCAAACTCGGGCTGCGGATAGCAGTTCTGCCAGTCGAGTCCGCGTGCTCCGCGTATCTGTATGTTGGGCAACTGGCGTATTGTTCGCTTCAACAGTTCCTGTTCCTCAAGATTGTATCGTCCGCCCGCTTCACGTCCGCCACGAACGGCATCGAAGAGCGACACCGAGCCGAGGTCGGTCTGCAGATAGCGCAGTCCGTCATCGCTGACAGCCAGCACCTGCGGCACGGGCAACTGACGTTGCTCGAAATGTTGTGCCAGATAAACAAAAGCGTGATTCTCGTCGCGGCTTGTGCCCACAACGCCTATTACGGTAGAGCCGTCTTCGGCTGTGAAGCGATAATACTGTCGGTTGCTGCCAGCACCAGCCAGACGTTCAACCGATTCTGGCATAGAGCCATGCCACTGATTATATAGTTCGGTCAGTTTCTCCATTCTTGTCGTTGTTATTGCTGCCTTCTGCTTCGTCGGCAGGATTGTTAGTAGTGGCTTTATCGCCATGGAAATACTCGCGGTTCTTGCGGTCGGCCCAGACGGCCAGCAAGCTATCTGCCACATACAGAAGTATTGCCACACCAGCCGCAATGCTCAACGACTTGGTAAGGGCGTAAGTTCCACCGCATATAATCACGAAAAGTACGATTATTTTCAGTCTCATTATATTCTGTTTCGAGTATATTTACTTTATCTTTATGTTTTTGGTAACTGCAAATGTACTAATTATTTCTTGAAACAGGACTGCATACACCACAAAAACACTATATTTTTTAAGCAATAAAGACATCGAACTTGCGTTATACTTATTGTTTATGCACTATCACACACATTATTACATATACAAGTGAACACACCATTACACAAATCATCAACCAGATACACCGTCGTCGCCATGGCAGCCTGCATAGCAGTCATGACTTTTGTGCTGACGGGATGCGGAGCCGACAAGAACCTGAAGCGTGGCGAGAAGTTTCTTGCCATAGGCGAATACTACGACGCCGCCAACCAATTCAAGCAGGCTTACACCAAGACTCCGCCTAAGGAACGCACCCAGCGCGGACAGATTGCGCTTAAAGTGGCGCTGTGCAACGAGCGCATCAACGCATCGCAGAAGGCGGCGGCTGCCTACGCCAACGCCATACGCTACAAGCAAGCTACGCCCCAGCACCGGTTGGCTTACGCCAGACAGTTGCTTAAAAACGGACAGTACCGTCAGGCGGAGCAGCAGTTCAAGATTGTGCTCGACTCGATGCCCGACGACATTCTTGCCAAGAACGGACTCATTTCGGCACAGAAAGCACCCGCATGGAAGAAGGAAGGCTCGCGCTATAAGGTGAAACGTATGGACATATTCAATTCGCGACGCGCCGACTACTCGCCCGTTCTTGCAGGCGACCAGCACGACCGTCTGTACTTCACTTCGACCCGCAACGAGGCTCAAGGTTCTGAACTCAGCGGCATCACGGGCACCAAGGCAGGCGACATATTCGTATCGCAGAAGGACGACCGCGGACATTGGACCAAGCCCGAAGCCGTAGAGGGCGGACTGAATACCGACTACGACGAGGGTGCCTGTGCCCTTACGCCCGACCAAGGCACAATGTATCTGACGCAATGCACCAGCAATCCCGACTATCCACGGTTTGCACAGATAGTCACCTCTACACGTGCAGACGCAGCATGGGGCAAGGCGAGCGAACTGAAACTTACTGGCGACACGCTGTCGAGCTATGCCCACCCTGCCATTTCGCCCGACGGACAATGGCTGTACTTTGTCAGCGACATGACTGGAGGAATGGGTGGAATGGACATCTGGCGCGTGCGGTTGACATCAAACGGACTGGGTGGCGTGGAAAACCTTGGAGAACCTATCAACACTCCGGGCAACGAGATGTTTCCGACGTTCCGCCCCAACGGCGACCTTTACTTCTCAAGCGACGGCCATCCGGGCATGGGCGGACTCGACATATTCATTGCCACCGTTGGCAAGGACGGCAAATACCACATACAGCATCCCGGCTATCCGCTCAATTCGCAGGCCGACGACTTCGGAATGACATTCGAGGGAGTACACAATCGCGGATTCTTTGCATCCAACCGCAACGACGGTCGTGGATGGGACCACATATATAGCTTTGAAAATCCTGAGATTATACAGAGCGTGAAGGGATGGGTGTACGAAAAGGACGGTTACGAACTGCCATCCGCACTGGTGTACATGGTGGGCAGCGACGGCACTAACGAGAAGCTGAGCGTGGGTGGCGACGGCTCGTTTGAGCGTGTACTGAAGCCTGGCACCGACTATATATTCCTTGCCACATGCAAGGGTTTTCTGAATCATAAGGAAGAAATAGCGGTGGCACAGCGCAACGAGTCGCACGAATACGTGCTGCAATTTCCGCTCGCATCGATAACTGCGCCTGTGCTGATAAACAATATCTTCTACGATTTCGACAAGGCTACTCTGCGTCCAGAATCGGCTCAGGCTCTCGACACTCTCGTGAAGATACTCGAGGAGAATCCCAACGTAACCATCGAACTATCCGCCCATTGCGACTACAAAGGTTCGGCTGTATACAACAAAGCTCTGTCGCAACGCCGAGCCGAGTCGGTGGTGCAATACTTGGTGGACAAAGGCATAGCACGCGACCGCCTTACACCAGTGGGATATGGCAAGGAGAAACCCAAGACCATACGCAAGAAGCTAACCGAAAAATACAACTGGCTGAAGGAGGGCTACGTGCTCAGCGAGGAATTCATACAGAAACTTGACAAGGCAAAGCAGGAGATTTGCAACCAGCTCAACCGCCGTACCGAATTCTCCGTACTACGCACCACCTACGGACTGTTTGACAAAGAGGGTAAACCAAGCAAACAACCCACTAAAACAAAAAAGCCTTCCTCTGCCAATAAAGACCAGAAGGAAGACTTATATATAAATTAAGCGTTCTTCTGCGACTCCCAGAAGTCGTACAGCATGACGCAACTCAGCACCCATACAGTGAGCACTACCATCAGTAAGGTAGTGCCCACTGTATTTGTTTGTGGCAGTAGCGAGTCTATCGACAAGCGTGGCAGACAGCCGGAAGCAATCGTATGTAGACTGTCTGCAACATTGCCAAGACATCGGCGCATCACTTCCAAACCTCCACTCGCAAAGAACGACACGACACAAACCACCATCCACACTGCCGTCCATACATTATACCAGAAGCGTCCACGTGCCGGCATCTCTTCCTGCACACGCTTCATGACGCTATGCGAGAACCCGTTGTCGGCTATATGCATACGCACACTGCCGGCAAAGAACCCACGCAGGAGCTCTTCGTCGACAGTACCATTATTCATTATCAAATCCTTTTCTTTTTCCATTTTGCCAGCTTTTCCGTTAGTCTGAATTCAATGATTTTTCAAATGTAGTCCTTTTGCATTCCAAAAGGACAACTTTTGCATTCCAAAAGGACAACTTTAGCACTCCAAAAGGGGTCCTTTTGCAAGCTAAAAGGAGTCCTTTTCAAGCTGCAAGCAAACCGTTAGCACAAAGCGCTGTGATTCAAGTCTTTATCCATAACCGTTCTGCCGCAGAAACCGCGTTAGCTTTTCCTTGCCACGAAACAGATGCGACTTGACCGTTCCCACAGCCATTCCCGTTATCTGGGCAATCTCATCAATGGGATAACCGTCGACAAGTTGCAGCGTGACGCAGGTGCGCTCCTTGTCGCCCAAACGTCTTAAGGCATCATAAACGTCAAGCTTCACGTTGCTGTCGGCATGTGCCGCACCTCGTCGGGATGCTTCGGCAGAAGAGTCGACATCGTCGGTGGGACGCTGACGGCGATGAAAGTCGTAGAGCACATTACAAGCTATGCGATAGAGCCACGTGGAGAACGCTGCCTGTCCGCGAAACTTCGATATGTTGACATAAGCCTTGACAAATGTGTCCTGTGCAAGGTCGTCGCTCAACTGCACGTCTCCCAATGTCTGGTGCAAGAAGAAGCGCCTTATAGGCGACTGATATTTCACGACCAAACGGTCGAATGCCGTGCGGTCGTGAAACTCAGCCACCTGAGAGACAAGAGAGAGATCGTTGTTTTGCTTCATTTATTTTTTATCCTTGTCGCCGAAGTCTATATCGGTGATGTCACTGTCAATATTGTCAAAATCGTCGTTTGGTTCTTCCTTTTTGCGTCCGAACTTACTGTTATAGTTATAGCGCACCATGAACATCTGTCCCAAACCAAGACATGCCACAAGCAATCCTATGCCTACAAGAGGGTCGGCACCGAGGAACCAGAAGAACAAAGCCAGACCTGCACCGATTGAAACGTTGCGCACTCCGCGGCGCCACAGATAGTCGGGCGACTTCTTATTGAGTGGCATCTCGCCTTCACTTATTGGCTGTCCCTGCTCCATTGCCTTCTCAGCCAGACGCACACGGTCGTTATGGCGACGCACCATATATCGCATGATGAGCAATACGATGATGAGCGGCATGAATAGGAACAGGAGTCCGACACCAAGCAACAGTATGGTCAATAATATTCCTACAAAACCCGAAGTGCCAAGAAAGGCAAACCATGAGAACGGATCGGAGAATCTACTCGGATCAAACCGGTTGCTGTCGTTGATGTCGTCGGCATCGGCAGTAGTGCTGTAAGCGGTAGAGTCGAGCGGTTGGGCTGTGGACGAAGTGTCGGAATAGGCCTCAATGCCATTATCGTCCTTCGTGTCGTCTACTACTGTTGTGCGCGGAGTGTGTCGGTGGCGCTGTGCCTCCATGGGCACCGTGCTGCCCAAAAGCATGATTGCTACAAGTGAGAATAATATCTTTTTCATATTCTGTAGGTTTTTCTATTTTAATTACAATGGTTTGACGCAACGCAAACTGAATAAGTTGCACAGCATCGCAAAAATACTACAAATTAACAAAAACACAGAAAAACCATTGGCTATATTTTCGCATCAGCAGCAAAAGGACTAATTTTGTAGCTATAACCATATCCATATTATGACTACAATCATACAAAACGAAAACGTTAATATAGGCTCTATCCACTGCAATGTCTTCGCCACCGAACGCCCCGAGGTGCTGCTTATACAGCCGTCGGCACGACATGAGACCAAGAACGACGGCATAAACAGAGAGGTGAAGGTGCTGGCTACAACCGCCACTAAAGGATTTGCCATAGTATTCTTCGATACCGTGGAGTGGGCTAAGGCACTCATGCCATGGCAGGACGAGGCAGTGTCGCGCGACGAGGAAGTAGGCAGATATGCTTCGAATACTCTGGAATATATCATTGAGAGCCTCATACCATGGCTGCATGAGCGTTTCGGCAAGTTGCCATGTATAATAGGCGGCTACTCATTGGGCGGATTGTTTGCGCTTTGGACAGCCCGTCAGTCAGCTGCCTTCTGTGCAGTGGCAGCAGCATCACCATCGTTATGGATAAAAGGATGGACCGATTATGCCGACAACAATAGCCTCAACGCACGATTGGCTTACGTCAGTCTGGGCGATCGCGAGGAGCATTGCCGCAACCAACGTATGGCTCGCATCGGCGATTGTGTACGCCATGAACACCTGACACTTGCCAATCAGATTGGCTCTTCAGCCACAACACTCGAATGGAACAGCGGCGGACACTTCGGCAATGAAGCCGAACGCACGGCTAAGGCATTCGCATGGTGTATCGAGAACATAAACAAAGCGGGCTGAAAGTCCAATAAGCACATAGCCCGAGGCACCGCCCTGGGTGTACAGATAGATAAAAGCAAAACGCCCTGTAAGGGCAAAAGCATTGATAATTAACGCTTTTGCCCTTACAGGGCGCATTGTTATTTGCGATACTTTTACCCAGGGCGGTGCCCTGGGCTATGTGCTTATGCCCCTTTGGGGCGTGCTGCTTTGACTTTTATATTTATTAGTCGGCAATAGTCTGCTTCTTCTTTGCATTCTCCATCTTCTTGAGAATGTCGGCAGGGATAGCCTTCTTGTTAACCAAGTAGTCCATAGTGTTGGCTACGATGTAGTTCTTGGTCATGTACCAGATGCCCTTGTATTTGCCAGTCTCACCCCAAGAGTTCTTCACCATATAGTATTCCTTGCCAAACTGGTCCTTTGCGATACCGTAGATAAGCATACCGTGGTCGTCAGTAAGTTCCCAGTTGTCGAAACGCTGCTGGCGCTGTTCAGCTGTAGGAGTAAGTTCAGGAACCTTGCAACCGAGTGAGTCGATGAGGCTGATACGCTTGCCCGGAGACAGCTTGAGCCAATGAGCCATATCGCTACCAGCCATGCTCTCCATAGCCTTGTTGTCGTAGAAGTAAGCCAGACCGTCGCGTGTGAAGCCTTCTTCGCTAACGTCGCCACCCCAAGCTACTGTGTAACCGGTCTTAACGGCGTTCTCAATGATGCGAGCCATATCCTCTACAGGAAGGTTCCATGACAACGGATTGCGCCAGTTGTCCTGCACCTCAACGGGATACTGTGTGTAGTAAGGCTTGTGTGAGAAGCTTGTGATAGATACATAGTCGTTGAAGTTGAGGCCGAGGCTTGCTGCAAACGACTTCGGAGTGTACTCCTTGCCATTGTAAGTGAACTTCTCAGGGCACTTGCCGAGGTAAGCGTCGAGGATGCTCTGGAGTCCTACCTTCCACTGACCAGAAATCTTCTTGGCCTTGTTCTTTGAAATAGCGGCTACATACGGCTCAAGCATTGAGAAGAACTCGTTGAAGTTGTAGAGCGAGTCGCCAGTCAATGAACCAGGGAAAGGCATTGCATTATCAGGACAGATACCATAGTTCTTGAGTACATAGAGAACGTCGTAAGCCGAGCCACCCTGCGCAAACTGGCAGTCGCCGTGCAAACGTACAACCTGAACGGCACGATCCATATAGTCCTTGTTGGCAACGAACGACTCGCAGAGGTCGTATGTCTTGCCTGTAGCCTTGAGGATTTCGGCCTCGAAGAACGAAAGAGTTGAGTAGTCCCAACATGTACCGCTACGGTTCTGGTTCTTGATACTTGTGATAGGATTGGCCTTGATTGTCGTGAAGACCGGCTTGTTGCTCTGTGCAGCATCCTTCTTTGTGTCTGCACTTGCACCTACTGCTACGAGAGCAAGAAGGGCGAGAGTAAAGATTTTCTTCATTTCTCTGAATTGTTTGGTTTTATTATTGTTATTTTACAGTATTGATTTTACACCTTTTATATATAGGGTTCCGGACCTTATACTATTTGGTCCGGACCTTATAATAATTTGTACGGCACCTTATATTATTTGTTCAGCACGTTATTATTATTTGTTCTGTGCCATAAACTCTTCCACATCCTTGGGATGATAAGGTATGCGGTGCTCGCCAAGGAATCGGCATCCGTCCTTGGTGATGAGTATATCGTCCTCTATACGTATGCCTCCGAAGTCCTTGTATGCCTCAATCTTGTCGAAGTTGAGGAATTCGGCGCAGTGTCCTGAAGCCTTCCAGTCGTCGATGAGTGCTGGAATGAAATAGATACCGGGTTCATCGGTCACTACGAAGCCTTCCTCAAGACGACGTCCCATACGCAGACAATTGGTGCCAAACTGGTCGAGACGCGGACGAGTCTCTTCGTCGAAGCCTACATTTATCTGGTCGAGACTCTCCATGTCATGCACATCCATACCCATCATGTGACCGAGTCCGTGAGGCAGGAACATGGCGTGAGCACCTGCAGCTACCGCTTCGTCGGTGTCGCCCTTCATCAGTCCGAGTTCCTTCAAGCGATCGGTCATGAGGCGACATACAGAGAAGTGTACGTCCATATACTTCACACCAGGTTTGGCTACGTCGAGTGCATGGTCGTGACAAGCCTCAACGATGCTGTAGATTTCAAGCTGACGCTGTGTAAACTTGCCGTTGACAGGGAATGTACGTGTATTGTCAGAGCAATAGTTGTTGATGGTCTCGCCACCACAGTCGCACAATACGAGTCGACCGCTTTCGAGTTCTGCCATCGACGGACTGCCGTGCATGATCTCGCCATGCTGGCTGAATATGGTGGGGAAGCTGACCATTGCGCCATAAGAATTGGCTGTACCGTCAACATGTCCTGCAACATACTTCTCGGTGAGTCCCGGCTTGGTCAGACGCATAGCCGTTGTGTGCATCTTATAGCCAATCACCGAGGCACGCTCCAGCTCTTCTATCTCCTGAGCCTCCTTCGTTGAGCGCATCTTTACGACAGCCTTGATGAGATCCATGCTGGCTGATTCCTTCTGCTGAACGGGATGAACGCCGAGCAGGTCGAATATCTGTATCTTGATGTCGTGGCGGTAAGGCGGCAGGAAGTGGATGCGGCGTTTCTGGCGCATGGCATCGTTGCAGATGGTCTTGAGGCTCTTCATGGGCGCAGTATTCTTCACGCCGACGCTCTCAGCCATATCGTGCACACTGTTAACACTGCCATACCACACAATGTCTTCTATGTCGATGTCGTTGCCAACAAGCGTCTCGATGTCGTTGTCGATGTCGATAACACCAACAAGTCCGTCACGGTTCAATCCGAAATAATACAGGAACGAAGAGTCCTGACGGAACGGATAATAGCCATTGGCTGGGAAATTACACGGCGACTCGTTATTGCCAAACAGTATTATAATGCCACTCTTTACAAGCTCCTTAAGCTTGGCGCGGCGGTTCACGTAGGTTGCCTTGTCAAACATAATTATACTATTAGGTTACAAATATGATAATAATGCATTGCAAAGTTAATAAATTCGAAAGAATAACCAAAACGCAACAGGCTTTTTATGTTTTATTATGAGATAAAGATACAAATATAACAGCATTTCGGATTAAATTTACATATTGTCATTTTTTGTGACAAACATATTGGCAATATGGCATAAATTGACTACTTTTGCAGACGAAAAACATCAACGAAAGGGACATTATGACTATTGACAGTAATACAGGACTGGTGCTTGAGGGCGGTGGCATGCGAGGAGTTTTCACAAGTGGCGTGCTCGACGGCTTTATGAAACACGACCTTTACTTCAAACATGTAGTGGCTGTTTCGGCAGGTGCGTGCAACGGTCTGTCGTATATGAGCCACCAGCCACGACGTGCCCGCGTGTCAAACATCGACTATCTGGCGCGCTATGACTATATCGGTATGCGCCATTTCGTAACGCAAGGATGCATATTGGACGCCAAACTACTGTACGACAAGTTTCCTAACCAGTATATCCCTTACGACTACGACACCTTCTTCGGCAGCGACGCCACCTTCGAGATGGTCACTACCAACTGCCTTACGGGCCGTGCCGAATATCTGCAGGAGCATCACGACCGCCAACGTCTTACTGACATAGCCCACGCTTCAAGCTCGCTGCCATTCGTATGCAAGATTGTCAACGTTGACGGAACGCCTATGCTCGACGGCGGCATTGTCGATTCTATACCCGTGATGCACTCCATTGAGACGGGACACAGCAAGAACGTACTCGTACTGACACGCAACCGTGGCTACCGACCGAGCGGACGCGACCACAAGATTCCACATTTTATATATAAGAAGTATCCACGTCTGCGCGTAGCACTGAGCCGAAGGATTGAGGCTTATCGTCAGCAACTGGAACTGGTGGAACAACTTGAGGATGAAGGAAAGATTATTTGCATACGCCCCGAACGACCGATGGAGGTGACACGAATGGAAAAGGACACCGCCAAACTCGAACGGTTGTATGAAGAAGGCTTTGCTTTGGGCGAAAAGTTCAGCATTGAGCATAAGGGAGAACTTATATAAGGCTCGGCATCTTTTATATTGAATATAAATGCCATTTTATATTATATTAAAACAGCATTTATATTATATTAAAACGGCATTTATATTACTGAACTTTCGCAAGTTCAGAGAATTCAGAAGTTAAAGGAGTTAAGAAGTTAAGCCAAATGCTTACAATGCTATATCAAGCCAAAAAAACTAATGGCTTAACTCCTTAGCGACCGTAGGGCGCGACAACTCCTTAACTTCTTAACTACTTTCGCTTGCGAAACTTAAATATATTATATAAAAACAGCATTTATATTGCGCCTCTGCAAAAGGACTCCTTTTAGACTTCAAAAGGACTCCTTTTGTCTTCTAAAAGGACTCCTTTTGCAATGCAAATGTAGCCCTTTTGCAACCCAAAAGGACCCCTTTTCAATTTGAACCTTTTTTATACTAATAAAACAAAAAACAATTCTTAAATAGTACACTTTTAGCGAAAATTGTTATACCTTTGCGCCCGAAAAGACTCTTTAGAACTTTCTTAGCGCATTTATGGACATCATTCAAACAATCGACTCGGCTGACAAGTCGGCCACAGTTTATCTGAACAACGACATGGGAAGCATTGCCGACGCTACATTCTGGACGTTTTCATCGCGCCTTATTTGGGTGCCCATAGCTCTGTTCTTCCTATATTATACATTCAAGCACTCCCGCAACTGGCGAATGATGGTACTGACAGTACTTGTACTTGCTTTGACCATCACCCTGTGCGACCAGATAGCATCGTCATTGTTCAAGCCGTGGATAGCACGTCTGCGTCCGTCGCACAACTTGCAGATAGCCAGTCTGCTGCACTATGTCAACAACTATCACGGCAGTTCATACGGATTCATGTCGAGCCACGCTGCCAACGCATTCGGAGCGGCTGTATTCGGCTCAAAGATTGTGAAGAAACGCTACTTCACGATTTTCATGTTCTCACTCGCTATGATAGTCAGCTACTCGCGAATCTACCTCGGCGTACACTATTTGGGAGACGTAGTATGCGGAGGAATAACTGGAATGTGCGTAGGATATTTGATGTACCTGCTATTCAAATATGCAACAATGCGCTATACAATGTTCAGACCAATACCAAGAAAACAAAGAGTCTGATACTTATTTGTACATTAATTATTATAAATATGTAAGGGTATGCCGAAAATGGCATACCCTATTTTTATGCCATTTCAACAAAAAACACTAACTTTGCATCATCACATTCAACCTAAATAAAAACTATATTAAATAAATCATAAACAATGAACAAAACAAAAGGGTTCTTATTCAGTCTGCCTATTGCAGCATTGTGCCTGTTATCGACCGGCGTGCATGCTGCCGACAAACAGACTGACTACACCAAGTATGTCAACCCATTCGTAGGCAATGCCGACAACGGACACACATTCCCCGGAGCATGCCGACCGTTCGGAATGATACAGACCAGTCCTGTAACTGGCGGTGTGGGATGGCGCTATTGTGCCGAGTATGTCTACAGCGATTCTATCATCTGGGGCTTTACGCAAGACCATCTGAACGGAACGGGATGTATGGATCTGGGCGACATTCTCGTCATGCCGTCTACAGGAAGCCGCACACGACAGTGGGACCAGTACCGCTCGCATTATGTAAAGACACAGGAGTTTGCCACACCGGGCTATTACTCGGTGTATCTTTCTGATGCCAAGGTGAAGGCTGAGCTTACCGCCACACCGCATGTGGCTTTTCATCGCTACACCTACGACTCGACCGACTCTACATCTGTGCTCATCGACCTGCAGCATGGCCCGTCGTGGAATGACAAGCAGTATCACTCGCAGGTGAATCTGTGTGAAACCCACTGGGAAGACGCCAACACTCTTGTAGGACATGTACAGAATACCGTATGGGTGAAGCAAGACTACTTCTTCGTAATTAAGTTCAACCGTCCCGTAGCAAGCCACATCACTCTTGCCAAGGCTGCTGACACGGAGAAAGGCGAACGCATCGTTGCCACTTTCGACGGCATCGACCAGGGCGAACAGCTGCTCATGAAGATAGCCATGTCGACAACAAGTATCGACGGAGCCAAGAAGAATCTGCAAGCAGAATTGCCGGGTTGGGACTTTGCAGCCGTGAAGACTGCCGCACACGACGACTGGAACGCATATCTGAAGCGTATTGACATTGACGGTACTGAGGAACAGAAGCAGAACTACTACACTTCGTTCTATCACGCTTTGATACAGCCCAACCAGATAGCCGATGTCGACGGCATGTACCGCAACGCTGATGACAAGATTGTAAAGGCACAAGGCGGCAACTTCTACTCTACCTTCTCGTGCTGGGACACTTATCGTGCTGCACATCCGTTCTACACTATCGTGATGCCCGACCGCGTAGACGGTATGGTCAACTCGCTTGTTGAACAAGCCGAAGTGCAGGGATTTCTTCCTATTTGGGGACTGTGGGGCAAGGAGAACTACTGTATGGTGGCAAACCATGCTGTGTCTATCGTTGCCGAAGCTTATCATAAAGGCTTCCGCGGATTTGATGCCGAGCGTGCTTTCCAAGCCATAAAGAAGACACAGACCGTATCGCACAAGCTCAAGAGCGACTGGGAAAACTATATGAAATACGGTTATCTGCCAACCGACCTTACCGAAGCAGAGTCGGTTTCATCGTCATTGGAGTCGATGTACAACGACTATTGCGCCTACGACATGGCTCGACTTATGGGCAAGAAGCAAGATGAGCAGTACTTTGCACGTCGTTCACAGTTCTACAAGAACCTCTTCGACAAATCAACACAGTTTATGCGTCCGCGCCTTTCGGACGGAACTTGGAAGACACCGTTCGACCCGAGCAACCTCGCCCATGCCGAAAGCACTGGCGGCGATTACACCGAAGGCAACGCATGGCAATATACCTGGCAGGTGCAGCACGACATTCCGGGACTCATCAAGCTGTTTGGCGGACAGAAACCTTTCCTTAAGAAGCTCGACCAGTTCTTCACTCTGAAGCTTGAAAGCAACCTTTCTGACGTTACCGGACTTATCGGACAGTATGCACACGGCAACGAGCCGAGTCATCACGTGGCTTATCTCTATGCATTGGCAGGTCGTCCGTCACGCACTCAGGAACTCATTCGCGAGATATTCGACACTCAGTATCGTCCTACAGTAGACGGCCTTTGCGGCAACGACGACTGCGGTCAGATGTCAGCATGGTATATGCTCTCGGCTATGGGATTCTATCCTGTCAACCCAGTGAGCGGCCAATACGTGTTCGGAGCACCTCAGATGAAGAAGATAACTGTTCACTTGCAGAACGGAAAGACATTCACCGTCATAGCCGACGGACTGTCAGAGGCAAACAAATACGTTGCAAGCATAACACTCAACGGCAAGAAGCTCTCGAAGAACTATATCGACCATGCTGCCATAATGAACGGCGGCACATTGGTATACAAAATGACTTCGAAGAAAATGCACGATAAATATTAAATAATAAGCCCACCGACTGATTCAGCGGTGGGCTTTATTTAATCTAAAAAGAGATTTACCATTTTACCTTTTCATTCAGTATGACTCCATCCGTGGCATCTTCTGTTGTAAAAGTGGCGCCACGATATTGCACGCAGAGCATTACCAATGGTTCTGTGCCATTGTTTCGGATGGAACGTTTGCCGTTTGGTGCAACTCTTACTACGCTCCCCTCTGCAACTGGAAACACCTTACTGTCAACTTGAAACTCGCCATTGCCACTGAGGAAGAAATACAATTCCTCATGAGTCTTGTGGGTATGCAGGAAGCCAGTCTCTGTGCCAGGAGCGAACGACTGGAATGAGAAATCACCTCCTGTTGCGCCAACCAATGCGCCACCGAATACCTTGCCAGGTATCTTAACCTCTGGAGTAAGTTCCAATACATACTCGTTCAAGTTGCTCAACTTGCCGAAATCTACGGCTGTAACATTCTCAGCCTTGATAATAGTATTTGTCTCTTTCATTGTCTTTGAATATTTTGTTTTTATCAAATATTACCTTCATTTGATGGTACAAAAGTACGATGATTTTTCTTTCCTCACAAGAAGGTACTTCTGCGTGAGCTACTTACCCCAAGGTAACTATTGCTGATTATCAAGAACTAAGTTTTTGACGTTTTATTATACTTTAACACAGAATGTTGTGTTACGCAAAGAAGGTTAGTTACTTTTGTATACTATTAGTGAAGACAAAGTAATTACAAATATGTTTGCAAAGCAAGAATTATGAGTAATCAGATTACAGATATTATCATTCAAGACTGTCCTATTCGCAATGTATTGTCACATATTTGTGGCAAATGGTCATTGCTTGTCATCTACGTGATGCACCAGAACGACAGCATTCGCTTCAATGCTCTCAACAGAGCAATTCCCGACATTTCGCAAAAGGTACTGACCTCCACCCTCCGCTCACTGGAGATGGATGGTTTTATCTCCCGACAAGTCTATGCCGAAGTTCCACCGAGAGTGGAGTATTCACTTACTGACCGTGCACGTTCATTCATTCCGGTGGTGGAAAACATGATAGTATGGGCACAGGATAATATGGCTGGTATATTGAAAGACAGAAATAAGAAACGATAGTACGATAAAAAAAAAGAGGCTATGACACAGATGCCATAACCTCTATTTAATTATAATTTAAGTTTCGCAAGCGAAAGTAGTTAAGAAGTTAAGGAGTTTTCGCGCCCTACGGTCGCTAAGGAGTTAAGCCATTAGTTTTTTTTCTTGATTTATAGCATAAAAGCATTTGGCTTAACTTCTTAACTCCTTTAACTACTGAATTCTCTGAACTTGCAAAAGTTCAGTTATAATATTAATCCTTTGTAACGTCGTTGAACGTTGCTACACGGTTGAATTCTACCTGCTCGAAGAGCTTGTCGGTAGCACCCATACCCTTAGTTGTGAGGCGGTCGGCGCTAATCTTGTAGCGCTTAACGAGAATGTTCTTCACAGCCTCAGCACGAGCTACTGAAAGTTTCTCGTTGATTTCCTTTGAACCCTCAGGCGAAGCGTAGCCCTTGGAATGCCGAGCAGTCGATGTTATACTGTACACCCTGATAGCCATCGCCATTGAGAGCGTAGTTCAACGAAGGCTCAACATATATCTGCCATGCCTTCTGCTGACCGAGATTGAATGCAAAGTCAAGACCAATAATACTACAAGCGCACCTTCTTCTTGGCACCCTTGCTCTCGTTGCTCAAGCGGTCGAGCGATGTAACTACGTAAGTATATTTCTGCTTACCGCCATCGTATGGCAGGCGAAGCATTGTTTCGGGCGTGATGCCTACAATCTTCGACGGGTCATCGAGATTAATCTTTTCGCCCTTCTTAAAGCGATATACCACCGACTTCTTTACCTCGTCGCCCCACTTCTTGGCCTTAGGATTGGTCCAGAACAGCACTGGTCCGTCAGCTGTCCATACCACTGCCAGCTTCTTAGGTTTCTTCGGAGCCTTCGAATCGATGAACGGCATGCGTGGTTGCAGAGCCGGATAGCGCCAATAGTTGTTGCGCAGCATAGTGCCATAGTTGCCTACATTGTCCACAGCTGCCTTTGCATACCACAGCACGGTACCCTGAACGTAAGGCTGCTGCTGATGTAATGCAAACTTGGCAGGCATCTGATTGATGTTAGGATTGTCAAGATCGGCAAACTTAACAGTACGCTCTACGTCCTCACCGATAAACAGCGGGCGCTTAGAAGCATAACGTCCCCACCACTCAATGAGTGTCTTGTAGTCGGCTGCCTTGTGTCCAATCTGCCAATAGAGCTGCGGTACGGTATAATCTACCCAACCATTATTGACCCACAGTAGGATGTCGGCATATAGGTCGTCGTAGTTCTGCGTACCGTTTGTGTTGCTGCCCACCTCAACACCAGCGCGTTTGTTGCGGTAGATACCAAACGGTGACACGCCAAACTTAACCCAAGGCTTTATCTTGTGTATGCTCTCGCTACACTCCTTGATAAATACGTTGACGTTGTCGCGACGCCATTCGGCACGGTCGGTAATGCCGTTGTTGTACTGCTTGAAGTCGCGGTCGTCTGGAATTTGCAGTCCTGCCACGGGATATGGATAGAAGTAGTCGTCCATATGGATTCCGTCGATGTCATAACGAGTCACGATATCGTTGACCACCTTAATAATATAGTCGCGATTAGAGGGTTGTCCCGGATTCAGAATGAACAGTCCGTCGTATGCAAACACGCTGCCTGGATGTCTCATGGCAACATGATTGGACGCTAAAGCCGATGTTGTCTTGGTCTTGGCACGATAAGGATTGATCCATGCGTGCAGCTCCATACCACGACGATGACACTCGTCAATCATCCATTGCAAAGGATCCCAATAAGGCGAAGGAGCCTGCCCCTGCTTGCCGGTGAGGAATCGACTCCACGGTTCGAGGTCGCTCTTGTACAATGCGTCGCACTCGGCGCGTACCTGAAAGAAGATGGCATTGACCCCATCCTTCTGCAACTCGTCGAGCTGATAGCTTAGCGTCTGCTGCATCTTCTGCGTCGACATACCGATAAACTGTCCGTTTACGCACTGTATCCAAGCTCCGCGGAACTCTCGTTTGCGTGGAGTATAAGTATCGGCAGTAGCATAAATTACTGTGCTGACAATCATCAGCACCATCATAAGGATTTTTCTAATCATTTCTTTGAATTGGATATTTTTTTGATTACGCTGTATGCTTTGTATAGTCCGAGTTCGCCTGCCTTGCTAAGGTCGGCTATGCCCTCGCTCTTCAGTCCGTTCTGCACACGTGCCAGTCCACGATTGTAGTAGGCTTCTGCCAGACTACGGTCGATGTTAATGGCCCGTGTGAAGTCGTCGATGGCATGTATATAGTCGCGTTCGGCCATGTATGCACAGCCACGGTTGTAGTACAGATACTGATTGTCCTTGTCTGCCTGTATAGCAAGGTCGAGGTCGGCTACTATACGTGCCGACTTCAGCGATGCAGCTGTAGCGTCGCCCTTGACATTACGTGTCTTATTGTCAAACTCAGGCATCATGGTCTGGCAGTAAGCCCGTTGCCACAGAGCCACTACCGACGTAGAGTCGATGCCGAGACAGGCTTCAAGGTCGGATATGGCACCCTCATAGTTCTGCGCCACCGTTTCGGCTACAGCCCTCTGCAATAGTGCTGCGGCAAGCTTCTGTCCGCCTCTTGCCGTACCTACAACAGCGGTGAGCGAGTCAACACGTTGCAGCAAGCTTCGTGAAGCAGCCTCGTCCATAGGAGCAGTTCCGCACACTACATCGAGTCGTGGTTGCGGATGTGCGGCGTTGAAAGCCTCCACCTTCTGCGCAAAGGCGTGATAGGTGTGCACATCGTTGGCCATAGCAGCATACGAGAGATGATACATCGGCTGGGCGTCAAGGCCCGTTGCACGGTTCTGCACACGTCCGCGATATTCGCTTTTGTATTCATGTTCGGCATTGTTCTCGTCCGCCACAACAATCTGGTTGTACTTATTGGGGTCGATTTCGCTGCGTCGGCGCATCTGCTTACGCTTGCTGTTGTTCCATCGTGGCTGAATGCCCAGGTGCTTGTCCATCTGTGCCTTCATTATACGGAATTCGTCCATCTCTGCCTTGGCCGTCATGCCCAAGCGACGGTAGCAGTTGGCACGTGCCGACAGACCCGTCCAGAAGTTGGGATATTCGTTGATCATGCGTGTATAGTCGCGTATTGCAGCGCGCAGATTGCCCGTCTTGTCGAGCAAGATGGCACGGTTGTATATAGCCAGAACGTTGTCGGGCTCCATACGTATCACATAGTCGAAGTCGGTGATAGCGCGGTTGTCGTCGCCCAGCTGCATACGCAGCAGTCCACGGTTGTAATGAGCCAGGAAATTGTCGGGATCGAGATCGAGCGCCGTGTCGTAGTCGGCCATGGCGCCACGCAGATTGTTCACGTTATATCGTGCCAGCGCACGGTTGACGTAGTTGCCTACACTCTTGGGTTTGAGGTGAATCGACTTGCTCAGATACGTGTCGGCATCGCGCCACTTGCTTCTTGAGAGCGATATCATGGCACGTGTGTTCCATGCATCGGCATCGAACGGGTCTACTTCCAGACTCCTGTCGAGCCATTGGTCGGCCTGCGTGGTGTCTTTCTGCGCCAGGCACACCTGTGCCTTGAGCGAATAGGCTGGTGCGAACTTCTTCCACTTTACGATGACTGTGTCGAGGTCGAGCTGTGCGCGTTTGTAGTCCTTGCCCTCCACTCGGCACAGCGCCCGGTTGTACCATGCGCTTTGGTTCTGCGGATTGAGGCGTATTGCAGCGTCATAGTCGGCTATTGCCTGAGCGTAATTCTTCTGTCGTATGCGGCAAAGTCCACGCAGCTCATACATATTATATATATATGGGTTGAGCCCTATAGCGTGCGTCACGTCTGATTCGGCTCCTCCGAAATCGTCGAGATAGAACTTGGCAAGGCCCCGAAAAAACCAAGGCTCATAGAGATATGGCTTTGCCGTGAGCACCTGATTGAAATACTGTATCGACAGCACGTAGTCTTCGTAGTACAGCGCGCTGCGTCCCGACACCATAAGGCGGTCGGTATTGAATTGGGCTGAGGCATGCTGGGGCGTGAGCACTAACAGCACTGTTGCCACGAGTGCCGCTCCATAGCGCCATGTGTGTGACGTTATGGAGCGGGCAAGGCTGTGATGCAACAGAAGTTTCGTTATTCGTGAAATGGTCATACGATTATTGTTGGTATGCCCCATAAGCATATTGTGGGGCCTTTTTACTTCTTGGGGGCCTTGGTGCGGTAAGCGCAGCGGAAGCGTCCGAGCAGCAGATTCTTCAGTTTGCCGCGCACCATCTGCCGGCGCATTGGCGAGATGCGGTCGATGAACATCTTGCCTCCGAGATGGTCGAACTCGTGCTGCATGACTCGTGCGAGATAACCGTCCACCCATTCGTCGTGCTCTACGAAGTTCTCGTCCTGATATTTCACGTGTATACGTGTGGGGCGTGTCACGCTCTCGTGTATTCCTGGCAGCGAGAGGCATCCCTCCTCCATTGTCTCCTTCTTCGAATCTTCGTCGTATTCGAGTATGTAGGGATTGATATAGGCATGGCGGAAGTCCTTGTATTGGGGCATGTCGTCGCTCAGCACATCAAGGTCGATGACGACAAGACGAATGTCGAGACCTATCTGTGGAGCTGCCAAACCGATGCCGTCGCTGGCAGTAAGAGTTTCAAACATGTTGGCCACGAGCGTCGAAAGCTCGGGATATTCTGGGGTGATGTCCTGCGCCTCTTTGCGAAGCACGGGCTGACCGTAAGTATATATAGGTAGTATCATAATGCAAAAGTACAAATTATAAGCTAATCGAAAAATTAATTTAAGAAATATTTTAGATTAGGTGACATAATTATAAAAAAATCAATATCTTTGCAAAACAAAACCCTAAAAAGGTGAATTTTTATGACAAAAAAACCGATGAGAATATCGTGATATTTCAAATGTAGCCCTTTTGGCTTGCAAATGGACTCCTTTTACACTCCAAAAGGACTCCTTTTACAGGTCAAAAGGGCTACTTTTGCAATGCAAAAGGACTCCTTTTGAAAACGCATTGCACAACTACTTGAAAACAAGGATTTTACAGATAGAGAATATCAACAAAAGTACAATAAAATAACATTATAAATACAGAAACCATTAATTTGCTTATGAGAAAACGCAAGATGATTGTTGCTGCATTGGCTATGCTCGCATGCGCCAACTCGCCACAGACGGTTTGGGCGCAACAGCACGATGCCAACCAGGCAGCAAAAGTGGAGAATGGTGTCCGCAAGACCATTCCATCCGTAAAGGGTATCGTATTGTCGGCTGACGACGGACTGCCCGTAATTGGCGCCAGCATCCAGGTGGCTGGCAGCAAGCTGCAGACCATGACTGACGCAGAAGGACGTTTCGAATTGACAAACGTCGCATCGGACAGCAAACTGAAAATCTCGTACATCGGAATGACTACCGCCACGGTGTCGCCTTCGGCTCAGATGAAGGTGACGCTGCAGTCGGACAGCAAGCTGCTCGACGACGTTGTGGTTACGGGTATGTTCAATCGTAAGAAGGAAGGATTTACCGGTTCGGCAGTAACTATCAAGGGCGAGGACTTGAAGAAATTCAGTACCAACAACGTTGCAAAGTCTATTGCCGCCATGTCGCCCGGACTTAACATAATGGACAACAATCTCTCGGGCTCTAATCCTAACAACCTGCCCGACATGCGTATGCGTGGCGGTGCCAATATGGACCTCGGCACCAGCCAGGACGTGCTCACCGTGCAGGGCGAGTACGAGACTTACGCCAACCAGCCGTTGCTCATCATGGACGGTTTTGAAATCTCCATACAGACGCTTGCCGACCTCGACCCCGACCGCGTGAAGTCTATCGTCATTCTGAAGGACGCAGCTGCCACAGCCATCTACGGTTCGCGTGCTGCCAATGGCGTTATAGTAATCGAAAGCAAGACTCCGAAACCGGGACGCATCTGGGTGACTTACGGTGGCGAAATGCGTATCGAGGCTCCCGACTTGACGGGCTACAACCTCATGAACGCACAGGAAAAGCTCGATGCCGAACTTAAGGCTGGAGTATATATTGAGGGTGGCGAAACCGTTGACAAGTGGCAACTGTACCAGAAGAAGCTGAAGAACGTGCTCTCGGGCGTTGACACCTACTGGCTCAGCAAGCCGCTGCGCACATCGGTTCAGCAGCGCCACACCGTCACACTTGAGGGCGGCGACGACGCTCTGCGATACCGTATGTACGTAGGCTACAACAGTTCGCCGGGTGTGATGAAGAACAGCGGACGCGACGTGCTCACCGGTATGCTCGACTTCCAGTATCATCTCAACAAGGTGTTGCTCAAGAACAGCATCACTATCGACAATTCTACTGCCGACGAATCCAACTATGGCAGCTTCAGCCAGTACACCAAGCTCAACCCGTATCTCTCACCCTACGACGAGAATGGCAATCTGCAGAAGAACATGGACGACTTCACCGGCACCAATATGGGAATGTCGCAATATGCCAATCCGCTCTACAACACTACATTCAACAGCAAGAACCGCAGCAAGAACTTCAGCGTGCGCGAGCTGTTCAAGGTGGAGTACACTCCTACCAAGGACCTGCGTCTTGAGGGTGCATTCTCGCTCTCGAAGAGTGTAGGACACCACGACATATTCCGTCCGGCCCAGCACACCGACTTCGACAATATCAGCGACCCGACACTCAAGGGCGATTACCGACGCACACAGAACGAGTCGGTCAACTGGGGAGTCGACCTTACAGCCAGCTGGAACAAGCAGCTCAACGACCACTACATCACATCCAATGCCCGCATGAGCATTCAGGAGAACAGTACCGACACGTATGGCGCTTACGTGACCGGTTTTCCTAACGACAACATGGACGACATACTCTTCGGCAAGAAGTATAACGAGAAGGTGACGGGTGGCGAGAGCACAAGCCGCTCTATCGGATGGGTACTCAGCGGCGGCTACTCTTACAAGTACAAGTATTCTGTCGACTTCAACATACGCCTCGACGGCTCGTCAGAGTTTGGCAAGAACAACCGTTGGGCACCTTTCTGGTCGACCGGTTTGCGCTACGACTTGAAGAAGGAGAGCTTCATGAAGAACGTGTCGTTCATTTCCGACCTCGTGCTGCGCGCCACATACGGAACCACAGGTTCGCAGGGTTTCTCGCCCTATCAGGCTCACAGCTACTACACTTACTCTTTGCTGCTACCCTATCTGTCGTCTGACGGAACCGGCGCCAACATCCTCGCCATGCACAACGAGAACCTGAAGTGGCAGACCACACGCAACACCAACTTCGCGCTCGAACTCGGACTGTTCGACCATCGCCTTACAGCACGCATCGAACATTATAATAAGGTGACCAACAACCTTATCACAAACATCTCGCTTGCACCCTCACTCGGATTTACAACCTATCCCGAAAACCTTGGCAAGATTGAGAATAAGGGTTGGGAGATCAGCCTCTCGGCAATACCTTATCGCAACCCAGCCAAGCAGGCTTACTGGACTGTCACGCTCAACGGGTCGCACAACAAGGACAAGCTTGTTGAGATTTCGGAGGCTATGCGCCACATCAACGAGAAGAGCACTAACGAACTGAAGGACAGTCCGCTGCCAAGATACCAGGAGGGATACTCCATGTCGAGCATCTGGGTTGTGCCTTCATTAGGCATCGACCCCGCTACCGGTGACGAAATACTCGTCAAGCGCAATGGCGAACTGACCAACCAGGCCGGCTATAGCGGCACCGACGCTGTGCCCTACGGCAATACCGAGCCTACATGGCAGGGATATATCAACTCGTCGTTCACCTACATGGGTCTGGGCGTTGACGTTAGTTTCCGCTACAAATTTGGCGGACAGGTGTACAACCAGACACTCGTCGACAAGGTGGAGAACGCCAACCTGGCATACAATGCCGACCGACGCGTCACCCAACTCAGATGGCAGAAACCTGGCGACCACGCCATGTTCCGCGCACTCAATCCTCATGGAGCCGGCACCAAGGCCACATCGCGATTCGTTATGGACGAGAACGTTTTCCAGGGCAGCACCCTGTCGTTCTATTATCGCATGGATACGAAGAACGCCCGATTCATAAAGAACTGGGGACTCAGCTCCGCCAAACTCGGATTTACTATGGAGGACCTGTTCTATCTGTCGTCGGTGAAGCGCGAGCGTGGTCTCGACTATCCGTTCTCACGCCAGTTCACATTCTCTCTGAACGTAGCATTCTAATCACAATCTAACACGCAATAATTATGAAATACATATATATATTTGTAATAGCCGTGCTGACGGGAAGCCTGTCTTCGTGCAACGACTGGCTTGACGTATCGCCAAAGCAATATATTCCAGCCGACAAGATGTTCGAGTCGGAGTCGGGTTTCAAGGATATTCTCACCGGCATCTATCTCCGAATGGGCACCACCAGCCTCTACGCAGGCGACCTCACCTACGCCTATCTTGACGAAATGGCAGGTCTGTACAGCGACTATCCCCAACGCAACAATTCGAACGTGTTCAATCAGTCGACGGTTTTCGACTACGACAACCTATTCCTCGACAAGCGCAACGGCATCTACGAGGCACAGTACAACGTCATTTCCAACATCAACAATTTGCTGACCGGACTGGAGAGTCATCGCGAAGTGCTCACATCGCCCCACTATTACGAGGTGATAAAGGGCGAAGCACTGGGTCTGCGCGCCTTCCTCTACTTCGACTTGCTGCGCCTCTACGGCCCCATCTACAGCCAGCATCCTACCGATGCTGCCATCCCCTACAAGACAACGTTCGACACCGAACCCACTCCGGTGTTGCCTGCCAATGAGGTTGTGGCTAAGATTGTAGACGACCTGAAGGCTGCCGAGCAGCTGCTCGAAGCTCACGACACACGCGACTTCTTCACCGATGAGAACGACCGTACCGCATTCCTCAGCAACCGCGAGTTCCGTATGAACGTGTATGCTGTCAAGGCTATGCTCGCACGTGTGTATTGCTATGCCGGAGAGAAGGCTCTTGCCGTGCAGAAGGCGCAGGAAGTGATAGACGCTTCCAAAATATTCAGCCTCTACAAGAGCCAGACTGCATCCAACTACAACTCCATACGCTATGGCGAACAGATATTCGGACTCAGCGTACACGAGTTGTCTACATTGCTCGACAACAACTTCATGATGATGGATCTCGACTCTTACAACTCTGCTACAAACAGACGTTTCGGACTGACCGAGCAGATGATGAACCAGATTTACGAGGGATTCACTTCCGACTGGCGCCAGAACATCGTGGCATTCTCGTGGGACGACAGCCATGCCAACGCCTTCTGCAAGAAGTATAATCAAGCTCCGCTGCTCAGCGCACACGGCTATCAGGGTGCCGATGCCATACCGCTCATACGTCTTCCGGAGATGTACTACATCATAGCCGAGTGTGCCGACGACGCTCAGACAAGTGTCAACGCACTCAACACCGTACGCTTCGCACGCGGCATTTCGTACAGCGACGAGATATTCACTAACGGATATGACCAGCCAGACGTCGCATCGGCTGAGAACAAGGAGCAGACACGCCGCATCAACGAAATCATGAAGGAGTATCGCAAGGAGTACTTCGCCGAGGGACAACTGTTCTACTTCCTCAAGAATCACGCCTATAGCAGATACTACGGATGCAACGTCGACGGTATGACTGCAAAGCAATATCAGATGCCTTTGCCCGACAACGAGAAGATATTCGGCAACAACTCTAAAAAGTAAGAACAACTATGAAACATATACTTTTATTTATAGCGACCGTTGTTTTGGCTTGCAGCTACATCAGTTGCTCGGAAGAGAAAATCGAGATGTACAACCAGGAGCCACGCATCAACTTCAATCAGCGTATAGTATACGGCGAACTCACCGACACCGACTATGTAAAGATAAAGACCGACCCGTATCGTGTGGACAGCTTCCGAGTGAGAATACAGGGCAATTTGCTCACATCCAGCCGCGACCTTTGCGTCAAGCAGAGCGACAACAGCGAATATCAGAACTCGCTCGAACTGCTTATGGACGACAAATATACGTTCAGCAAGCTTGACGGAGTAGAACAGAAGTTCTATTTCAAGGTGAAACGCCCTGCATACAAGCCCGGCAACAAGACCTACGGTTGCAATATTGTATTCGACAACGACAACCCCAAGCACCAGTTCCTTAAAGGCATAGTAAGTGACAGCTACGCCGAGGTAAACTACGTTTGGAAGATTGAAATGCCAGACAATTGGTATGACTACTCATGGACGGGTTGGGGCGACTTCAGCGTAGCCAAATACTGCTACATAATGGACGTGCTGGGATATACGTTCGACAAGATAACAACCGATCAGGAGAACGACGAGGCAATGGAGAAGGTTGGCGCTGCCTACGAGGAATACAAACGTGAGCACGGTCCGATACTCGACGAGAACGGCAACGATATTTTCCCGGATGAATAATAAACTATAAATACGAAACAATATGAAAAAGATATATTCATACATATTGGGCATTGCGTCGGTGGCATTGCTACAGGGATGCTACGAAGACAAAGGCAACTACGACTATCACGATGTCAACGACATCAAGATAGAAATACCCGAAGCCAAGGTGCGTATGCCTAAGACAGAGGCGCAGAGCGTAACTCTGACGCCCGAACTGTCGCAGACTATGGCGCAAAACGAAGACAACCTCACCTTCGAATGGCTGCGTCTGAAGGCAGACGCGAAGTTGGGTTCGAAACAAATCAAAGACTACGACAAGTATTCTACGGGCAAAGTGTGCAACGTTGAGGTTGAACCCAACAATCCCGAAAGCATCGGTATGATGCTTGTAGTAAGCAACGAGGAGACAGGACAGAAATGGTATGAGCTGGGCAAGGTTACTGTTATCAAGCCACTCAACCCTGCCTGGTTCGTATTGCAGGAAACACCGGAGCAGCGAAGCGTTGTTGGTGCTGTCGAAGGCGATGCCAACGGATTCTTTGCATACTCAGATGTTTTCAAATCGGAAACCGGTGAGTCGTTCGCACTCAACGGAAAACCTTTGGCAATTGCTGCAAAAGGCAAATACGGAAATACCAGTTTATTTCCAATGGGTACAAAAAGATTTGCCAATCTGACCATTGCTACAAGCAACGAGATTGCTACATACGACCCGAGCACCCTCTCTATGAAGTACGGTACAAACAAAATAATGTTTGAACACGCAATGAACAACAGGCCTGTCAATCTGTCTTATTACAAGATGGACAAGAAGGGCGAGATGTTCGTGACCGACTCGAAGGCCTACTTTGCATACGACGACGGATGGTGTGTGCCCTATTCTGTATACGACACGCAAGTTAAAGACGAAGAAACAAAAAGCGTCGTTTTCCTGCCAACCCACTTCGCTACGTTTGGCAGCTATGTGTTGGCATACAACGAGGATACTCATCGTTTCCGTTTGGGCAACGCCTTCTCGTCGCCGAATGATTATATCATGACATCATTTCGAATTACACAATATTTTAGAATGGGTTCGCCGTGGAGAGATGCAAAACCTCTCGTGTTCAGAGATATCAACGATGACGCGGAAGGAACATACGCTTTCGACCCCAACAACGTCAGTTCTTCATTGCAATTGCTCGACATTGTGTGCGGAGGCGACAACGGCAACTACGCTTATGCAGTCATGGGCGACGGCTCACACAGTCTGACGGTGTTCGGTTTCAGCGCAGATTGGAACGATCCGATGTGCAAGAGCAAGGCAACTGTACAACTGCCAGGCGACGTTGACCTCAGTTCGGCACGCTTTGCAGCCTCGGCAGCCTACTCTACTCACTTCGTCTTCATGGCAGCGGGCAACAGCGTTTATCGTATAGACCTCGATCGTCAGAAGATTGAGACCATCTACACCTACGATGCCGACCAAAACGCAAAGATAGCTTGCCTTAAATTCCGCGATCCGGAAAGCGCTGAGGAGTCGCTCGGAATGGTATTGGGCATTGCAATCAATACATCCGACGCCAAGGGCGTTATGGCAGAATTGCAACTCAACGTTGCCGGCGACGTCGACCGAGCCGAAGGCAGCGTATTTATATTCAATGATGCAGCCAATCAGTTTGGCAAAATCGTTGACATATCGTACAATCACGAATAAGCACTTCTCAAAAACGAATGAAAGTGAAACGTAAATACTTTCTTACAGCACTACTGATGTCTGCCTGTTCGCTCTCTGTGAGCGGGCAACATCAGTTTGACAACTGCTTCAAAAGCCCACCTCGCATAACGCATGGAATGTTCGACACGTACGAATCGGACGGAAATATGTACTGGGCGATACCCGACTCGCTGTTAGACCGTGAATACAGCATCACAACAACAATACTTCAAGCTCCCGAAAGTCCCAACCGCAAATCTGAAACCAAATACGGATATGCCGGCGACTTGATTGGTCCGATGTATATGGCGCTGCATAAGCGTGACGGCAAACTGATTATTGCCGACCCGCAGCACAGCCTCATCATTACCGACCGAGCCGGAGACATAGGCCGTATAGCCAAGCTCACACCAACAGAACGCACCTACCGCAGTCTGCCTGTAATGGCAGAGAGCAACGGAATGACGCTCGTCGAGATTGGAACAACGCTGAAGTGCTTCACTCTGTTTGCTCTTGAGCCTGCCTACTACGACATGAAAATCAGCGCACGCGACGCAAAAAAGGACACGATAGAAGACGTCAAGGGACGCAACGACTGCATATTGCTACGCATATCGCGCGTCTATCGCAATATGTCTGCGCTCCGCCCTACTCCCGGCAAGACTATTCCGTCGTACGAAGGCATCTGGAAGACAGGCGTATGCATCAGTATTATGCCCAAGACTCCTATACCTATCAAGCGTGGCGACGGCAAGACTTACTTCGAAATCAGCAAGAGAATCATGGCTGACAGCGGACGTGTATCACGTATGCCTATAATAAAACGCTGGCGACTGGACATCCGTCCAGAAGACCGCGAGCGATACTTCAAGGGCGAATTGGTAGAACCTGTCAATCCGATTGTGTTCTATGTCGACCGTAACTTCCCCAAGTTGTATCAGAAGAGTATCATTGAGGCTGTGCGAGAGTGGCGCCAGGCATTCGAACAGGCAGGATTCAAGAACGCCATCGATGCCCGACTGGCACCCACGCCAAAGGAAGACCCCGACTTCTGCATGTACGATAGCCGCTATCCTTACATCTCATGGAAGACATCGGGAATGGCTAACGCTTACGGCCCTTCGCCCTGCGAGGGTCGCTCGGGCGAGATTACAGCGTGTCACGTTGGCGTGTTCAGCAGTGTGCTACAGGTTGTTCAGAACTGGTATTTCGCCCAATGTGGTGCCGTAGACCCCGTAGCTCGAAAGCCGATACTGCCCGAATGGCTGCAATGTGAGCTGCTGAAACTGGTGATAACCCACGAAATCGGACACTCGCTCGGACTGGAACACAACCACAGCGGAAGCAGTCATGCGTCTATAGACAATCTGCGCGACAACGAATATCTGTCGCGTCACGGCATTGGAAGTTCAATTATGGACTACGTGCGATTCAACTATGCTCTACGACCTGGCGACAAAGTGAAGCTCGCCAATCGTCGTATACAAATAGGAGCATACGACCGTTGGGCTATAGAATGGGGCTACCGCATATTCCCAGGCGACACTCCTGAAGAGCAGGAGCAGAACCGGCGGAAATGGTATGAACAACAGAAGAAGGACAATCCGGAACTCGCTTTCTACGATCTGCGCGATGTCCGCTCGCAACAGGAGGACCTTGGCAACGACCATGTGGCTGTAAACACTCAAGGCATAGAAAACCTGAAGTATCTGTGCAGCCTTAAGGACATCTGGAAAACAAAGTCTGTGGTCGAAGAACAGATTATGCGCGAACGCTACAAGGCAATGATTGAGCATTACGGACATTGGGTAGGACACGTGACTGCACATCTTGGAGGCTGCCGCTATGTTGACGGCAAACAGCAACTGGAGTCGGCTGAATACTGCCGCAAGGCTGTGCGCTTTCTGCAAGACTATGTGTTCACGCCACCGACATGGCTGTTCGACCGGCAAATCATTGATGCCGTACACGCCGACCGACAAGAGTCTATAGACAAGCTGTACAAATCGTGCATGGATTCGATGCGTTACGCACTGGAACTTATGGCTAAACAGCCTGCCGATGCAAAGGATGTAATGACCAAAGACGAACTTGTAGAGTCGATTGAAAGTACGCTTTCGGCGCTTGACACAACTGGCGACGATGCCGAACTGAACAAATACGTACAAGACAAGTGGCGCAAACTGATAGGGAACGGTACTAAAGACAAAACAAAGGAATGAAGAATACATTAATAATAGCGGGGCTTATGACAGCCACTTTGGCAATGGCTCAGCCGCAACCTATAAGCTATAGCAATCTCGTCAAGACCGGAACAAAGCTCGCCGAGGGCGTTCTGCCAATATATCAGCACGACAACCATGTGTATATGGAGTTCGACCGGCAGCTCGACGGACGCGAGATGGAACTCAGAGGACAAATCGACTGCGGATTCGGACTGATTGACAGGGCTGTGAAATCGATTGGAGTAGTTAAGCTTTCAGTGCCCGACTCGGCTACAGTAGTACTCAATCAGCCTTTCTATCACGACCGTATACTGGATACCGACAGCCCGCTGACCAAGGCTTTCAATCTCTCCAACGGCCCAACTGTAGGACGAACGTATTGCGCTGCAGTTGTATCGGACAAGGGAAATCCAATTGTCGACATAACCGAATTGGTGGAGTACGGCATGGAATGGTTTGACTGCTCGCAGTATAGCGCGATACGCTCGCTCGTAGAGGGGTCAGGCCGACTGACCGAAGTACACGCTTCTGCCAGCGGCGTAGCTATGAGCATAGAACGACAGTATGAGACAGAAGCCGAACAATACTCGTTCAACAGTATGGCGATAATACTTCCCAATGCCAGCAAACCGCTGCTAACGAGCTACTACTTCAATCTGCTGCCCACTAACGGCGAACCCATACGACTGTGTGCAAGGGATATTGCAGCCCAGACAATTCATCTGAACGACTACTCGCAAAATCCTTACACCATGGTTGAGGATTCGTTGGTGATGAGATGGGCTACAAATGTTCCGTGCGTGTTCTACATCGACTCGCTGATGCCTCAACAATATCGAGGCGCTGTAGTAAAAGGCATTGAGTCGTGGAACTCGGTTTTGGCTAAAGCGGGAGTGAAGAAGCGGCTTACAGCAAAACCTTTGGGCAAGCAAACGAAAGCCGTTGAGCAGGCTATTGTTGTGGCTTACGACTTCGGAGGCAAAGGTGTAACGTCTGAAAAGACTGTTCATCCTCGCACTGGCGAAATACTTTCGTGCCGACTCAACATCGGACACAACGGGAAAAGTCCCATAACTGCCGACGAACTGACAAAGAGCATACACAAGGAAGTGGCACAAATACTGGGCATTGCGCCCAACGCCAACGACCAACAGGCCACACACGCCCTGAAATATCTGTACAATGCACCTGCCAACAGCAATGTCTACAAGGACCGCGAACGAATGATTGGCATCGTGAAGGGTAAATAAATGATTCACATCGCTGCTTGCTCAGGCCATGGCGAGGACGCCATAGCCTCCTACATTTTTTGCAACTACGCGAGGAAACAATTATTCCCTCGTGAGAAAACAAAAAAAACTGAGGCTACGACGGGGACGCCATAGCCTAGGGTGTTCAAAATCGCTTTAAAATCCTGCGCATTTTTTACCTATAGTATTGATGCGCTTGACCACCAAATTTGGAGA
>URDM01000019.1 GCA_900546575.1 uncultured Prevotella sp.
CGTCGTAGCCTACATATCCGCCACGACCCTTAACGTGCATGTCGCCACCCGAGCAGAATGCCTTGTCACCGGCACCCGTAAGGATGACCACACTGATGCGCTGAGCCTCGCGACACCATGCAAATGCCTGCGACATCTCCCACGTTGTGCGAGGTGTGAAGGCGTTGCGATAGCGCGGACGGTTGATTGTTATCTTGGCGATGCCGTTGTATTCGTCAAACAATATTTCTTTGAAGTCGAAACCTTCGATCTTCTTCCATTCTCTATTTTCCATTATTTTGAATTATGATAGTTTATAATTTGAAGTATTTTTCCAGCACCTTTACGTCGTCGTTGCTGTCGGTGAACACTTCGAGCAGCATCGGTCGTTCACTCTCTCGTGTAAGCAGTGTCACGACGCCAATCTGCATTTCGTCCATGTTTTTTGCTGACAGGTAGCCTATATCGTTTTGTGTGCAGATGCCTTGAGCCGTGTTTTCGTGACTCGCCATGACCAGATCGTCGGCAGCCGGACTGTCGCTGAGTCCTGGCAGTTGTCGGAATATGCCGCCACCGCGATTGTTGAGCAGTATGATACGAAGATTGCCGCGCAGATTAGAGTTCCAAAGGGCGTTCTGGTCGTAGAAGAAGCTCAGGTCGCCTATCACACAAACTGTCATGTCGTGCGTTGCGAGCGAGAATCCGGCAGCCGTCGACAGCGAACCTTCAATGCCGTTGACGCCACGGTTGCACCATACATAATGCTGAGCGTAGATGCACGCCAAGCGTACGGCTGAGCTGTTGGCGTAGTGAACGCATATATCTATGTCGAGGTCGGCAAGCTGCTCTTCAAAGTATTTCACAGTTGCCATCTGCGAGTATTCGGGTGCATAGGCATCTGCATGGGCTGCATATGCGTCGAGGAACGACCGCCAGCGGTCGTGGAATCGGCATCGTTCGTCGGTGTCGGGTGCATCGCACAGACTTGCAAGCAATGCGTTAATACTGTCGGTATCGCATTCTACGATGTCGGTCAGCGTCATAAGCGGGTCGTGAATGTCTGCCGCATCGGGTGTGATGAGGCACGACGGAGCCTTTGCATTGCGCAGAAAGCGGCGTGCGGGTTTGCTTACGAGCGTGTCGCCTACGTAGATGACATAGTCGGGATAGTATGCCGTCTTGTCGTCTTCGTCATCGTTGATGCTACTGTTGTCGCTGACTATATATCTGATTGCCTCGTCGAAGTGAATTGTCATGTACGAAGGGTTTGACAGAGGTTCGCTCATTACCACATACTTTTCGCTCAGCGAGCGTATTGTCTCGTGCGAAACGGTGCCGTGAGCCAGTTGTCCAATCACAATCATGGGGCGCTTTGCCTCATGGAAAGCTTCGGGCATATCCATCGAAGCGTCCTTGATTGCAGCACGCTTGATGTTGTTGAAGCGGCTGAGTAGGGGCAGTTGCTCGGTGTCAAACTCAAAGAGCGGTTCGCTTATGGGCACGTTGATGTGTACGGGTGCGCCCTGTCGGCACGTAGCAAGGTGCATGGCTTCGTTGACAAGTCGACGGCACAGCCATCGTTCTTCGTCGTTATGAGGTTCGGGCAGTTGCACAGCCTTGCGCACAAAGCGTCCGAGAGCGTCTGATTGTGGAATGGTCTGACCGTCGAGTTGGTCAATCCATTGCTGCGGACGGTCGGCAGAAATGACTACAAGCGGAACATGCTGATAGGCTGCTTCAGCCACAGCCGGCATCACGTTGAGCAATGCCGAGCCCGACGTAACGCACACTACGGTAGGCCGTTTGGTGGCTATAGCCAGTCCGAGAGCGTAGAAAGCCGCCGAACGTTCGTCTGTAACGGGTCGGCAGCGTATTGCCTCACACACGCTAAGGTTGTGCACGATGGGTGCGTTGCGGCTGCCTGGGCACACCACAGCGTCGCTGACACCATATTCAAGGAGCAGCGAAGTGAGTATGTTGACGTTTTCCTTATTGCTGTACATAGTCGAATAGTTTTCTTATAGTATTCATCTTGGCTTCGGTCTCGTTCCATTCGTCCTGCTCGGTGCTGTCCGCCAGCAGTCCGCCTCCGGCAAAGAGCCGGTACACGGCAGAGTCTTTCGCCTCGCTCTCGATGTGCATGCATCTTAGTGTTACGAACAGGTGGGTGTCGCCATTCGGATTGAATGGTCCGGCAAAACCGCTGTAGTAGCCACGCGGTTGCGACTCGTTGTCGATGATGAAGCGTCGGGTCTCGTCCTTCGGAATGCCGCATACGGCAGGTGTAGGATGCAGAGCGTCCACCACATTGCCTATGAGCGCAGTGTCGTTCATGCTGAAACGTATGTCGGAACGCAGGTGTTGCAGGTCGGCAGCATACGTAGTGTATGGTCCTTCAACGTTGATGTCGTCTGAGAATCGCCTTACACATTCGGTGATATACGTTTCTACATATTTCTGTTCGCGCTTGTTCTTGTCGCTCCATTCGCCTGTTCCGGGTCGCATAGTGCCCGCCAGAGCCATGGTGTGCATCTGTCCGCAATGTCCGCCAATCAGAGTCTCGGGCGTAGCGACAAGCCATGTGCCGCTGCGCTTGGTTGAATAGAGTGCTATGAACATGCGCGGATAGCGTTGGCAGGCTCGTGCGAACAGCGTCAGTGCGCTTATGCGTGCTGTAGCTGTGAGCCGGGTGCTGCGTGCCAATACGATTTTGGCAAATCGTCCCGCCTTCAGTTCAGCGTGGAACCTATTGAAGTCGGCGTTGTATTGCGTGCGTTCGGCAGTGTAGTCGCAGCTGTTCAGTGTGGTCGACATTTGTGTGTTGCCGGTGGCTGATACAAGAGTGTGCAGCTGCGAGGGCTCAATCGTTTCCCATTGGGTTGGTACAAGCAGTATGGGCATGTCGGTCGACGGAGCGAAAGGTGCAATGACAAATCCGCTTCGTCCGTTCAGTTCGGCTGCCGTTGACAATTCTTCAGGCTCGTCGTTCAGTTTATTGTGAACGACGAGTGTGGTGTTGGGCAGTCGGAAATATACAAAACTCATATTGTTTTATTGTGGGTGCTATTCTTTTTGGGGCTTGCCCACATCCTTGCCTTTCATTACAAAGTTGGTGATCTCTACCGACGAGATGAGTTCGCCGGCTCCGTTACATATTTCTATGTGCCACTGGTGCAGGGTTTTTCCCTTGTGCAGTATGCGTGCTGTGGCTGTGACGGTGTCGCCTTCGCGCACCGCCTTGACGTGGCTTCCGCTGACGTTGATGCCCACGCAGATGTTGTTGGGGCACAAAGTCATTGAGCCTACACCGGCAAGGTTCTCTGCCAGCGCCAGTGTGGCGCCACCGCTGAGAAATCCGAATACCTGACGGTTGCGGCTGTCAACCTTCATTCGTGCCTGACAGGTGTCGGGGTCGGGTGTCGACAGAAACTCCATGCCGAGCGTGTTCGACAGTCCGTCTTGTTTCAGTCGTATCTCTTTAATTCTTTCTATGTCCATATCTTGTTTTTTTATAATTGATGCTCTATCCTTCGCGGAAGAAGTCGAGAGCCTCCTTTATTTCTTCTTCGTTAGCAGTCTGGTTGATGCGTATGTCGCCGACATTGCCCAAGAGTGTGAAGTTGATGATGCCCGACGTGTTCTTCTTGTCGTGGTGCATCAGTTCGATGAGTGTCGGGTAGTCGTCGCATGTGATGTTGAATGTGCCGTAGTTTTCGCGTATGAACCGTACGGTCTGGTGCATGCGGTCGGTGGGGAAAGCCGTCTTGCGTGCGCTCATATACAGTTCGCTGATGAGTCCGTATGCCACTGCGTATCCGTGCAGTATCGGTGTGCCGCGTCGCATGGCAAACGATTCGAAGGCGTGACCCATTGTATGGCCCAGGTTCAGAGCCTTGCGTATGCCGTGCTCGTGCGGGTCGGTTTCGACGATGCGCTCTTTCACCTTGATGGATTCTGCCACCATGCGTTGCAGCTGGCTGAGGTCGGGTGTGTCAAGATCGAATGTCACCAGTTCTGCCCATGTGCGTTCGTCGGAGATGAGTCCGTGCTTGAGCATCTCGGCATAGCCCGAGCAGATGTTGTCGTGGTCGAGTGTGTCAAGGAATTGTGTGTTGATTATGACGAAACGGCTGTCGGAGAACACGCCGATTTCGTTCTTCAGTCCGCCGAAGTTGATGCCTGTCTTGCCTCCCACTGAAGCGTCGACCATTGCCAGGAGCGTTGTGGGTATGTTGATGAAGTCGATGCCTCGCTTAAATGTGCTTGCCGCAAAGCCTCCGAGGTCGGTCACCATTCCGCCGCCGAGATTTATCATCAGTGAGTGGCGTGTGGCTCCGCCGTTGCTCAGCGCCTGCCACACCTGCGAGAGTGTGTCGAGGTTTTTGTGAGTGTCGGTGGCTTTGATGATTATTGGGGTGCTGTTTTTGAGTGCTTTGAAGTTCTTGATTTTGGGCCAGCACAATTGTTGTGTTGTTTCATCGGTGAGTACGAAAATGCGGTCGTGCTCACATTCTGATATGGCGTTTACAAGGTCGCGCTCGAGGTTTCCCGAAATTACTACTTTCTGTTTCATAAGGCTCAACGTGTTTATTCTTATGCTGTTTATTCACCTACAAATTTAACTAAAAATCCGCAAATTGCACTCATATCATCATCAAATATAATGGGGTATAAAAAAAAGTAGTCCTTTTGACTTGCAAAAGGACTACTTTTACTATCCAAAAGGACTCCTTTTGCCTGTCAAAAGGGCTCCTTTTGCAACTCAAAAGGACTCCTTTTCGAGAGGGTTGGAATCTCTTGGTGAAATTGGTTGTTGTTACATCATCGGTCTGCCCATGCGCATCATCGGCATGTGTCCGCCTCTTCCGTGCGGATAGCCTCCTCCCATTGGCGGACGTCCGTAGCCTGGTCGGCGGTTGCCTGGTCCGAATTGTCCGCCGCGTCGTGCCTGCTTGCCTCCGAACAGATTGAGTCGGTAGATGACGTGCAGCATTGCGTAGCTGTTGATGGAGTTGTACTCTACGTCGCTGCGGCTTGTTGCCGACACTGTACGCGAGAAGTTGCTCTGATTCTTGAGTATGTCGTAGAACTGGAGCGATATTGTCAATGCACGTCCGCGCATAAAACCTTGCGACAGTTGTGCGTTCCATATCAGCTCGTTGGTGTTCATCGACTTGTCGGAATAGCCTCGGCGTGAGTTCTGATGCAGGTCGGTCGATAGGCTTGTACCCCACGGTGCGGTGAGGTTGACGGTTCCGCCGTAGGCAAACTGCCATGTGTCGAGATTGCTCTGCGGCTGCAGGTTGTTGCGGGCGTGCATATAGTCCATCGAGCCGTCAAGCTCTACCTCAAGCCATGAGTTGCGGAAGCTCATAGCAAGACGTTCGCTTACGCTTGTCGACTTGGTCACGTTGCGCTGCGAGTCGGCGTTGCGGTTGAGCGACAGATAGCCCACACGGTTCTGGTAGTCGACGTTGGTGAATGTGTTGATGTTCCAGTAGCCCGTGGTGTCGATGGCCATATTGAATATGAACATGCCCGAAGCGTTCCAGTTGCCGTTGATGTTCTCAGGTCGGCTTATGCGTCCGCCGGTCTTCTCGTCGTACGTCACCTTGTAGCCGATGGAGTTGCGCGTGTTGGAGTAGTTGACGCTTGTCATTATCGACATCTGGTGTTTCTCGATGTAGTTGTTGTATTCGGCGCGCAGATTGTTGGTGAACGAAGGCTTCAATCCAGGATTACCCTTGCTGATGTTGAGCGGATCGCTGTCGTCGGTGATGTCGAGCAGGTCGGTCATTGAGGGTTGCGAGGTTGAGCCTCGATAGTTGATGCGCAGCTGGCTAACCTTCGAGAATCGGTAGCGTAAGTCGAGTGTCGGCGTGATGTTGGTCACGGTGCGCACTGTATCGACGTATTTGCCCTGATAGTCCTGTATGAACTTGGATGTCTGCGGCTGTACTTTCACGCCGAAGTTGAGCTGATACTTCTGTCGGAGCATGCGGAACATGAGGTCGATGTCGTGCGTATAGTTCTTGTATTCAGAGTAACGGCTCAGCGACTTGTCCTCATATTCGGTGTAGGGCTTGTCGAGCAGACTGAGATAGCTGTCCCATTGGCGGTATTGCGGAGTGAGTGTGCCGAAGAAGTCTTCGCCCAGATTGGAGAAGTTGTACGTTGAACGGTCGCTCTTGCTGTACGAATACTTGAACTGATAGCTCATCTGCAGGAACGTAGCCTTCCACAGTGGCTCGCTGTAAGTGGTCTGTACGCTGTAGCTGTACGTCTTTGTAGGCGTCACGTTGTAGCGGTTTGTCTGGTAGGTAGAGTCGGCGAGAGGGTTGTCCTTCATCTTTATCTGATACAGATGGACGTTGTTGGTAGATAGCGATTTGCTGTCGCCGTCCTTATAGCTGAAGTCGCCGCGCAGTGTGACGTTGCGTCCGCGGTTGCCAAGCTTGCGGTTTAATTGCAGCATACTGCCAAACTGCTTGCTGTCGCTGTAGCTTATCGAGTTCGACTTTGAGGTATTAACCATCTTGCCTGCTTCTGCCATTGTGCTGATGCCTTTGTCCGACAGCGGGTCGTCGGTGTACGAGTAGGGGTCGTCGTTGAACTGTGCTGAGGTGGAAGCCGAGCGTCCGTCGCTTGACGACAGACTCATCGACGGGCGGAACATGATGTTGGTCATTGAGTCGGGTTTCCACTCGAATCGCATCTGGGCATTCCATGAGTTGCTGCGTGTGAACTGCTTGTTGAGCGAATTGGCAAACGATTTCGACGAACTCACGAAGTTCTCGGATGACGACTTCGACTGTGTGTTGCCGTTACGATGGTTCCATCTCACCGAACCGTCCCACGAAAATGTCTTGCCGTTGTCGTAGTTGAAGTTGGTGCCCACCATCTTTGATGTGTTCAGACCATTGCGTCCGCCTCCGAACGAGCCGCGTCCGAAGCCCATATCGTTGGTATTGTTGAGCGAGCCGAATCCCATTACGCGTATCTTCGAGTTGAAGTAGGCACCCATAAGGCGTTCGGCAAATCGGTCGTGTGTTCCGTATGCAAGGTCGGCGTTGGAGAACATGCCCTTGTTCATGCCCGGTTTCAATCCGAAGTCGAGCACGGTCTGCTCGTTTCCGTCGTCAATGCCGGTGACACGTGAGAGGTCGCTCTTCTCGTCGTAAGCCTTGATACGGTTTACGATGTTGGTAGGCAGATTCTTCATGGCAGTCTTGGTGTCGCCCACCATGAATTCCTTTCCGTCCACCTTAATCTTCTTCACCTCCTTGCCGTTGATGGTAATCTTGCCGTCGTCGCCCACTTGCGCACCCGGCAGACGCTTCACCAGTTCCTCAATGGTAGAGCCTTCGGGAGTGCGGAAAGCCGTAGCGTTGTATATGAAGGTGTCCTTCTTGAGCGTCACCTTGGCAGCATTGGCTGTCACGGTGGTTCCCTTCAGGGCTATAGCCGACGATGCGAACACGATGTTTCCAACGTCCACGTTGTTGTCGTTGCTTACATTCACGTTGCGGTAGAGGGTCTTGTATCCCACGTTGGAGAACTTCAGTATATACTTTCCGTTGTTTGGAGCGGTGATGCTGAATGCTCCATTGGCATCGGTCACGCTGCCTTTGACATACGAACTGTCCTGACGCAGCAGTTGTACGGCTGCCTGCTCCATACGCTCGTGAGTGTCTTTGTCGGTCAGCGTACCCGTGATTTTGCGGTCTTGGGCTGCCGCTCCCAATGCGCAGAGCATAAGAAGGAGCAAGAAGACAATCTTTTTCATTCTGATGTTATTTTCTTATTTGTGTATTTGTTATTTTCTTATTCATGTATTCTTTGTTTTCTTGTCAATAAAAAGGCAAATGCCAATTTACGTTTTTTATGACGTTTGTATGGCTTTGTGGTTTAATTATATAGAAACAAAAAAATGTAGAAAGTAAAAACGGAAGAAACAAAAAACAGCAAAAACAACATTGTTATACATAAATGATGATGTATATCAATGTTGTTTTTGCTGTTATATCCTTGTTTGTAGGAGTTTTCTTTATTTGTAGAGATATCGCTTGATACTCTTCTTAGGCGTCTTCTCAAACTCTTCCTTCACAATCTCTATAGCCGACAGACGGCAGTAGGGTGGTTGGTCAGCGTTGATCTCCTGACGGTTCTGCTCCATTATCTTCTCAAGATCGGCTTCGTTGAGTCGCATTGTGTCGGCTTCGTCGAAGTCGGGATATACAAGACCGACGAGTTTTTCGCCGCGCTGCACTACAACCGACTCGTTCACCATAGCCAATGAGTTGAGTTTGTCCTCGATTTCCTCCGGATATATGTTCTGACCCGAAGCTCCGAGCAGCATATTCTTCGAACGTCCCTTGATGAATACGTTGCCTTCAGCGTCCATAAGTCCGAGGTCGCCGGTGTGATACCATCCCTCTGCATCGAGAGTTGAGGCTGTTGCTTCCTCATTTTTGTAGTAGCCCAGCATGACGTTGAGTCCGCGTGCCAGGATTTCTCCGGGTACATTGGCTGGATCAGGACTGTCTATCTTCACCTCCATGTGTACTACTGGCTTGCCGCATGAACCTTGTACAAAGTCGTTGTGGTCGGCATAGCAGATGATAGGAGCACACTCAGTAGCGCCGTAGCCTACGGTGTAGGGGAATCCGATGCGCTTGAGGAACTGCTCTACTTCCTGATTGAAGGCTGCACCGCCTACAATTATTTCGTAGAAGTTGCCACCGAATGCCTTTACAACCTGCTCCTTTATCTTCTCGTTCACCTTCTTGCTCACGATAGGCATGTTCAGCAGGATGCGCATGCGGTTGTTCTGTATCTTGGGGAATACCTTCTTGCGGATGATCTTCTCGATAATGAGAGGCACAGCGATGATGATAGCAGGCTTCACCTCGGCAAATGCGGCTGCGATGATGGCTGGCGACGGTATGCGTGTGAGGTAGAACACGTGGCATCCGAAGAGGAATTCGAACATAAACTCAAACGCCATGCCGTACATGTGAGCCATAGGCAGGATGCTGATGATGTTGTCGCCCTTCTTGATAATCTTGCCCAATACCGATAAAGCGAAGTCGTAGTTGCTCCACAAAGCACGATATGGAATCATAACGCCCTTTGAGAAGCCGGTGGTTCCACTGGTGTAGTTGATTAGAGCCAGCTCGTCAGGACTCTGCTCCTTGTAGTAGTGTACGTGTTCCTTGCGGAAATACTTAGGATATTTCTTTCCGAACATCTCGTTGAGGTGTTCGCGTGCATAGGTGAGTTTGTCGGTGCGCGACACTACGAGCGAGTAGTCGGGTATGTAGATGATGCCTTCGAGGTCGGGCATCTTAGTCTGGTCGATGATAGTAGCCACATAGTCGCCTATGAAGAGCAGCTTGGCTTCGCTGTGATTGACGATGTTGTGAATCTGGTCGGCAGTAAATTCGTGTAATATAGGTACTGCAACGGCTCCGTAGGTGAGTGTAGCAAGGAATGCAACAGCCCAGTTTGAGCTGTTACGTCCGCACAGAGCGATCTTGTCGCCTTTAACTACACCACTGCTTTCGAACATTATGTGCAGTTTCTCTATTTTGCGTGCCACGTCGTGGTATTGCAGAGTGGCCCCCTTAAAGTCGGTCAGGGCATCCTTGTCCCAGTTGGTAATGATGCTCTGTTCGATAAGAGCGTTAAAACTCGGTATTTCCATTCTTTGTTTGTTTATCATTGTGAGGTGTTTTAGGCTTTATTTGTAGAGGTATCGCTTGATGCTCTTTTTGGCAGTTTTCTGGAATTCCTCTTTCTGTATTTCTATTGCCGCTATCTTGCAGAAAGGCGGCAGCTGGTTGTTGAGGGTTTTAAGGTTTTCGTCCATTATTCCCTTTATGTCGTCGTCGTCGAAATCCATTGCTTCCTTGTCTTCCAATTCCGGATGTACGAGAGCAACGAGTTTGGTGTCGCGCTGTATTATTATGCTTTCGCCGACAAGCGGCATATTGTTGAGCTTGTCCTCGATTTCCTCCGGATAGACGTTCTGTCCGTTGGCTCCGAGGAGCATGTTCTTGATACGTCCTTTGATATATATGTGTCCGCTTGGTGCCATTGTGGCAAGGTCGCCGGTGTGAAACCATCCGTCTTTGTCAAGAACTGCGTTTGTGGCTTCCTCGTTTTTGTAGTAGCCGAGCATCACGTTCATGCCTCGGGCAATGAGTTCGCCAGGCACGTTGGCTGGATCCGGGCTTACAACCTTCGCCTCCATGTGGTCAACAACTGGTCCGCACGATGCTATTTTGTATTTGTCGTAGTTGGCAAAGGTGATGAGCGGAGCTGTCTCGGTGGTGCCGTAGCCGATGGTGACGGGCACTCCCACGCTGTTGAGGAATTCCTCGATGCCCTGATTGAGCGGTGCTCCACCTACGATTATCTCGAATGCGTTGCCTCCGAAGGCCTCCATTATGCGGTCGCGGATGTGCTGCTTTATCTTTTTATTGATAACGGGCATGTTCAGGAGCAGCTTCATGCGGTTGGTCTGCACCTCTGCCAGCACCTTGCGACGTATGATTTTCTCTATTACGAGTGGCACAGCCACGATGAGTCGGGGCTTCACCTCGGCAAACGCTTCGGCTATAAGCGACGGCGACGGCATTCGGTTGAGGAAGTACAGGTGGCATCCGTTGATGAATCCGAATAGGAATTCTACAGCCAGTCCGTACATGTGAGCCATGGGCAGAATGCTTACGAGATTTGAACCGGGCTTTACGTTGGGTGCAAGACACTTCAACACGTAGTCGATATTGCCCCACAGTGCGCGGTAAGGCAGCATTACGCCCTTTGAGAAGCCCGTAGTGCCGCTGGTGTAGTTGATCATAGCCAGCTCTTCGGGGCTTTGCTCCTTATAGTAACTGATGTGTTCCTTGCGGAAGTATTTCGGGTATCGCTTGCCGAATATCTCGTTCAGGTGTTCGCGTGCAAACGTAAGTTGCTCGCTGCGTGATATGACGATGGAGAAGTCGGGCAGGTATACGATGCCTTCGAGAGCCGGCATCATGTCTGGGTTGACTTGTGTGCACACCACGTCGCCTACAAACAGGAGTTTCGACTCGCTGTGATTGACTATGTTGTGTATCTGTTCGGGTGTGAACTCGTTTTGCACTGGTACGGCAATAGCGCCGTATGTCAGTGTGGCGAGGAATGCCACAGCCCAGTGGCTGCTGTTGCGTCCGCACAGGGCTATCTTGTCGCCGCGCTTCACACCGCTGTTTTCGAACATGATGTGGAGTTTTTCGATTTTCCGTGCTACATCGTGGAATTGCAGTGTTGCGCCTTTGTAGTCGGTGAATGCGTCCTTATCCCAAAACTTTATTACGCTGTCCTCTATATATTGGTTAAAACTTGGTATTTGCTCCATTGCACAATCTTCAAAATTTTGTGCAAAGGTACGTCATTATTTGCACATTCCCAAAACTTTTGTGCTGTAATTGGTGTTTGATAGTAATAATTGTATACAAAAACGCCTCCTTACCTTATTATATAGTAAGGAGGCGTATATTTGGTTTATTCGTATCGCATTGATTTTGCAGGATGTATGTGCGAGACAAGATAGCTGGGTGCTATGAGCACGAATAGTGCTATGAGCATGGTGGCTATATTGAGCGCTACGATGAGCGTCCAGTCCAGTTCTACCGGTACTACGTCAACGTAGTAGGTCTGAGGGTCGAGTTTTGCAAATCCGGTGAACTTCTGTAGCAGTATCAATGCCAGTGCCAGCGCGTCGCCGATGAGCAGTCCCTTGCCTATGATGAATGCTGCAAACCACAGGAACGTGTGCCTTACTGTAGAATTGCGTGCGCCCAATGCCTTGAGCACTCCAATCATAGTGGTGCGTTCGAGTATGATGATGAGCAGTCCGCTTATCATTGTCACCACAGCCACGGCAGTCATTATGGCGAGTATTATCCACACGTTGAGGTCGAGAAGGTCGAGCCATGAGAATATCTGCGGGCTCAGCTCGCGTATGGTCTTCGACGAGAATGTGTTGCCGTATTGGTCTTGTGTGCGGTTGACACGGTTGATGATGTCGTTGGCAGTGGTGCTGAGCTGCTTGAAGTCGTTCACGGTCAGTTCGGCACCTGTCACCATATCGTCTGTCCAAGCGTTCAGTTTGCGTGCCGTGTATAGGTCGCAGAAGCACGTGGTCTTGTCGTATTGAGCCAGATTGGTCTGATAAATGCCGTTGATTGTGAAGCGTCGGGTGCGCACTCCGCCCTCGCCTATGAAGTAGGCGAATATCCGGTCGCCCGCCTTGACGCGCAGTTTGCTTGCCATATCCTTCGATATGAGTATGCGGTTGGTGCTCTGCTGGTCGGAGAAGTGGGGGATGCTGCCCTCCACCATACTCTTGTGTATGAATGTGGAGTCGAATTCTGGTCCCACGCCCTTGAACATCACGCCCAGAAAGTCGTTGTCGGTCTTCAGTATGCCTTGCTTCATGGCAAAGCGTTGCACGTGCTTCACGCCGTCAGTTCTTTTCAATACGTTCATCATCGAGTCGCCTATGGCTATAGGTTGGTCGATGGCTGACGATTGCAGGGTGTAGAAGTTTGCCACCTGTATATGGCTTCCGAATCCCACGACCTTATCGCGTATGGTGTGCTTGAACCCCAACACCACGCACACGCTTATTATCATCACCGCCAATCCGATAGCCACTCCCGCCACGGCAATGCGTATTGCGGGTTTGGACACTTTCTGTTGGTCGCCGATATGGTCGGAGTATATGCGGCGGGCAATAAAAAGAGGAAAGTTCATTGTTTATTACTCATTAGCAACAACTCTTCCTGGATAAGCCTCCAGAGCCTTGCGCAGCACGATGAGTGCGCGTCCCAGGTCTTCCTTCTTGAGCACGTAGGCTATGCGCACCTCGTCGCGTCCTACGCCGGGAGTAGTGTAGAATCCGGCTGCTGGAGCCATCATCACGGTCTCGCCTTCATAGTCGAACTCCTCCAGACACCAGCGGCAGAACTTCTCGGAGTCGTCAACGGGCAGCTTTGCCACCGTATAGAATGCGCCCATAGGTATCGGCGAGTAGACTCCAGGGATGCGGTTGAGTCCGTCGATGAGGCATTTGCGGCGCTCGACATACTCCTCGTACACGTCGCGGTAGTAGTCTTCGGGTGCGTCGAGCGAAGCCTCGGCTACTATCTGACCCAGTAGAGGTGGCGAAAGACGCGCCTGGCACAGCTTCATCACGGCTGCGCGCACCTCAGCGTTCTTGGTGATGAGTGCGCCGATGCGAATGCCGCACTCCGAGTAGCGCTTCGACACGGAGTCGATGAGTATGACGTTCTGCTCGATGCCCTCCAGATGGCATGCCGAGATGTAAGGCGAGCCGGTGTAGATGTATTCGCGGTAGACCTCGTCGGAGAAGAGATACAGGTCGTACTTCTTCACCAAGTCGCGTATCTGGTTCATCTCGCGGCGTGTGTACAGATAGCCTGTAGGGTTGTTGGGGTTGCAGATGAGTATGGCACGTGTGTGCTCGTTGATGAGTTCTTCAAACTTCTCCACCTTAGGCAGCGAGAATCCCTCCTCAATTGTAGTGGCTATGGTGCGTATCTTGGCACCTGCCGAGATGGCGAACGCCATGTAGTTGGCATAAGCGGGCTCTGGAATGATGATTTCGTCGCCCGGATTGAGGCACGACATGAATGCGAAGAGCACGGCTTCGGAGCCTCCTGACGTGATGATGATGTCGTCGGCGGTGACGTTGATGTTAAACCGCTTGTAGTAGCCCGTGAGTTTCTGGCGATACGACAGGTATCCTGCCGAAGGCGAATACTCCAGGATCTTGCGGTCGATGTGCTTCAAGGCATCGAGTCCGACTTGCGGAGTGGGCAGGTCGGGCTGGCCGATATTGAGGTGGTAGACTTTAACACCGCGCTCTTTGGCTGCTGCGGCCAACGGGGCCAATTTGCGTATTGGCGATTCGGGCATTTCAAGTCCGCGTACTGAGATTTCTGGCATTTCTGTACTCTAATTTAATGATTAAGTTTTAAGCGCATTCTTATGCGCCTTGTTAAATGCAAAGTTACGATAAATTTCGATAAATAACAGCTTTTCCTTATTATCTTTTTGATATTTGTGTAATATTATCCAATAATGTAGGTTTATTGTATGTCATATTGTCAGCATTTACGGCTCAATAAAACGGTATTATAATCGGTGCTTTTCAAAAGGACTCCTTTTGCCCTCCAAAAGGACTCGTTTTGCTCATCAAAAGGACTCCTTTTGCACCTCAAAAGGACTCGTTTTGCCCTCCAAAAGGACTCCTTTTGAAAATCCGACGGATTTGCTTCATCTGGCATTTTGGGTGACCATATTTGAAAGTTCAAGTTTCATAGTGGATTGGCAATGCAAATAGTAGGAGGCTATGGCGTCCCCGCCGTAGCCTGAGCAGACTGCCGACATTTTCTTATTGTTGGTTTTTCACATAGCTGCTTGCTCAGGTTATGGCGAGGATGCCATAACCTCCTACAGTCAGGTCTTCATTGAAAACAGTCGTAACACTCCATATTTCGGATGAATCTTAATTATAGAAATATGGCGAATGATTTCGTATGGTTTTGCCACTATATATAATATAATAAGGTGTAGAGCCTATACGAACTTGCAGACTGAAAGATTTATATATCTTTTTGTGTGAATTTAATAGAACAACGTATAAGTTATGTTATATTGTGTAATTAATTTTGTAATTTTGAACGTATCAAACCTCTGATTCTATTATTTCAAATTATTAATGCGATTTATGTCAAGTTATTAATGAGAGCCAATCAGATTATTGTTTGAAAAGTCTTTGAATACGAACCATAAACGATTTCTTGCCTATGAACGACAAAGTATTGATGTGTATCGTAGCGTCTTTATTGGCTGCACCGGTTGGTGTTTCGGCTAATAAGGTGGCAAACGATGTACTCGCTGTGCAGAAAGCGCAACAGACGATTTACCAAATCAAGGGTATGGTGACCGACAGTAATGGCGACCCGTTGCCGGGCGTTACCGTGTCGGTGAAGTCGATTGGCAGAGTATGTCTTACCGACATCAACGGCAGATATGCGCTGCCCGTACCCAAAAACGGAGTGTACGAACTGGAATTCCACATGATTGGTATGCGTATGGTGTCGCATCGTATCACCGTTCATGGCTCTACGCAGATGAAGACCATACAGCTCGACGACGACATCTCGGAACTTAACGAGGTGGTTGTGACCGGTTATGGCAACATCAAGAAGGGCGCCTATACGGGTTCGGCATCGGTAATGAGTGTCGAGAAGCAGAAAGACCTGCCCGTAATCTCGCTTGCGCAGATGATGGAAGGCAACCTTTCGGGCGTGGCTATCAGCACAAGCAGCGGAACGCCGGGCGCCAATTCTACCATGCGCATACGCGGTATAGGTTCGCTCTCGGCTTCCAACGAGCCGCTTTATGTGCTTGACGGCGTGCCAATCATGTCGGGCAACTTCTCGTCGAACGGCATGAACTCGGGCGGCTTCGGCATACTCAGCACCCTCAATCCGTCGGACATAGAGAATGTGACAATCCTTAAGGATGCCGCTTCAGCCTCGCTCTACGGTGCACGCGGTGCCAACGGCGTTGTGCTCATCACCACCAAGAAGGCTGCGCAGGGCAAGACCACATACAATCTCAAGGCAAGCTTCGGCATAAGCGACATGGCTTATCGCTACCGCCCGACAATGGGAGGCGAGGAGCGACGCAATCTGGTGCTCGAGGGTTTTGTCAATGCCAATATCGATGCGGGCCAGACTGTGGAGTGGGCTGAGGAACATGCCGAGGAGATAATCGACAATTACGCCCCACGTCCGGCTGGAGGCTATGCCGACTGGCAGAAGGCTCTGTTCAGAAAAGCATTGCAGCAGAACTACGACTTCTCCGTAATGAGCGGCCGCGAGAACACACGTTTCGCCGCATCGGTCAACTATACCAACCAGGAGAGCGTGGCACGCAACTCGGGTTTTGAACGATACAGCGGTCATCTCAACGTCAACAACAAATACAAGAACTTCGACCTCGCTCTGAGCGGCATCTTCTCGCTCACCAAGGAGAAGCCGCTGCCCGGAGCACAGTACTACAGCAACCCTATGCACGCGCTCAAGCGGGCGCTCACTCCGTCGGTGCCCATATACAACGAGGACGGATCGTACAACAAAAGCGTCAAGGAACTCAACTACATGAACCTTGTTGAGGAGAACGAGATAAATACCCACCGCAGCCGAATAGCACGCACCTTCGCATCGGCCGAGGCTGGCTACACCATATTTAAGGGTCTGCGACTGTCTTCGGTATTCAATGTGGACTATATCAACACTAACGAGTTCCGCTACTTCTCGCCCGAAAGTGCCGACGGCAGTAGCCCCAACGGACAGGGCGACTTCTATCGTGTGGAGAACCTTACCTACAACAGCAACACCCGACTCAACTACGCCGCCAAGTTCGGCGAGCACTCTGTCGACGTGCTTGCAGCCTACGAAATACACAATTGGGAGAAGGACTACGCCTCAGCCGAGGCAAAGAACTATGCCACCGACAAGAAGAATGTGCTCGGAGTGGCATCTGCGCCGGTGGAGATAGGCAACTACATTTCGGGCGACGCTATGCTCTCGTACGTGTTCCGTGCCAATTACGACTACAAGACACGCTACTATCTGTCGGCAAGTTTCCGTCGCGACGGTTCGTCACGTCTGCATCCCGACAACCGATGGGAGAACTTCTGGGCTATATCTGGCTCATGGCGCTTCTCGCATGAGAAGTTCCTCAAGTCGTGCGAGAACTGGCTCACCGACGGCAAGATACGACTCAGCTACGGCGTCAACGGCAATATCCCGTCGTCGCTCTATTCGTACAACGGAATGTATGACGTAACCTACAAGTACAACGACCTTCCGGCTATGGTGGAAAGCACGCTCAGCAACGACAAGCTCAGCTGGGAAAAGAACTACGCACTCAACGTTGGTCTCGACCTCACATTGTTCCGCCGGCTCAACATCACATTCGACTGGTATACCCGTGACACCCGCGACCTGCTCATGAGCAAGATGGTCGACCCGATAACAGGCTTCGGCTCTATCATGGACAACATCGGACGCATGCGCAATACGGGATTCGAGCTTGAGGTGCGCTCTACCAATATCGACAACAAGGACTTCACATGGACCTCGACGTTCATGATGACGCACAACAAGAACAAGGTGCTCAAGCTCGCCGACGTGCCGCAATACTTCACCGGCAACTACTACGTCGTGAAGGAAGGCTACTCGCTCGGCACCATCTGTCTGCGCGAATATGCCGGCGTTGACCCCGAAAACGGTCTGCCTATGTACTATTCCAACGTCGAGAAGGACGGAGTGCGCTCGCGCGAAAAGGTGTACGACCCCAACAAAGCGGTAATGGTGCCGCTGGAGAACATCTATCCCACCGTAAGCGGAAGCATCGGCAACACGTTCCGCTACAAGTATTTCGACCTTATGTTCAATCTGACCTATTCGCTCGGAGGTCACAGCTACGACGACGCAATGTGGACACTTCAGGACGATGGCAAGTCCGCCACAGCGCCAAAGAGTATAGAGCTGCGCCGCCGCTGGCAGAAACCTGGTGACAAGACCGACATTCCGCGCTATGTCTACGGACAGAACTACGGCGGATGGTGGCACTCGTCGCGTGGCATACACAGCACCGACCATCTGCGACTGAAGAGCCTCGTGCTCGGAGTCAACGCTCCCGACTCGTGGATAAAGAAGCTCGGACTGAGCCGTGCACGCGTATACTTCTCGGGCAGCAACCTCCTTACATGGGCCAAGTACACACAGTACGACCCCGAACTCATGGGTACTGTGGGATTTGAAATCCCGCCTCTCAAGACATTCTCATTCGGTTTGGAAATTGGACTTTAAAAACGCAACACTATGAAGAAAAACATATTTGCCGCATTGCTGGTGGCTCTGTTTATGTCATCATGCACAGGCGACTTCCTCGATAAGTCACCGTCTGACCAGGTAACAACCAAGGAGGCCATAACAACGTTGTCTGACGTGAAGAACGCCGTCAACGGATTGTACTCGCTCATGGCGTCGGTCTACTACTACGATTTGTCGATGTTCCTCTATGGCGACATCAAGGGCGACTGCATGCAGCCCACATCGTGGTCGGGAGGACGTCAGGGCTACTCCTTCTACTTCTTCGATCATACGGCTTCGGTGCCCAACAACGGCGGACTGTGGGGCCGTCCATACTACATCGTGCGCAACGCCTTCAACGTCATCAAGGCCATCGACGACGGCAAGGTGAACGCCACGCAAGCCGAACTTGCCAACTATCGTGGCGAGGCTCTTGCCGCAATAGCCCTCTGCTATTTCGACCTTACGCGACTGTATGGCTATCCTTATGCCAAGGACAACGGTGCTTCGCCCGGCGTGCCATTGCTCGATCACGCCATAGGCTATGGCGAAACGTCGACTCGCAGCAGCGTGGCAGAGTGCTACGAATATATCATCAACAAGCTGAAGGAGGCCATTCCGCTGCTCTCAAATTCACGCAACGACGGACATCTCAATTCCTATGCAGCACGCGCATTGCTCGCCCGCACCTATCTGTATTGCGGAATGAACAAGGAAGCGTTCGGCACTGCCGACATGCTCATCAACGACTTGAAGTCGACGGGATTGTACTATCTTGTTGACAACGCCCACTATGCCGACATGTATGCATGGGGCAACAAGTTCGGAGCAGAGGCTTTGTTCCAGGTTTCTAACACTGCAACATCCAATCCGGGTCGCGACGGACTGTCGTTTATGCTGCACTGGTGGGGATATGCAGCCGTTGTGCTGACCGACGATTTCGCACAGAAACTCAAGAGCGACCCTGCCGACGTGCGCAACCAGCTCGTTGCAACCTATCAGGACGGTGGCGACCATCAGTACTATAATCTACTGCTGAAGTATCCGGGCGAGAAAGGTTACGACTCTCCGTCGTTCGACAACAACTATACCGTAATACGTCTGTCGGAAGTCTACCTCATTGCTGCCGAGGCAGGACTGAAGGCAGGTGGCGAACTGCGCCAGCCGGCACTCGATTACCTCAACGATATCGTGAGAAGAGCCAATCCTAACGCTTCCGTAAGCGACGCTGAGTTCACGCTCGACCGCGTTCTCGACGAGCGTGCCAAGGAACTTGTGGGCGAGGGACATCGCTATTTCGACCTTCTGCGCAATGGCAAGAAGATTGTACGTCGAGGCGGAAAGCACCTGCCCAACGCTCCCGAAGAAATCGACTGGAACTACTATAAGTGCGTATTGCCTATAAGTCGTGATGAGTTTACGTTCAATCCTGACATGGAGCAGAACGAAGGTTACACTAAAGAATAAGTAAGGTTATGGAAAAGACAAGATTCAAGAGCTTGTGCTCGTACGTGTGGCTGGTGGTGATGCTGGCGTGTGTGGCGAGCTGTTCGGACGACGACGGGCTGCAACCGCAGCAAACCGACTTCGTGACGTATAAGATAAAGGGCTACGAAGATGCCAAGACTACAATCGATGCAGCTACGCATACCATTACCGTCAGGCTGCCCGACGACGTGACGGACGGCTCGGCGCTTGTGCCGGAGTTTACCGTCTCGGACGGTGCGCAGGCTTCTATCAACCGCGTCGTGCAGCAAAGCGGTGCCAATACGTTGAACTTCAACGATATGGTATTGTACACCGTGTCTAACGCCGACTATTCGGTCAAGACCCGTTGGCACGTTGTGGTGACCAACAACGACTACACAGCCCGGTATGGTATGGGCAATTTCCTGAGCTATTGGTGGTCGAACAACGGCACTTCCGACCAAGGCTATTATCTGCAACAGCAGCATACAGGACCTTATTCAGACGTGAATTGCGGTCCGGCATGCGCAACGATGGCTATGAAGTGGCGCAATCCGCAGTTTACGGGCACCGTAGAGGACACTCGCAACAGTGCCGTGCATAGCGAAATAGACGGTGGCACGTGGTGGTATCCGCGCGATATTGTCAATTACTTGCAGCGTAATGGCGTTGACGCAGACTACTGGAACTTCGATGGGGCTACCACTGAAGGCTTTATAAATAAGGTGCGACAACTCCTGGAGCAGAACAATCTGTGCATAGTATGCCTCAACAGCGCCAACCTCAGCGTTCAGACAGCCGTGTCGAAGGAGTATCATACACATAAATATTATAGTGACGGCTCGGGCCATTTCCTCCTTATCAAGGGCTATCGTGTAGTGAACGGCAAGACATGGTTTGAGATTCACGACCCGTGGGGACTCGACAAGAAGTATTCGGACGGCACCTACTGCGGAGCCAACCGCTACTATGCCGGCGAAGAAGTGGCAACATGTATCAAGTGGAACATCTGGACTGTCGTGGTGCCATACTCTTGATAAAGACAGTCAGTGTAAAAAAATAGGAGGCTACGGCGTCCTCGTCGTAGCCTGAGCAGTTGGTTGGCATTTCAAATGTTAGGATGTTACTCCCTCATTTGGTTTGCGCTGTTTTATTGCTCAGGCTACGGCGGGGACGCCATAGCCTCCTATAATGTGTACTTTAGCCTTTACAGGGCGTGTGTTGTGTAGTGTCTGACGCTTTATAATTCCTCGTCGTCGTCAAAACGCAGACCCTCTGTCTTGTCCTTGATGTGATAGTCGCTGAGCATACCGAGGAAGGTGGAAATCTCCTTTACGGCGTGTTCGGTGTCGGGGCTTATCTTCTTGCCCTGCAGGCGCAGCATCATAGTGCCGTAGAGGGCGTTGAGGCAAGTCTCAATCTCGCTCACATCCTTGTCGCCACGATTGCGAAGTTCGACGATAAAGGGCAACACCTTATAATATTCGGCGTTGTAGAAGGGGAAACGAGAACTTTGCAGCAACTGGTTGTGCAGGTCGTTCAGGTCCTTCACCACAATCTGGTTGATAGTGAGGTGACCCTTCTCGCGTTTGCCCTCCGAGTTCATCATCGTGATGAGGTCGCCATACCAGTCAACCATCTCCTCGCGTTGCTCGTCGGTATAGTCGGCAAATCGGGCTATGTATTCGTTCTTGATGCGTGACAGCTGACAACCATAGGCGCGTATGATGTCCTCTACCTGCCACATATAGAGCACGAATTCGGCAGTGCTCTTCTTGCGTAAATCTTGGGCTATAAACATATTTTTAATAAGGCAATTTATAAAGGTTGAACACAGTTCCGAGCAGCATGATGATCGAGAATATTACCACTATGCAGCCCACGACGCGATTGATGAGCAGGATGCCGGTGTTGTCAAACTTGCCGCGCACCTTGTCGATGAGCCACGTCAGTCCGAACCACCACAGCATAGCACCGCCCACGATGCTCACGTATCCCACTGACATCTCAATGGGGCGGTTGGGCACAACGAAGGCAAACTGTGCGTAAAGGAATATAAAGAGGAAAATGATAAGCGGATTGGACAGCGTAACAAGAAAAGCCGTTATGCCGTTGTGTACGAGTGTTCCCTTCTGCGTCTTGTTGCTCTGGTGTATGTTCTTGGTAGGATTGGAACGATAGCAGTATACGCCGAACAGCAGCAACACCACGCTGCCGCTTATCTGCAGCAGAAAACGGTTGCGCTCATTGCCGACAATGTCCATCATGAAACTCATGCCAAGACCCGTGAACAGTGCATATATAATGTCGCTTACGCAAGCGCCAATGCCTGTGACAAATCCATACCAGCGTCCCTTGTTGAGTGTGCGTTGTATGCAAAGCACTCCGACTGGTCCCATTGGCGCCGAAGCCATGATGCCTATGAGTATTCCTTTGAATACAAAGTCTAAAATATCTAATTGAATTGGAAATTGCATAACGCTTGCAAAATTCGGAATTTTATGCGATATAGACAAATTTTATACTTAAAACTTTGTCGATTTACAACATTTTTAATACCTTTGCCATAATGTAGTGTGCACCATAATGCAAGTGCGCGCTCGCTAACCATAACTATATTAATTTACCAATTATAACAAAAAATCATTATGACAGAAGATTCTCTGAAACCCTATGTAATTGGTTTGGACCTCGGTGGTACAAACTCTGTTTTCGGTATTGTTGACAGCCGTGGCGACATCAAGGCCACTACTGCTATCAAGACCCAAGGCTATGGCGATAACGTTGAGGCTTATGTTGACGCTTCGGTTGAGGCTTTGAAGATTATCATCGACCAGGTTGGTGGCATTGACAAGATCAAGGCTATGGGTATCGGTGCGCCTAACGGCAACTACTATAACGGCACTATTGAGTTTGCTCCTAACCTTGAGTGGGGACGTAAGGGCGTTGTGCCTTTGGCAAAGCTCTTCTCTGACAAGCTCGGCATACCTGTAGCTCTTACCAACGACGCCAATGCAGCCGCTATCGGTGAAATGACATACGGCGTGGCACGCGGTATGAAGAACTTTATCGTTATCACTCTCGGTACTGGTGTAGGTTCGGGCATCGTTATCAACGGTCAGTTGGTATACGGTTGCGACGGTTTCGCAGGCGAGCTTGGTCACGTTATCGTTAAGGAGAACGGTCGTCAGTGCGGTTGCGGTCGCAAGGGATGTCTTGAGACATATTGTTCGGCAACTGGTGTGGCTCGTTCGGCACGCGAATTCCTCGAAAACAGCGACGAGCCTTCATTGCTGCGCGAGCTTGATCCTGAGAAGATCACATCATACGATGTTGCTATGGCAGCAGGCAAGGGCGATAAGATTGCCAATGAAATCTTCGAGTTCACAGGCAAAATCCTCGGTGAGGCTTGCGCCGACTTTGCAGCTTTCTCTTCACCCGAGGCATTTATCTTCTTCGGCGGACTGACCAAGGCTGGTGATCTCATCATGAATCCTATCAAGAAGGCTTACGATGAGACCGTGCTCAACATCTTCAAGGGCAAGGCCAAGTTCCTCGTTAGCGGTCTCGAAGGCTCATCGGCAGCTGTGCTCGGTGCATCGGCTGTAGGTTGGGACATTCAGAAGTAATCAGACAGATTGATTGTCAATACATAAAGCACTAATCATCTGAATATTTATTCGGGTGATTAGTGCTTTTTTAAGTTAAAAGGAGTAACATGAGTAACGAAATACAGTTTCTTCTCTACAACATGCCTGATGCCGATGGCAAAGTGCAGGTAGTCATAAAGGGCGAAACGCTTTCCTTTTTCTTGTTGTTTTTGTGTAACTTTGCATCCATTATATATAATGTATATACTTAAAAACTATCTATTATGTCAAAAAAACTTTTTGCGTTGCTGCTGTTGTTGTGTAGCATCACCGTCACGGCTAAGGACGTGAAGACGGGCAATTGGAATGTCATTCCGTTGCCGCAGTCGGTAGAAGTCGTTGCCAAGCCGGCATTCGTCATCAACGCCCACACCACAGTTTATTATCCTACAGGCGACGCTGTGCAGAAGCGCAACGCCGAATTCCTTGTTTCGTATGTCAAGGCTATGACCGGTATCGGCATCACTGCAACCGACCGCTCGGCTTCCAACCAGATACGTCTGGGCGTAGCAAGCGTAGCTGGTGGCGACGAGGCTTACGACATCAACGTCACGAAGAAGCTCATCACGCTCAACGGTGCCACACACGCTGCCGTGTTCCGTGGACTGCAGACCATCGCCAAGGCGCTGCCTATGGTGAGCGAAGCTAAAGAGGTGGCACTGCCGGCTGCCAAGATTCACGACGCACCACGCTTTGCCTATCGTGGATTCATGCTCGACTGTGGTCGTCATTACTTCTCGGTCGACTACATCAAGAAGTTTATCGACGTGCTCGCAATGCACAATATCAATTATTTCCACTGGCACCTGACCGAAGATCAGGGTTGGCGCATCGAGATAAAGAAGTATCCGCTGCTCACCGAGATTGGTTCGAAGCGCAAGCAGACAGTGTTGCTTGGCGGTAAGGAATACGACGGCAAGCCCGTATCGGGATATTACACACAGGACGAGGCACGCGACATAGTGCGCTATGCAGCCGAACGCCACATCACAGTAATTCCCGAAGTGGACATGCCCGGACACATCCAGTCGGCACTGGCAGCCTATCCGCAGTTGGGATGCACCGGAGGTCCGTATGACGTATGCTGCCATTTCGGCGTGATTCGCGAAGTGATGTGTGCCGGTCAGCCCTTCGCCCTGCAACTTGCCAAGGACGTCATCAACGAGATTATGGACATCTTCCCATCACCTTATATACATATAGGTGGCGACGAGTGTCCCAAGGAGCGCTGGAAGGAATGCGAGCGCTGTCAGGCCAAGATAGCCGCTCTCGGACTGAAGGACATTGAGGGTCACTCTAAGGAGGAGCAGTTGCAGTCGTGGTTTATGGGCGAAGTAGCCAAGGAGATTAAAGCCCGTGGACGTAAGATTCTGGGATGGGACGAGATACTCGACGGAACACCGTCGAAGGACATCACCGTGATAGCTTGGACCAGCCAGAAGGCTTCTATACGCTCAGCCAAGGAAGGCCACAAGACCGTAGTGGCTCCTATCACCAACTTCTACTTCTCCAATCCACGTATCAATCAGATAACCGGCATACCCAGCATAAAGCGCGTTTATGACGTAAATCCTGCTTTTGCCGAACTCACCGACAGCGAGAAGACCAACATCATCGGAGCCGAGGGATGTATATGGACAGAGTGGGTGCCAGACACCAAGAAGCTCGAATGGGAACTGCTGCCACGTCTTGCAGCCCTTGCCGAAGTGCAGTGGACTAATCAGGAGCAGCGCGAATTCGGCAGCTTCGCCGAACGTCTGCTACACATGCACGACATATATCGCAAGATGAACTTGAACTATAAGGAAGACATCGAGAAAGCTATCATAACAGACGGAAAAACGGCAAAATAGAAAATTTCGTCTGAAATAGTTGCACGTAACCCTTTTTATTCGTACTTTTGTCTTGAAAGATAACAAAACCATAATAATATTATGAAGGATATAGCATGGTCAGAACTTTCGTTCGGTTATATGCCGACCGATTACAATGTACGTTGCTGCTATCGCGACGGTAAGTGGGGCGAAATAGAAGTATGCTCCGACGAGTATTTGAAACTGCACATGGCAGCCACCTGTCTGCATTATGGTCAGGAGGCTTTCGAGGGATTGAAGGCTTATCGCTGTCCTGACGGCAAGGTACGTGTGTTCCGTGTAGAGGACAACGCTGCACGTTTGCAGTCTACATGTCGGGGCATCATGATGCCCGAGCTGCCTACAGAGCTGTTTGTGGAAATGGTTAAGAAGGTAGTGCGCCTCAATCAGGAATACATCCCTACATACGAGAGTGGAGCTACGCTCTACATCCGTCCGTTGCTCATCGGCACATCGGCTCAGGTAGGTGTACATCCGGCTTCGGAGTATATGTTCCTCATTTTCGTCACTCCGGTAGGTCCGTACTTCAAGGGAGGCTTCTCAAGCAATCCGTACGTAATCATTCGTGACTACGACCGTGCAGCTCCGCTCGGTACGGGTATATATAAGGTGGGTGGCAACTATGCTGCAAGTCTTAAGGCCAACTCTATTGCACACGCTAAGGGCTACGCCAGCGAGTTCTATCTCGACTCTAAGGAGAAGAAGTATGTCGACGAGTGTGGCGCTGCCAACTTCTTCGGCATCAAGAACAACACTTACGTCACTCCTAAGTCTACATCAATCCTCCCGTCAATCACCAACCGTAGCCTTATGCAGATTGCTGAGGATCTGGGTATGAAGGTGGAGCGTCGTCCGGTGCCCGAAGAAGAACTTGAGACATTCGAGGAGGCAGGAGCATGCGGTACAGCAGCTGTTATCTCGCCAATATCACACCTCGACGATATGGACACAGGCAAGGTCTACAACTTCGGTGAGAAGCCGGGCCCATGGTCAACCAAGCTTTACGAGACTCTGCGTGGTATACAGTATGGCACCGTTGAGGACAAGCACGGCTGGACAACAGTAGTGATTGAATAAGAAGCGAGCAAGGCAATGTGTCCGCACTGATTGTGACACATTATTATATAGACATGCAACGACCTGCATCCGGGCAATCAACATTGCTCTGATGCAGGTCTTTTTTTAAGATTTTTGTTTCTCGCCATTGAAGTGTCAATATAAATGGTTAACTTTGCAAGTTGAGTATTTCGAATATACTGATAATATACTAAAGATTAATTTATTAAAACCATATATGGGTAAAGGAAAACTGGCGAAGTTCGCCGACATGGAAAGATACGAGAACGTGTTTCAGTATCCGTTCTCGGTAGCCGACAACGTGCCGTTTGATATGAAAGGCCGATGGCGCGAGATGTACTTCAAGAACGACAACCCCATTGTGCTCGAGCTGGGATGCGGCAAGGGCGAATATACAGTAGGGTTGGCTAAGATGTTCCCCAACATCAACTTCATTGGCGTTGACATCAAGGGAGCACGTATGTGGACAGGAGCCACACAGGCTATAGCCGATGGACTGAAGAATGTGGCATTCCTGCGCACCAACATCGAGATTATTGACCGCTTCTTCAGCGAGGATGAGGTGCAGGAGATATGGCTAACGTTCAGCGATCCGCAGATGAAGAATCCGCGCAAGCGTCTCACCTCGACATTCTTCCTTGAGCGCTATCGCCATTTCCTCGTAGACGGTGGAACGGTGCATCTGAAGACCGACTCCAACTTCCTCTTCACCTATACCACATACATGCAGCAGCATAATAACCTGCCGCTGTTGTTTCGTACCGAAGACTTATATCATACCGATGGTCTCGACGCGCAGACACAGGAGATACTCGGCATTCAGACCTACTACGAGAGTATGTGGATAGAGCGTGGACTCAACATCAAGTACATGAAGTTTGCATTGCCCAAGCAGGGTGAACTGACCGAACCCGAAGTGGAGATACCGCTCGATGAGTATCGCAGCTACCACCGTGACAAGCGTAGCCCGAAAACAAAAACTTTGTAAATGTGGAATGTGGAGTTTTGAATGTTGAATTGGTCGGCTACGCCGATTAGGAATTATACAATTTGGGATTGTAGGAGGCTATGGCGTCCTCGCCGTAGCCTGAGCAGTTGACATTGCCGATTTGAAACGGCTGTTTGCTGCTTCGCTATTGCTTGCCCAGGTTATGGCGAGGACGCCATAACCTCCTGCAGATAGTCTTACATCCACGAATTCAACAATTCCAAATTCAAAACTCCAAAATTCACAATCGCAGGCGAAGCCGAGAATAATTCAAAACTCAAAATTCAAAACTCAAAATTCAATACAATGACATTATATCCTAAACTTATAATGGATGCGCTTGCCACCGTCATCTATCCCGGCAACAAGAAGAACCTTGTAGAGGCAGACATGGTGGCTGACAACTTGCGCATCGACGGCATGAAGGTTTCGTTCTCGCTCATATTCCCGCGCGACACCGACCCCTTCCTCAAGTCGACAGTAAAGGCAGCCGAGGCAGCCATTCACTATCATGTATCGAAAGAAGTAGAGGTGACAATCTCTACCGAATACCTCTCAAAGCCACGTCCCGAAGTGGGCAAGATGCTGCCCAATGTGAAGAACGTCATAGCTGTAAGCTCGGGCAAGGGTGGAGTAGGCAAGAGTACCGTAGCCGCCAACCTCGCCATAGCACTGGCACGACTGGGCTACAAGGTAGGACTGCTCGACTGCGACATCTTCGGTCCTTCTGTACCTAAGATGTTCCAAGTAGAGGACGCACGTCCCTACGCCGTGAAGAAAGACGGACGCGACCTCATTGAGCCGGTTGAGAAATATGGCATCAAGGTGCTCTCTATCGGATTCTTCGTCAATCCCGACACTGCCACACTCTGGCGCGGTGGAATGGCGTCGAACGCATTGAAGCAGCTCATAGCCGATGCCGATTGGGGTGACCTCGACTACTTCATACTCGACACTCCTCCCGGAACAAGCGACATACACCTCACACTGCTTCAGACTCTCGCCATCACGGGTGCTGTCATAGTGTCGACACCGCAGAACGTGGCACTCGCCGACGCACGCAAGGGCATCGACATGTACAGCAACGACAAGGTGAATGTGCCCATTCTCGGACTCGTTGAGAATATGGCATGGTTTACACCTGCCGAGCTGCCCGAAAACAAATACTATATCTTCGGCAAGGAAGGCTGCAAGAATCTCGCCAAGGAGATGAACGTGCCATTGCTCGCACAGATACCGCTCGTACAGAGCATCTGCGAGAATGGTGACAACGGAACACCTGCCGCACTCGACAACTCGTCGATAACCGGACTGGCATTCCTCAATCTCGCACAGGCAGTAGTGACGGTGGTAAACCGTCGCAACAAGGAGCAGGCTCCTACCAAAATCGTGAAAACTACCATACATTAATATATATAATGTGATGGACCTACCTAAAAAGCAAAATGCTTAATGGACTATTCTGAGAAACTCGTTGTCAAGGGGTTGAAGGCAGGCGACACTGAAGCCTACCAATATATATACGACACCCACTACCAGGTGTTATGTCATACAGCCAATCGCTATGTGCGTGACAGCTTTGTGGCTGAGACAATCGTGGGCGATATGATATATCGTATGTGGGAACACCGTGACACGCTCAATGTCAACACTTCGTTGCGCAGCTACCTACAGCAGGCAGTGCGCAATGGATGTATTGACTATCTGCGCTCCAAGCACCAGCGCTATGAGGTTGCAGCCTCGCAATTGGCGGAGGGCGACCGTATTGCTGATTTTGCCGATGGCGAGCAGCCGCTCGACCAACTCGTTGGCAACGAACTTGCCGACCGTGTAGACATGGCTATAGAGCATCTGCCGGCAGAGTGCCGACGAGTGTTCGAATTGAGCCGCTTCATGGGTAAACGTCACGCTGAGATAGCGTCCGAACTCAATATCAGTGTAAGTACTGTAAAATATCATTTGCGCAACGCATTGCAGTTGCTTGCCAAAGAACTTGGAAGCTACATCGTATTCGTGTTTTTTGTCAGTGGAATGACTGTGTGATATAAGGTCTTTTAAAGGCACAAAAACGTTTTTTTTACTTTTTTGAAAAAAACTTTGATTTTTGACTAACCCTTTTTCTTAAAATTTCGTCACCTTAATGAAAACAAATCAAATCAACAAACAAGAGATGAATCAAGACGAGATATGCGAACTGGTAGCAACACAGCTCAGCGATGCACTTACAGCCGACGAAAGCCGTCGTATGAACGAGTGGATAGGAGCCAGTGAAGCCAACCGCGAGGAGTATGATCGTCTTGTAGAAGTATGGAACTCGACACCTGATGTTAGCGAGCTTTCGCAGTACGATAGCAAGAAAGCTTTTGCTATGTTTGTGGAACGTATAAAGAATGCAGACTTAAAAGCTATAGCCGAACCAGATGTAGAGCAACCGGAAACAAAGTCAATAAGCATAAGACGCTATACTATGAACTTCATGCGTTATGCTGCTGTAGTGACAGTCATAGCTTGTGCTTGCTCATACCTATTCTATAATATGGGACAGCGCAATATGGAGCAGGCATTCGCCATGATTAAGGTAGAGGCTCCGCAAGGCTCTACAACCAAGATGACACTGCCCGACGGCACAGAGGTATGGCTCAATGCCGGCAGCCGTATAGAGTATTCGCAGGGCTTTGGCGTAAACGACCGTCGTGTGCAACTCACGGGTGAAGGCTACTTTGAGGTACATCGCAATGAGTCGATGCCTTTCATAGTCAAATCGCCAAGTCTGAACGTACAGGTGCTTGGTACCAAGTTCGACTTCCGCGACTATCCCTCCGACAAATCGGCCATGGTGAGCCTTGATGAGGGAAGTGTGGCTGTAGGATTGCGATCGAGCCACGACGGCGACTATCAATACCGATTATCGCCCGACCAGCGTGCCGTGCTTGAGAAGCGTAGCGGCAATATGCGTATAGAGAACCGTGCCACAACCGATCGTCTTTGGACCGACGGCACCATAATGCTTAATGGCCAACGACTTGCCGACATTGCTGTCGACCTTGAGCGTAGCTACGGCACAAAGATACTCATAGAGAACCGTGAACTTGCACAGACACGCTTCTATGGCGTGTTCCATCGCAAGGACCAGAGTCTCTCCCAGATACTTGCCGCACTGACTGCTACCGGACACATACGCTATGCTATAAACGGCAATGTGGTGCGGATATACCGCTAACACCCCTAACTTACACCCCTCATCAATTCATTTTTTCATAAAACCAAAATATATAAACCTAAAACTATAAACAATTTAAAAACTTAAAAACAAACGCTACGGAAACGTATAAATAAAATTGACAACAACAATTCAAATATATAACTGTTAACCACAGACCAACAACCCTTTTCCGCTTGGCGGAACAATACACCTCTAACTATAATAATGTGCGGCTAAAACCGTGCACAGGGCATTGTCGGCCTAAAAAAACAGTACCTAAAGCTATATAATAACAACAATTTATATTTACATTTAACCTATAGTGCAATGAACATCAAAAGAAAAGGCCTCACAGTGGGCGCGCTTCTGTTGTGCATGAATCTATCTACATTCGCCCAGAGCGTCAAGCTTAATCTTAAGGGCGTGAGCGTAGAACGTGCTATGACAGAATTGAGAGAAAAGAGTGGATACTCTTTCGTGTTTGCAGCAGCCGATGTCAACACCCAGAAGGTGATTAACGTCAATGCTAAAGACCTGAAGCAGGCTATCGGACAAATCCTTGATGGACAGAACGTGTCATATCAAATCAAGGGTAAGAACATCGTAGTGGCTAGGGGGGGTAAAACCTCAACACAAGAGCAATGGACAGCAGAACACCAAGCCAAAGAAGCGTGTCAACGGAACAATCGTAGATGAGGCTGGTATGCCCGTTATTGGTGCAGCTGTGCGCCAGCGTGGCACACAGAACGCTACCGTTACAGACATTGACGGCAACTTCACTCTTGACGCCACTGAGGGCGCCGACCTTGAAGTGACATACATCGGCTACGAGCCTAAGAACGTACGTGTAGGCGAAAGCGACAACTATAAGTTGGCTATGAAGCCGGCTTCGCGCGAGCTCAACGAGGTGGTAGTTACCGCCCTCGGTATCAAGCGTGCAGAGAAGGCTCTGTCGTACAACGTACAGCAGGTGAAGAGCGATGAGTTGACACGTGTTAAGGATGCCAACTTCGTAAACTCGCTCAATGGTAAGATTGCAGGTGTTACTATCAATAAGAGTGGTAGTGGCGTGGGTGGTTCTACACGCGTTGTGATGCGTGGTGCCAAGTCGCTTGAGGGCAACAACAACGCATTGTATGTAGTCGATGGTATTCCATTGTTCAACAACAGCATGGGCTCAGACAGTGGTATCATGGGCGAAGGCAAGGCAGGTACAGAAGGTATCGCCGACTTCAACCCTGAGGATATCGAGTCAATCTCAGTACTGAGCGGCCCGTCGGCAGCTGCATTGTATGGTAGTAGCGCTGCCAATGGTGTGATTCTTATCAACACAAAGAAGGGTAAGGAAGGCAAGCTCCAGGTTACATTCTCTTCTTCTTCAGAGTTCAGCAAAGCATACATGACACCTGAGTTCCAGAACACATACGGCAACAAGCGTGACGTATATGAGAGCTGGGGCGACAAGCTCGACGTTCCGTCAAGCTACGACCCGAAGAAGGACTTCTTCAATACGGGTACAAACTTCATCAACTCGGTTACTCTTACTACAGGCAACAAGACCAACCAGACATTTGCCTCTATTTCATCGACAAATTCTGCTGGCATCGTTCCTAACAACGAGTACAACCGTCTGAACGTAACAATCCGCAACTCTTCATCATTCCTCAACGACAAGTTGCAGCTCGACCTCGGTGCTTCGTTTGTTAAGCAGGACGACAAGAACATGGTTTCGCAGGGACAGTACTGGAACCCGGTAATGGCTGCTTACCTCTTCCCACGTGGCGAGAACTTCAACGAGATGAAGGTGTTTGAGCGTTGGGACGAGTCACGTCGTATTCCTGTACAGTACTGGCCGGTAAGCGAGCCTACATATGCATCGCAGAACCCGTATTGGACAGCATACCGCAACGTTGCTACCAATGACAAGCGTCGCTATATGTTCAATTTCGGTTTGACATACAAGATTGCTCCTTGGATTAATGTTGCTGCACGTTATCGTCTCGACGACAGCTTCGTTAAGTTCCAGCGCAAGATTTACGCTACTTCTGACCAGAAGTTTGCTGAGGGCCCGAAGGGACATTATGGCTACTCTAACTACAACGACCATCAGGACTATGCTGACGTGATGGCTAATATCAACAAGAACTTTGCTGATTTCAGCCTCTCTGCCAACATCGGTTGGAGCTACTCTAACTATTGGAATGAGGATCGTGGATATAAGGGAACATTGCTCGGTGTGACCAACAAGTTCAGTGCATCAAATATCGACCCGTCAAACGGACGTGTTTCTGAATCGGGTGGTGACAGTCATGTACGCAACCATGCTGCTTTTGCCAACGTAGAGTTGGGATGGCGTTCAATGGTTTACCTCACAATGACCGGCCGTAACGACTGGAACTCACGTCTTGTAAACACCGACGAGGAGTCGTTCTTCTATCCTTCAGTAGGTCTTTCGGGCATCATCTCTGAGATGGTGAAGTTGCCTGAGTTCATCTCTTATCTTAAGGTACGCGGTTCGTACACTGAGGTTGGTGCGCCTATCTCGCGCTCTGGTTTGACTCCTGGCACAGTTACTGAGCCTATTGTTGGTGGTACACTCAATCCTCGTTCAATCTATCCGTTCACCGACTTCAAGGCAGAGCGTACACGTTCATACGAGTTTGGTTTGAGCTTCCGTCTGTGGAACAAGCTGTCTGCTGAGGTTACATACTATCACTCTAACACCAAGAACCAGACATTCCTCGGTGAGTTGCCTGAGTTTACCGGTTACAAGCAGATTTATCTGCAGGCAGGTGATGTAGAGAACCGCGGTTGGGAGGCTTCGCTTAACTATAGCGACCGTCTGAAGTGCGGATTGCAGATTTCTTCTACAGTATCGTTCTCACGCAACGTCAATGAGATTAAGGAGATGGTCAACGACTACCACACTCCGCTTATGGATGAGGCAATCAATATTCCAGAAGTGCTCAAGGACAAGGGACGTACAATCCTGAAGAAGGGTGGCAGCATCCACGACATCTATGCCAACACATTCCTCAAGAAGGACCACCTTGGATTCGTTGAGGTGAAGACCGACGGCTCGTTCGGTGTAGAACGCGGCGAACCCGTTTATCTTGGCAAGACTGCTCCTGACTTCAACCTTGGATGGAACAACTCATTCTCATATAAGGGTTTCGGACTCAGCTTCCTCATCAATGGTCGCTTCGGTGGTGTCGTAACATCATCAACAGAGGCATTGCTCGACCGCTTCGGTGTATCAAAACGCTCGGCTGAGGCTCGCGACGCTGGCGGATATATGATTCCTGGACAGGGTCCGGTAGATGCCAAGACTTACTTCCAGATGATTGGTACTGGCAACTATGAGACATCGGGCTACTATGTTTACAAGGCTACTAACATCCGCCTCCAGGAACTCACCTGCTCATACACTATGCCTAACCGTTGGTTTGGTGGTGTGCTGAAGGACGTAACAGTTTCGTTCATCGCCAACAACCCTTGGATGATATACTGCAAGGCTCCGTTCGACCCCGAACTCACTCCGTCGACAAGCACTTACGGACAGGGCAACGACTACTTCATGCAGCCAAGCGTTCGTAGCTTCGGCTTCGGTGTTAAATTTAAATTCTAATATTGAACCTCTTCTATATGAAAACAGTAAATCGATATACGCTCATGGCCATCTGTGCCATGGCACTCACGACTTCTTCATGCGACTTTGAGGAAGTCAACACCAACCAGTTCGAGATGACTGAGGAGGAAGGTACACGCGACGACTTCGCTGTGGGCGGACTCATCACAGCTCTCGAAAAGACAGTCTTCCCCGTAGGTACACAGGCTGACGATACAGATGTAATCAACCAGTATCAGATTGCCTTCCACCTTTCTGCAGACTCTTGGAGTGGTTATTTTGGACAGAACAATAGTTGGGATAGTGGTAATAACAATACCTCATACTTCCTCAAGGACAGTTGGATTGCTGCAACATACAAGTGTACATACACCAACGCACTCAACGCATGGAAGAAACTGAAGAAGACATCTGAGGACAACAATACTCCTGAGGTGTTCGCTCTTGCACAGGTGTTGAAGATTTCGGCATGGCACAAGGCTCTTGAGTCGTTCGGTCCGATTCCTTACTCGCATGCAGCCGATGCAACAATGAACATACCGTTCGATAGCGAGAAGGATGTATACACAGCTATGTTCAAGGATCTTACCGAGGCTATTGATGTATTGACTGCAAAGGCAGAGAACGGCGTGAGCATTATGAAGAATTATGATGCTGTATATGCTGGCGATGCTGCCAAGTGGGTTCGTTATGCCAACTCGCTTATGCTGCGTCTTGCTATGCACATACGCTTTGCCGATAACGAGATGGCAAAGAAGTATGCTGCACAGGCTATCAATCAGGCCTATGGCGTAATGACCGACCAGAAGGATGAGGCTAAGATGAGCACCGGTGCTGGTCTTGTATTCCGCAACAATATCCAGTGGCTTTCTGACCAGTATGATGAATCTCGTATGGGAACATCAATGGTTGCTTATCTCCTTGGTTATGAAGACCCTCGTTTGAGCGCTTATTTCCAGCCGGTTGATGAATCAAGCTCTTATGGTATAAAGGCTTTTGACGGCAAAAAGTATCAGGGTGTGCCTCTTGGTCATACATACGGACAGACTGATATGTACAAGAAGTTCTCAAAACCAAATATTCAGGCATCTACTCCTACTTATTGGTTGCGTGCATCAGAGGTTTATTTCCTTCGTGCTGAGGCAGCCCTTGTATGGGGTGGTGAGTTTGGCGATGCTGAATCGCTTTACGAGCAGGGCATACAGATGTCATTTGATGAGAATGGTGTCAAGTCATCGGTTGACTCATATATGTATTCAGGCAAGACTCCTATAGCCAATGCGCTTAATGGATGGTATTACACATATAGCTATCCCGCTCCTTGCGAGACAACTGTTGAGTTTGATGGCTCACAGGAGGACAAGCTTGAAAAGATTATGATTCAGAAGTGGATTGCTCTTTATCCTAACGGACAGGAGGCATGGACAGAGTGGCGTCGTACTGGCTATCCGGTACTTAATAAAGTATTGGTAAATCGTGGTTCAAGCCAGGGAGCTACTGCCGATGGTGGTGTGCGCCGTATGCAATATCCTATCAGCTTCTATCAGACTCAGGACGGTAAGGAAATCTACGACAACGCCCTCAAGCTGTTCAATAACGGTAATGGTGGTCAAGACAGATCTGATACCCGTCTGTGGTGGGATTGCAAGTAAGCCTTGTCTGCCAAAACAAATACATTATTATACTCTTTAAAGATAATATACAATGAACGTTTTTAAGAAATTATTATATATCATACCGGTTGCAGCGCTTGCATTCACAATGACCGCTTGTACCGATGTTGAGAATATAGAGATTGATCACGTAGGAGGACATCAGACGCTTTCTGATCCTATCAACGACCCTTATTATGTCAAGTTGCGCGAGTATAAAGCTCAGGCCAACAACTATGGTCGTCCGGTAGCCTTCGGCTGGTTCTCTAACTGGGCTCCTGCGGGAGTAATGCGTAAGGGTTATCTTTCGTCAGTTCCCGACAGTATGGACATTATCTCTATGTGGAGCGGTGCTCCGGGACGCTACGAGATAACCGAGGCACAGAAGAAGGACAAGGAGTTTGCTCAGAAGGTGAAGGGCATCAAGCTTCTTGAGGTAAGTCTGCTTTCATACCTTGGCAAAGGACGTACTCCTGAATACATTTACGAGGAGATAAACAAGAAGGCAGCTGCCGAAGGATGGAGTCAGAACAAGATTGCTGAAGAAAAGAAGCTTGCCCGTTGGGATTTCTGGGGCTTTACCTCACACGACGTCCGCAATACAGAGAACCTGAATCAAGCTTTGTCTAACTTCGCAAAGGCTTTGTGCGACTCACTTTTCGTAAGTGAATGGGATGGTTTCGATATCGACTGGGAGCCGGGCAGCGGATTCAACGATTCGGACGGTACACTCAACGGCACTACTATCAAATACCTCGTCAAGGAGATGGGCAAGTACATTGGTCCGATGAGCGATCCTGAGGGCAAGGGTCATAAGTTGCTTGTAATTGATGGTCTGATTGGTTACTTCGATCCTGAGTGTGACAAATATGTAGACTACTGGATCACTCAGTCGTATGGTAGTTCGCATCCTCACTATTTAGGTCCTGGCGATACCAAGAAGCTCATCATCACTGAGAACTTCGAGAGCGGCTTCGCTCATGGTGGACAGTTGCTTAATCAAGCCCGTTGGATGCCAGAGAATGGCTGCAAGGGTGGTGTAGGTGCTTATCGTTTCGATAACGACTACGACAATACTCCCGACTACCGTTGGATGCGTCAGGCTATACAGCTCAATCAGCAGGTGTTCAACGAGTGGAAGGCGTCGCAGAACGGCTCTACTGAGGGCAAATAACCTTAAAACTTCAGTTTTTCATTTAATTAATTGACAACTATTATGAACAAACATATATTGAAATATGTAGCAGTTTGTCTCGCCGCTTTGTCTTTCACTGCGTGCAACGACAGCGAGAGCGACCTGCTTGAGCCTAAGGTATATTTCGACAGCAAGGAGAGCAAGATTGTTGTTGAAGACCAGGAGTCGATGGACTATGACCTCAGCGCACGTCTGTCAAACAAGAACGATGCCGATGTCAATGTTTCATACTCAATCCTTGACTCAAAGTATGTAGATGAGTACAACAAGAAGAACGGTACAAACTATGAGGCTTTCGATCCAGCCAATGCGTCGCTTAGTACTACAAGCGCCACTATCGATAAGGGTAAGGTCTATGCAGGCAAGATTAAGTTGCATCTGACAAATCTTGGTACTATTGAGGAGGGCAAGACATTCCTGTTGCCTATACGGGTGCAGTCTTCACAGCCCGTTATCGAAGGTACAGACATTGTATATATCGTGCTGAATAAGCCGGTACGTATCTTGACCGCTGCTAATATCACCTATTCACACATCAAGGTGCCTGTCACTTCGCAGCCGTTCAAGTCGCTTACTTACGAGGCTCTCATCTATCTTGACAGTTGGGGTGGTGGTAATATGACTGTTATGGGTAGTGAGGGTACCCTCATCCTGCGTATCGGTGATACCGGTGGCGGTATTGACCAGGATTTGCTCCAGATTGCAGGTTCTAAGCAGTTCTATACACAGCAGCGTCTTACTACCGGCAAGTGGTATCACGTAGCCTTCACATACGACCAGCCTACAGGTCGTGCCGTAATCTACATCAACGGCGAGAAAGCTGCTGAATCTGTATGGGACACACCTCAGTTTGACCTCTCACGAGACGGCGGTGGCTTCTTCATCGGCAAGGTTGCCGGCTTTATGTGGGGTGAGCGTCCGTTCTACGGCAAGATGAGTGAGGTACGTATGTGGACAGTAGCACGTACTGCCAATCAGATTAAGCAGAGCATGCTCAATGTAGATCCTGCATCAGATGGCTTGTTCTTCTATTACAAGCTCAATGGAACTGACCAATATCAGGGTGATGACAACAAGTGGTATATCCGTGATGCATCGGGACATGGTATGAATGGTCTTGCTAACGGCAACAAGTATGGCGAAACATACAAGTTGGGCTTCTCGTCACTTGGCACTCCTATTGCAATCAACTGATAGAGTAGTAGATGGTAAATTTATATATAAACCCGTTGGCGGAATTAATTTAAGTTGATAAATATGAGTAAAAGGTTGTATATATCGCTGATTTTTAGTAACTTA
>URDM01000020.1 GCA_900546575.1 uncultured Prevotella sp.
CTCACTGACTTGAATTTATAATATTATCACTCCTAATGTTGGACGAACTTAACATTCAACATTCAACACTTAACATTCCAAACAGTGAGAAATATGGAGTAAAACTATATTCATTAATAATGACAAACTGTAGGAGGCTATGGCGTCCTCGCCATAGTCTGGGCAAGCAGGCAGCGCATATTATCAATAACAAGAATGCACTAACTAACTGCTCAGGCTATGGCGGGGACGCCATAGCCTCCTACAATTTGCTTTGCCAATTAACTCACTGACTTGAATTTATAATATTATCACTCCTAATGTTGGACGAACTTAACATTCAACATTCAACACTTAACATTAAAAAAATTGCATTTAACATTAAAAAAAATTGGTTTAAGGGTTGGGTAAAACCTTTATGAGTTGTTTATATTATTGAAAGAACCTAAAAACCGCTTGATTTGGACCTAAAACCGCCTTGATAACACCAGTGCATAACCCTCCATTTTCAAAAGGACTCGTTTTGCACTCCAAAAGGGCCCCTTTTACACTCCAAAAGGACTCCTTTTACAATGCAAAAGGACTCGTTTTGCCACCCAAAAGGACTCCTTTTTTGAAAGCAGCGGAATACAGGCTCAATACACATGATGTAATCGTAAACAATATAAACAACAATCTATAATCAAAACTTTAAACATCTATGGCAAAATTCAGATCACTATGCGTTGCCGGCGTCATCGCCCTATCCGGTGCAATGGCCACCGCAATGCAGGCACAAACGGTGAGCCGCAACTTCAACAGCCAGCCTCTGAAGTCGGTGCTGCACGAAATTGAAAGGCAAACCAAAATGTCGGTCATAGTCAACGACATCAACCTAAACAAACGCGTTACTGCCAAATTCAACAAAACACCGCTGCGTGATGTGCTAAAGCAAGTGCTCGACGAGTCGTGCGAGTACGAAATTGCCGACCGCATCATAACAATACACCCCAGCCGAAAGGCTAAGCAGGAGGCACAGCAGCAGGGAAAGAAGAAAAAGCAGACTGTAAAAGGATGTATCAAGGACGAGAACGGCGACCCTATCATCGGTGCCAGCATTCTTGTAAAGGGAACAACCACTGGCACAATAACTGATGCCGACGGTCGCTATTCGCTCGATGTTCCGAGCGGTTCTACAATACAGATTTCATACCTCGGCTATCAGACCAAGGAGGTAAAGGCGCAGGGAGGCTCGGACATGACAGTCTTTATGGATGTCGACAACAAGACTCTCGACGACGTTGTAGTGACAGCGTTCGGCATCAAGCGTGAAGAGAAGGCTCTTGGTTATGCCGTGCAGAAAGTGAAGGGCGACGAATTGGCTACAGTCAAGTCGGTCGACCTTGGTACTTCGCTTACTGGTAAGGTGGCAGGTTTGAATGTACAGAATTCCACCGAATTTAATGATGCTCCGTCGGTGCTTATCCGTGGCGAAAATCCACTCATTGTGCTCGACGGTGTACCTTATTCTAATATATCACTTCGCGACATCAATGCCGACGATGTAGAGTCTATCGACGTGCTGAAGGGCGCTACAGCATCTGCTCTTTATGGTGCACGTGGCGGTTCGGGCGTTATCACCATCACAACAAAGAAGGGTAACAAGGAAGGACTGGACATAACAGTCAACAGCAGCACTATGTTCAATGCTGGCTATCTTGCCATTCCGGAGGCACAGCACGACTACAGTTCGGGTTCAGGTGGCCACTACGACTCTGTTGATTACGTATGGGGCGACAAACTCGACATTGGTCGCAAAGCCAAGCAGTATAATCCTTTGACATATCAGTTGGAGGAAACTGAGCTTGTATCAAAGGGTAAGAACAACTTCCGCAACTTCCTTCAGCAGGGATTCGTCACCAACAATAATATCAGTTTGGGTTGGCGTGGCAAGAACGGTGGTGTGCGCACGTCGCTCAACCACGTCTTCAACCGTGGACAGTATCCCAATGAGGATATGCACAAGATAATCTATACACTCAGCGGTAATGCCAAGATAGGCAAACTTTCGCTTGAAGGCGGTGCTGTATGGAACAAGCGTTTCTACAACAACGACCGTGGCTCGGGTTATAGTGGTGGTGGCTACATATATAATATTATAGTGTGGACCGGCTCAAACTACGACATCCGCGACTATCGCAACTACTGGGTAGAGGGTAAGGAGAACCAGAAGCAGAACTGGCTGTACAAATACTATTATGACAACCCTTACTTCCTCGCCTATGAGTGTACACGCTCCAACGACTACGACAAGCTTAACACATACGCATACGCTAAGTATGAGTTGCTGCCATGGTTGAATATTTCTACACGTACCGGTGTCGATTTCTACGCCAGCCGTACCGAAACAAAGAACCCTATCGGACAGATTCACGGTTATTATGGCAACGTAAAGGGATACTACGGCGTTTCTAAAGCCACTGGTTTCAGTGTCAACAACGACGTTATTCTGGCTGCCGATAAGAAGCTTGGCGACTTTGACATCGACGGAATGTTGGGTAGTACCATATATTACTATAACAATGACGACGTAAGCGCAAACACCAACAATGGTCTGTCTGTGCCAGGATACTATTCGCTCAAAGCGTCAGTAGACCCTGTTTCGGCATCGTCTTCATACAAGAGCAAGCGTGTCAATTCGCTTTGGGGACGTCTGTCAGTGGCATGGCGCAATACTGTCTACCTCGACGTAACGGGCCGTAACGACTGGTCTTCTACTCTTCCTGCCGATACACGTTCTTATTTCTATCCGTCAGTGTCGGGCAGTGTCATCATGTCTGAATTCCTGCATCTGCCCCAGCCCTTCACTTTTTGGAAGTTGAGAGGCTCGTGGACTGTGACAAAGTATGACCTTGACATCTTCGAGACACAGCAGGCATACAGCGTTTCGTCGAATGTATGGAACAAGATGAACACAGCCACATATCCCAGCTCGCTGCGTGCATCTACGCTGAAGCCTACGACAAAGCGAGCATACGAAATCGGTACACAGTTCAACGTGTGGAACAACCGCATCCGCTTCGACTTGGCCTACTACAATACATTGAAGTATAACAACACCCGTAAGGCTACAGTCAGCGCTGCCTCAGGTTTTACCAGCACGCTCATCAATTATGGCGAGAAGCAGGAACGTCGTGGATTTGAGATTGCTGTAGGTGCTGACGTGATTAAGAAGAAGGACCTCAACTGGACTGTAAACCTCAACTGGGCTTCCGACCGTTACTACTACAACACCATCGACCCCGTATATTCTACACAGAACCAGTGGGTGCAGAACGGCAAACGTTGGGACTGGGTGGCCGATCTGGACTGGGACCGCGACCCGAATGGCAATATGATACTTTACAATGGACTGCCACAGCGCAGCAAGTATCAAAAGCTTGCAGGATATGCTAATCCTGACTGGATATGGGGCATTAACACTCAGTTGCGTTATAAGGACTGGACTCTCAACCTGGCTGTAGACGGACGTGTAGGCGGACTTGCTTACAACAAGACCGAACAGGCTATGTGGAATGCAGGTTCGCACCCGAAGAGTGCAACACCAGAGCGTTATGAAGAAGTTGTCAACGGCAACAAGACATACGTAGCAAAGGGCGTTAAGATAGTTTCAGGCTCAGTTAAGTATGATGTTGACGGCAACGTATTGGAAGATACACGAGTGTTTGCACCTAATGACGTAGTAGTTTCTTATCAGAACTTCATACAGAAATATGAGCCATGGTGTGGAGCTCCAGCGTTCCAGAACTACCGTTCTACAACGTTCTTCAAGATTCGTGAGCTGTCGCTTACTTACAATCTGCCTAAGAAGATATGTGCATGGGCGCGCATGAAGTCTGCTTCGGTGTCGTTCATCGGTCAGAACATGCTGCTTTGGGCCAAGGAGTTCAAGTATGCCGACCCCGATGTCAGCTCAGACGACCTGAGTTCGCCTTCGCAGCGTTTCCTCGGTTTCAACATTAAAGTTCAATTCTAATTAATCCAGACGCATTATGAAATTCAGAAATATAATATGTACTGTAGCAGCGTTGGGCACAATAGGAATGTCAACGGTTTCATGTACCGGCAAGTTTGACGATTACAACACCGACGACAATGCCACAACAAAGGTCACTCCAGCTATGATTGCTACACAGCTGATACTTAACATTACAGATATTGGAGGACAGAAATATTCAATCTTTCACGGATTGTTGCAGAAGCAGACTGTATGGTGTGAGGGAACATCAGAAGATAATCAGTACAACTTGCTCAGTCGGGTAGGTTTCAACGATTATACCGACTTCACCAACTGCCAGAAGATGATTATGGAAGCATCATCGCAGACCGAAGCAATACAGAATTCATACAAGGCTCTTGCCAAATTCTTGAAGGCATACCGCCTGTATGGCATCACGATGAAGCTTGGCGATATTCCTTATAGCGACTCCAATGCAGGCGAGGGTGGCAATTTCACACCCAAGTATGACACTCAGCACGATGTCTTTGCCCATATATTGGAAGATTTGGAGAGCGCAGAATCGCTCTTTGCAAGTGGTGCCAAGTTTGAAGGCGACCCTATATACGACGGTGACCCTGCCAAGTGGCGCAAGGCATGCAACGTTTTTGAGTTGAAGGTGCTCATGAATATGCAGCAGGTAGCCGACCAGTCGGATGCTGCCGACCTTAACGTTAAGAGTCGCTTTGCACGTATCGTTTCGTCGGGCAACATATTTACCGGCAATGTTGACAACTTTATGCTCGTGTTCAGCGATGCTGCAGGACAGCAGTATCCGCTCTATAACAACCAGCATATGTCGTTCTATGCAACAAGTTCGTACATCATTGAGCCGCTGAAGAATCTCAACGACTATCGTTTGTTCTACTATTGCTCACCAGCTGTGGGCAAGACAAATGCCGGTGTGGCTGCTTCTTCATGGGATGCTTACCCTGGTCTTAATCCTGTTGCTGACCAAAGTGTGAACAATGCTGCTCATGCCGACCTTATGGACTGCAAGCCTAACCAGCGTTATCTGGAACCCGCAGGCGAGCCTATAACACGTATCGGATATATGGAGCAGAACTTTATTCTTGCTGAGGCCGCCTTGCGTGGATGGATCAATGGCAGTGCTGAGGAGTACTATAAGAAAGGCATACGTGCCAGCATGGAATTCATAGCTCAGTATACTCCTGCAGGCGAGACTTACAATCATGGCAATGAGATAACAGCCGAATACATCGACCAGTATCTTGCACAGCCTAATGTACAGCTCAAGAGCGATTTTGACGGTGCACTGGAACAGATTATCACACAGAAGTATCTTGGTTCGTACCGCCAGTCGCTCGACTATGAGTGCTGGTTTGACCACCGTCGTACTGGATACCCTGCTTGGGAACTTAATCCCAGCACCAACCTGAATGACGAGCTGAACAAATTCCCGATACGTTGGCGTTACTCGCAAGACGAGATTGACTATAACAAGGCTAATCTTGAGGAAGCACTCAATCGCCAATATGGTGGCAATGATGGTTTCAATGAAAAAATGTGGATTGTGCCAAACGCTGTAGAAACTCCTATAGCCGGCAAGATAATCACAGATTTTGGTAAGTAGTAAATAGGAATTTTGTGAACACCTTAAATCGGCTGGTATCTTATTTAATAATGGAAACCAGCTGGTTTAAGGTGTTGTGATTTTATGTCTAAATGTATAAATCTACTCAAATGAACATCAAACGAACATCCCGATTGTTTCTGCTCGGCATTGTCCTTACGTTGTTTTCGCTTGTTGAGGCACGTGCTTTCACATTGCAGTCGGGTAGGGCGTATGCTTTCAGCATGCCTGCTGAGTGGCGTTATGCCTCTGAGCCGGTGGCTACGCTCATGCATCAGCGCACCGGCGTGAAGCTCACACTGGCACATGCCGACAGCGCTATGCTTAAGATTGAACACGATGCAGCACTCGGCAGCGAGGCGTATACGCTTCAGATAGCCGATAAGGACATCGTGGTGAGAGCCGCAAGCGTAAAGGGCGTCAACTGGGCAATGGCACAACTGGCTCAGCTGCTGAGTGCTGCCGGGGGCAGACCGTTAGAGTGTGCTACGCTAAAGAGCAGTCCGCGATTTGAGCATCGTGGCTTGATGATAGACTGTAGTCGTCACTTCAGCACCATAGCCGAATTGCAGTCGCTGATAGACGCAATGAATCTGTTGCGTCTTAATATTCTGCATCTGCACCTCACCGACAATCAGGGTTGGCGACTTGCACTCGAACGGTTTCCCGAAGTGGCACGCCGTGGCACGCATTATCCCGACTTTCCCGAATTGTCCGACAAGTATTACACGCCTGCCGAACTGAAGTCGCTCGTGGCTTACGCCTATGCGCGAGGCATAGAGATTATTCCCGAGGTAGATATGCCGGGCCATTGTCTGGCTCTGTTGGCTTCAATGCCCGAGCTGTCGTGCCGTGGTGGCGAGTTTGAACCGTTTCCTGAGGAGCGCCTGCAGAACGACCGCAAGCGTGCATGGGAGAATATGCTGTGCGTGAGCAATCCTCGTGTCTACGACATTGTTGAGGCTGTGGTGGCGCAGTTGGCAGACATCTTCCCCTCGCGCTACATCCATCTGGGCGGCGACGAGGTGAGCACAGTGCGCTGGAAGGAGTGCAAGCGCTGCCAGGCGCTGTATCATAGCGAGCACATGACCGACCTGCATCAGCTGCAAGACTATTTTACACGACGTGCAGGCGAGATTGTGCGACGCTACGGCAGGAGACTTATGGGATGGGACGAGATAAACGACCGCTGTGCTGCCGATGCCTCCGACGTGGTGTGTATTTGGCAGCGTGATGCCGCCGAGCGCAGCGCCAAGGCTCTGGGCAGAGGCATGCAGGTGGTGTTGTGTCCTAAGGATCCCTGCTACTTCGACTTCGGCTACGCCCGCAACTCTACTAAGAAGGTGTTCGAATGGCAACCATTGAAGGGCATTCCTACTGAACAGCAGAGTCAGGTGAGGGGTGCTCAGGCTTGTCTGTGGACCGAGTTTGTGCGCACCAAGGCCGATGTCGACCACATGCTCTATCCTCGTCTGTGCGCTTTGGCAGAAGTGTTGTGGACCGGAGGGGGCGGCAGCTACGACGAGTTTGTGAGCCGTCTCAACACGGTTGTGCTGCCGCTGCTCGCACGCACGGGCAATGCTGCCTATGCCGAGCGGTTGGACGCCACTACAATATTCCGTGCCGAGTCGAGCCATGCAAAGCTTTTGGCAGGCGCAACGATAGACACCAATATGCCCGGCGTGAAGTTCTACGAAAAGGAATATGCCTACGACGGCGACGAGAGCACATTCTTCTGCACGCCATACTCCGACCTTGAGGGCGAGCACTTCACCGTAACGCTCGATAATGCGGTTTCGACGCGACGTGTGGCAGTAGCGTTCGACGACTCCAAGGAATATCCGCACGGTGCCGTATTGGAGGCAAGTGCCGACGGCAAGACATATTATAAGGTGGCTGACGAGGTGAAGGGCGGACGCATGGAGGCACGGTTCAAGACGCGTCGCAAGGTGAAATCTTTGCGTTTACGTCTTTTGCGCGAGCAGACAAATCGTCTCACGATTAGAGAATTTTATTTTCGTTGAACAAATAAGACATAAAAGCTGTTATGACAAGAAATAAAAGTTTAACTTTGCTGCGTGTGTTGCTGGCAGTGTTTTTGTCGGCAACATCAGCCGTAAGGGTTAGCGCCGAGAGCCTGATAGTTGAAGCCGAGAGCTTCAGCAAGCGTGGCGGATGGGTGGTCGACCAGCAGTTTATGGACCTGATGGGGTCGCCCTATCTGATAGCCCACGGCATGGGCGTGCCCGTAAGCGATGCCGTCACCACGGTGGACATAGGCAGCGGCGGCACGTATCACGTATACGTGCGCACATATAACTGGACTTCGCCATGGACCGCAAAACCCGGTGCAGGAGCCTTTGAGGTGAGTGTAGGAGGCAAGCGTCTGCGTACAGTAGGGCAGACGGGCAACCGCTGGCAGTGGCAGAAGGCTGGCACGGCGAGGCTTAAGGCCGGCAAGACACAGCTGCGACTGCACGACCTCACGGGATTTGACGGCCGTTGCGACGCCATACTGCTCACTACCGACGGCAGTCTTGTTCCGCCCGACGACGCAAGCAGCCAAGACGCGTTCCGCAGCGGCATCAACGGTATAAGTCTTGAGGCGCGCGATGCCGGCGAATATGACATGGTGGTGGTGGGAGCAGGCGTTGCCGGAATGAGCGCTGCGGCGTCGGCAGCACGGTTGGGGCTGCGTGTGGCTCTCGTGGGCGACCGTCCGGTGGCTGGCGGCAACAACAGTTCGGAGGTGCGTGTACACATGGGCGGACGCTTGGGCGTTGGTCCTTATCCCAAGCTGGGACAGTTGCAGCAGGAGTTTGCCCCATGTCGTGAGGGCAATGCACAGCCTGCAGCCTACTACGAAGACCAGAAGAAGATGCAATGGCTGCAGCAGGAGCACGGCGTGAGCCTTTTTATGGGCGTGCATGCCGACGGTGTGACCATGGACGGGGCGCGCATAGCAAGCATTACAGCCCGAAACGTACTGAGCGGCGAGCGCCTGAGGTTCAGAGCACCGCTATATGCCGACTGCACGGGCGACGCTACCATAGGCTATCTGGCTGGTGCCGACTGGCGCATGGGACGTGAGTCGCGCAGCGAATATGGCGAGAGCCGTGCACCGGAACGTGCCGACAGCATGACCATGGGAGCCTCGGTGCAGTGGTATGCAGCCGAGAGCAAGAGCAGGGAGAGATTTCCGCTGTTTGAGTATGGAGTCGTGCTCAACGACTCTACTGCCGAGCGTGTGCTCAAGGGCGAATGGACTTGGGAGACGGGCATGAACCGCAACCAGATAACCGAGGCCGAACGCATACGCGACTACGGACTGATGGTGGTGTATTCCAACTGGAGCTATCTGAAAAACCGGTTGCCCGAGCGCCGTGATTATGCCAATTATAGACTCTCGTGGGTGGCTTACGTGGCTGGCAAACGGGAGTCGCGCCGACTGCTGGGCGACTATGTGCTGAAGGAGGACGACCTTGTGCGCCACATGACACACGAGGATGCGTCGTTTGCAGCTACGTGGAGTATCGACCTGCACGAACCCGATCCTGCCAATACTGTCAGCTTCCCGGGCAACGAATACAAGGCCACTACACGCCACACCGTTATCTATCCTACGGCTGTGCCCTATCGTTGTCTGTACTCGCGCAATGTTGACAACCTCTTCATGGCGGGCAGAAACATCAGCACAACGCACGTTGCGCTCGGCTCAACCCGCGTAATGCGCACTACGGGAGCTATGGGCGAGGTGGTAGGTATGGCTGCATCGCTCTGCAAGGAGTATGGCGTCACGCCGCGCCAGGTGTACTTCTATTATCTCGACCAGCTGAAACGCCTCATGCAGAAAGGCGTTGCCAAGGAGGGCGTGGAGCCTACGCAGGACTATAACGAGGGCGGATGGCTCAACAATCCGCCTACAATAAAATAATGAGTATTACCATATAATAACAAGAACTACAAATGGATCATATGTCTATTAAGAAAACAATCGTTATGCTGCTGGCAATAATGCTATTGCCACTGACGTGTCTTGCTGGTGGAAAGAAGCAGGGCAAGACGTTTACCGTGCTGCAGTGGAACATCTGGCAGGAGGGAACTATGGTGAAGGGTGGATATGAAGCCATTCTGAACGAACTGGAACGGCTGCGCCCCGACTACGTCACGTTCAGCGAGGTGCGCAACTATCGCGACGACTTCATTGCACGTGTGTGCAAGGATATGGCTAAGCGTGGTGTGGTGTATTACGGATTCTGCTCGGACGATACGGGACTGTTGTCGTCTACGCCCATCACCGCCCATAAGACGGTGTTCCCGTTGAAGGACGACCATGGGTCGATATACAAGCTTGAGACGAAGGTGTGCGGACGCAGACTGGCCCTGTACACCAGTCATCTCGACTATCTCAACGACACGTATTATGAGGTGCGTGGCGTTGACGGCAACACTTTTAAGGAGATGGAACCGCTCACCGATGTCGACGAGATATTGCGTCGCAACGCTCTCTCAATGCGCGACAAGGCTATAGCCAACTTCCTTAAGGAGGCGAAGCGCGACCAGGAGCGTGGATTCATCACCATTATAGGCGGCGACTTCAACGAACCTTCGGTGCAGGACTGGACTGAGCAGACGCGCGATCTGTACGACCATCACGGCGTAGTGATAGCATGGCCGCAGACGACGGCGCTCATCAAGGCAGGATTCAACGACTGCTATCGCACGGTTCACCCCAATGTGCTGACTCATCCGGGCTTCACCTTCCCCTCGGACAATCCTGATGTCGACCCGCGCAAACTGACGTGGGCTCCGAAGTCGGACGAACGCGACCGCATCGACTATCTCTTCTTCCGTGGCAAGGGCATTAAGGTGACGGAATGCAAGCTCTTCGGGCCCGAAGGCAACATCGCTTATGCCAAGCGTGTACCCCTCGGCACCGACGAACCGATAATAACACCGCTCGCAACGTGGCCCACCGACCATAAGGGTGTGCTCGCTACGTTTGTGGTGGAGTGATTGGAAATGTGGATATTCAAATAAAAAAGTCACGAATTAACATGAATTATCCGTGAATGTTATTCGTAATTTATGGATAATTCGTGTTGATTCGTGACTAAAAGAAAGCTATTTTTTCTTCATGTCTTCCTCAATAAAGCGCAGCAGATGTTCTACTGCCTCGCTCTCGGGAATAGCTTTTTCAACGCACATTTTCTGTTTGTAGAGCGAAATTTTGCCCGGTCCGGCTCCTACATATCCGTAGTCGGCATCCGCCATTTCACCCGGTCCGTTGACGATGCAGCCCATTATGCCAATCTTCAGGCCCTTCATGTGGGCTGTAGCGGCCTTGATCTTGGCTATGGTTGAGCGCAGGTCGTAGAGCGTTCGGCCGCATCCGGGGCACGAGATATACTCGGTCTTGGATGTGCGGAGGCGTGCTGCCTGCAGAATGGCAAATGAAGTGTCGGCAACGTCGCGTACGTTGATGTCGCCGTCATTCATCAGCCAGATGCCGTCGCAGAGTCCGTCAATCATCAGAGCGCCCATGTCGGCAGCAGCCTCGAGCTGGAAGTCGGCTTTCTCCTGGGCGCTGTGGCGATACATCTGGGCAAAGACAACTGGATTGAAGAGTCCGTTGGTCCACAGTTCGTGGGTCAAAGCACGCTGCTCACCCAGCTTGTTCTGCTGGTTGCTGACGGCTATCACTACTACTTCGGGATGAGCCTTGAGGCATGCCAGATACTCCTCCGACGGAGCACCGAGCTGCAACACGAGGAACTTTACGTCGGCCTTGACGCTCGAAATGAACGGTGTGGCGTTGTAAGGGAATATCGGATAGGTGTCCTTAGCGCCGGTATAGGCGTTGAAATCGACGATATACTTCTGTCCTTCTTTTCGGTTGGCGGGCAGCGAAGAGCCACAGTATATATAGTCGGGAGTGGTATCGACACCAAATTCGGCATCGATAGCGGTCTGACCGTTGGGCAGCGAGGCTATCACTACGGGCACATTAGAGCCGCCTATGCCTCCTGCTGCTCGTGTCTTGCGACGTTCGGGGCGCAGCCAGTTGAAGTCGGGCGACGCTGTAGCGGGCACCATGAGGTGGCCTTCGCGCTTGGTGATGTAGTCGACAAGGTGGCGTGCCACTGGTATCTCAGCCTCTGGCTCCTCGCTAAGACTAACGCGTACGGTGTCGCCGATGCCGTCGGCGAGCAATGCTCCGATACCTACGGCGCTCTTTATGCGTCCATCCTCGCCCTCTCCAGCTTCAGTCACGCCGAGGTGGAGCGGATAGTGCATGTCATTGCGGTCCATCTCGTCAACAAGTAGACGAACGGTGCGCACCATAATGACTGTGTTGGAAGCCTTGATGGAAATCACCACGTTGTCAAACTGCTCCTTCTTGCAGATGCGCAGAAACTCCATGCAGCTCTCGACGATTCCCTCGGGGGTGTCACCGTAGCGCGACATGATGCGGTCGGACAACGATCCGTGGTTGACACCGATGCGCACGGCTGTGTGATGTTCCTTGCAGATATTGAGGAAGGGAACGAAACGGTCCTCAAGTTTCTTCAGTTCGTCGGCATATTCGGCATCGGTATATTCTATCTTCTTGAACACACGCGCCGGGTCGACATAGTTGCCGGGATTGACACGAACCTTCTCGGCATACAGTGCAGCCACATCTGCAACGTTGGCGTTGAAGTGTACGTCGGCAACAAGCGGAGTGTTGAAGCCGTCAGCGCGCAGTTGGGCGTTGATATTCTTCAGATTCTCAGCCTCGCGTCGGCCCTGTGTGGTGAGTCGCACAAGTTCGCCGCCAGCCTTAATTATTTTTTCTGCCTGCTCTACGCATGCCTCAGTGTCGTTGGTATTGGTAGTGGTCATCGACTGGATGCGTATCGGGGCATCGCCGCCAAGCTGCAAGTCGCCCACCTGAACGGGCGATGAAGAGCGACGGCGATAGTTGAAGAGGTCTGTCATTTTAGCACTTATAATCATACTTCACTTCAGCCAATTCCTTGTTAGCCTTCTCAATTTTGGCACCAAGTCCGGCCTTGTATACTTCCATCTTCTTAGCCATTTCGGTGTCACCGAGGGCTATCATTTCGCAGGCAAGGATAGCGGCGTTCATGGCACCGTTAACACCTACTGTGGCAACGGGGATTCCTGGAGGCATCTGAATGATTGATAACATGGCGTCCAATCCGTCGAGCATACCCTTGATAGGAACACCGATAACGGGCAATGTGGTGTTGGCTGCGATTACACCGGGCAGTGCTGCTGCCATGCCCGCAGCTGCGATGATGACCTTAATGCCACGGTCCTTGGCACCTTTAGCGAAGTTTTCCACTGCTGTAGGTGTGCGGTGGGCTGAGAGTGCGTTCACTTCAAAAGGTACTTGCATGTCGTTCAAGAACTTGCATGCCTTTTCCATAACGGGCAGGTCGCTTGTGCTGCCCATGATGATGCTTACTAATGGAGACATAATGATTAATTATTAAAAAGCCCTACCCCCTTGCCCCTCCCCCGCAGGGAGGGGAGTAATGTGTAGAGTCGGGCTTTGGTTTATTGAATTTATTATTTATACGATTAATATCTATACTTTTGTTTCTTTTGGTCGAACTTTGCAAGTTCAATCAATGGGAAAAAGACGCGATTGGCAAAGCATATCGCTCCCCTCCCTACGGGGGAGGGGCAGGGGGTGGGGCTATAATCCCAGTATCACCGTATACGCCACAACCAATCCCAATAGGAACCCGTAGCACACCTGACGCAGCGAGTGCTGGCGCAGAATCATGCGACTCGAGCCTACCATTCCGCCAAGTATGATGACCACGCAGAGCCATCCCAAGGGGTTGAACCCGAATATAATGGCGAATGCTTGCAGCGCTCCTGCCACACCGCCGATTGCTGCTGTATGGGTGGAAATCTTCCACCATACATTGATAAGGGCGCACAGAATCTGTATTACGAGTGCCGACATGAGTATGTTGCTCATGAAGTGGGGTATGTTGAAGCGATGCATTACATAGTAACACACAAAGTAGCTTACAATAGAAAGCAGATACGGCACTACACGACGTTCCTTCTTGCCAAGCTCGATGAGTGTCCATCCGTGATAGCCGCGATAGAAATGGATGAGCAATGTGGGCAAGAGAATGGTGAAAAGGTAGACAAGACCGAGCACCGTAAGCTTGTACGGCCATGGCATCAGACTGAGATAGCTGAACGTGAACAGCGCTATCAGTCCGACAAGCGGCAGATAGAATGGCGTAAATACCATGCTAAGAATGCGGGCAGCGATAATAATATTCTTTTCTTTCATATTTCCTGAGCCTTACTGGGCATCTTTATGCCTTACTAAGCCTTATTGAGCCTTATTGAGTATTAAGCCTTACTAAGCCTTCTATAATTATCTTTTTCTCAATTAACAAATCATATCACTCCCCTCCCTACGGGGGAGGGGCTGGGGGTGGGGCTTTTTTTATCCCTTCCTCAATCGTGCCACTGGCAGTCCCAATTGTTCGCGATATTTGGCCACGGTGCGTCGTGCTATAGGATAGCCTAGCTTGGTGAGAGCCTTTGTAAGAGCGTCGTCGCTCATTGGTTTCTTCTTGTCTTCCTTGGCAATGAGGTCCTTGAGTGCGAGCTTTATCTTTCGTGTCGAGAGTTCTTCGCCCTCGTCGGTGGTGTAACCGTCGGAGAAGAAGAAGCGTAGGGGGAATGTGCCCCAGTTGGTTTGTGCATACTTGATGTTGCTTACGCGTGAAATGGTGGATATGTCAAGTCCGGTGCGGTCGGCAATGTTCTTCAGAATCATCGGCTTTAGGTCGGCCTCGTCGCCATCCTGGAAGAAACGGCGCTGCCAATCGATAATTGCCTGCATGGTAATGGTGAGCGTACGGCGGCGTACCTTTATCGCTTCGATATATCCGCGTGCACGTTCCACCTTTTCCTTTGCGTAGAGCAATGCTTCTTTTTCGCGTCTTGACATCGATGTTTTGTTGTTCTTGTAAGCCTCCATCATATCGGCAAACGATGGTGACACCTTCAGTTCGGGAATGTTTCCGCTGTTGAGAGTAAAGGTAACGTTGCCGTTGTCGTCGGTGTCGACGATAAAGTCTGGCGTAATCTGCTGTATGTTACGGCCCTCGGTTTCGCCAAGTGACGAGCCTGGCTTTGGATTAAGGCGGCGCAACTCAGTCATTACGCGCTCAGCGGTATCTATATCGACACCCAATGCTGATCGTATCTTGTCGAAATGCTTCTTTGTGAACTCGTCGAAACAGTCGGTTATCACCTTCTGCATCATTGGCTTTAGTGAGTCGTTGGGGCGTCGTTTGATTTGCAGCAACAGACATTCCTGCAACGAGTGGGCTCCTATGCCGGCAGGATCGAATGTCTGTAGTATGCGTACTACGCGGTCTACGTCGTCGATAGTGCAGTCGATGCCATGATATATGGCAAGTTCGTCGGAAATAGACTCGCTGTCCTTGCGCAGCAGTCCGTCGCTGTCGAGCGACCCGATGACATATTCCATTATATCCTCGTCCTTCTCCGACAGTTCCGTTTCGCCCATCTGTTCCTTCAGTTTGTCGTAGAATGAAGTCGTGTCACCATACACCATCTCCTCATAATCGGCAGAGTCAGCCCCCGAACCACCCGTATATCCAGCCGTAGGCATATCGTCGTCGCCACCGCCGATGCGCTCCAGAGCATCGTTGAGAGCCGAATCGCGTTCCTCACGTTCTTTACTAGCGTCAAAGTCGTCATTGTCGGAGGCGCCATCGCTGCTCGAAGAGGGCTGCGAATCATCACCATACGAGGTTGAAGAGTCGTTGCCTTCTACGTGACAACCCTCGAATACGTCTTCGGGCGAAGTTGTTTCGAGAGCCGGATTGTCGTCGAGTTCGGCATTGACGCTCTGCTCCAGTTCGGTCAAGGGCATCTCTAGCAAGTGCACCTGTAGCATCTGCTGTTGCGACAGACGCTGCACTTGCTGAAGTTTCTGCTCCTGTGTTTGTATGAGTTTCATTTTATGACGTGTTGATGTGATGTTCGGATGTTGTTGACAGTTTCAATCGTTCAACTGAAGTAGAGCTTCAATTTGTCGGCTTCGGTGTGCAGCAGTTCGGGCTGTTCGCTGTAATAGCGTTTCCACACGCGCTTCGCCTCGTCGACAATGGGTGACGGTTCGGCAGCCTTTCGCTTCAATATGGGGTCGAAAGTCTGGTAAATCTCGAGTATTCGAACTATCTCCTCGGGCTTGAGCGATAGCAGTCGTGCCATATCGAGAACCTCTGGCGTCTCGCTAACCATAGTGTTGGGCGTGAGGGCGAAGTAGAGTTCGAGTATGATTACGAGCATAACGGGTGTTATATCGGATGAATTGTCGATAGGGCGGTAGTCGCGTTCGAACGAGGGAGTGGTCTGCACGCCTTCGTAGAACAGTCCGGAGTCGCCGAATCCAGCCATCTGCTTGAGTCGTTTGATGTCGCGCGAGAGTCGTTTGGGGTTGTTGGCATACATCTCCCAAAGTCTCTGGAGCGATGGAGTGGTGCGCTTTTCGAGAGCGCACATCTGTTCGTATATGGTACGGGGCGGTATATGTAGCTCAATGCCCAATTCCACAACCGGGTGTGAAAATTCGGATTTCACACCAACGGGCTTCTTCTGATACAGCTGTATGAGCAGAAGCCAGTAGTCGTCTGACCAAAGAGTATTATTTGCCATAATCGATAAACATTGTTACAGATGCAAAGTTACTGAAAGTCTTGCACAAAATGTAATTCTAACCTTAAAAGTTGAGTTTTTAATAAAATATAAAAAATAGCTATATAATAATGTAAGAGCAAAAATTTTCTTACTTTTGCGCCCAAATTAAAGTACACAAAGCAAAATCATGCAAGAAAACTTAGTGATTGTCGAGAGCCCCGCCAAGGCAAAGACCATAGAGAAGTTTCTGGGTTCCGACTACAAAGTGATGTCCTCATACGGACACATACGCGACCTTAAGAAGAAGGAAATCAGCATAGACAAAGACACGCTGCAGCCAGCATACGTCATACCTAAGGACAAGGAAGAACTTGTAAAGAAACTGCGTGAGAGCGCAAAGAAGGCACACAAGGTGTGGCTCGCATCCGATGAGGACCGCGAGGGAGAGGCTATTTCGTGGCATCTGTGCGAGGTGTTGGGCCTGGATGAGGCTTCGACCAACCGTATCGTATTCCATGAGATAACAAAGCCTGCCATCCTGGCGGCAATAGAGAATCCACGACACCTTGACATGAACCTTGTCAATGCGCAGCAGGCACGCCGCGTGTTGGACCGTATTGTGGGTTTCAAGCTTTCGCCCGTACTGTGGCGCAAGGTGAAACCGGCTCTGTCGGCAGGCCGTGTACAGTCGGTAGCCGTTCGTCTTATCGTAGAACGTGAGCGCGAGATACAGCAGTTCAAGAGCGAACCGTACTATCGTATTAATGCAATCTTCGCCATAACCAATGCCGACGGATCGCAGTCGGAGGTAAAGGCCGAGCTTGACAAGCGTTTTGCAACACACGATGAGGCCCTCGCCTTCCTCGACAAGTGCAAGAAGGCAGAGCATCAGGTAGAGAGTGTGAGCAAGAAACCGCTCAAACGCATGCCCGCACCGCCTTTCACCACTTCGACATTGCAGCAGGAAGCCGCACGCAAATTAGGCTTCTCGGTGTCGCAGACCATGATGGTAGCGCAGCGTCTGTACGAAAACGGTCTTATCACCTACATGCGTACCGACAGCGTAAACCTCTCAAGCCTGTGCATCAACGCAGCAAAGGAGGAGATAATCAAGCTGTATGGCGAGGAGTATAGTTCGTCACGCAACTTCCACACCCACTCTAAGGGTGCCCAGGAAGCGCACGAAGCCATCCGTCCGACATACATGAGCAACACCACAATCGAGGGCACTGCGCAGGAGCGCCGACTCTACGACCTCATCTGGAAGCGTACGGCTGCCAGCCAGATGTCGGAAGCTCAGATTGAGAAGACTACCGTAACCATCGGCATCAGCACCACTGACGAGCACTTTATTGCTAACGGTGAGGTTGTAAAGTTTGACGGATTCCTGAAGGTTTATCGCGAGTCGACAGACGACGAACAGAACGAGCAGCGTGACGAATTTGCTCACAACCTGCCCGTTATAAAGGAAGGCGACACGCTGAAGCGCCGTGAGATAACATCAACCGAGCGCTACTCGCAGGGTCCCACACGCTATACTGAGGCAAGCCTTGTGCACAAACTTGAAGAACTGGGCATCGGACGCCCGTCAACATACGCACCGACCATCTCCACCATACAGCAGCGTGAGTACGTTGTAAAGGGTGACAAGAAGGGCGAAGAGCGCCCTTATGTCATCGACACATTGCGCGGACTCATCGTCACACCGACACGTAAGGTGGAGCTTACGGGCAATGAGAAGGGCAAGCTGCTGCCTACCGACATAGGCATTGTTGTCAACGACTTCCTTATGCAAAACTTCCCCACCATCATGGACTATAACTTCACCGCCAAGGTAGAGCAGCAGTTCGACCAGATAGCCGACGGCAAGGAGGAGTGGACCGACATGATGCAGCACTTCGACCGAGAATTTGAGCCTACCGTAGAGAAGGTGATGAATGCACGTTCGGAGCACAAGGCGGGCGAACGCAAGCTTGGTGACGACCCCAAGAGCGGTCATCCGGTGTTTGTGAAGATAGGCCGTTATGGTCCGGTAGTGCAGATTGGTACAGCCGACGACGACGAAAAGCCGCGCTTTGCACAGCTTCCCACCGACAAGAGTATGGAGACCATCACGCTGGAGGAGGCTCTCGAACTCTTCAAGATGCCCCGTACCGTAGGCGAATATGAAGGCAAGAGCGTGACAATCGGCGCCGGACGATTCGGACCATACGTTCTTCACAACAAGATGTACACCTCCATACCGAAGGACGAGGACCCTATGACCATCACGCTCGACCGCGCCATAGAGCTGATTGAAGCCAAGCGCAAGAGCGAGGAGGAACGCCATATGAAGAAGTTTGACGAAGATCCCAAGCTCGAAGTGCTCAACGGACGCTACGGTCCTTACATCGCCTACGACGGCAAGAACTACCGCATACCGCGCGAACAGCATGCCACTGCCGCCGAACTCACCTACGAGCAGTGCATGGACATAGTAAACAATCCGCCGGCTCCCAAGAAAAGAGCGGCTAAGAAGTAATAATAAAAAGCCCTACCCCCGGCCCCTCCCCCGCAGGGAGGGGAGTGGTATGTTTAGCATACGATAATCATTAGCATACAAATATATTAATAGTATGCTTAAGCTAACATTACATATAACTCCCCTCCCTGCGGGGGAGGGGCCGGGGGTAGGGCTTTTTTAATATTATATAATATGACTAGAATCATCCTCATAGGCTACATGGGAGCCGGAAAGACTACCATAGGCAAGGCTCTTGCCAAAGCTCTTGGAGTCACATTCTATGATCTCGACTGGTATATCGAGACACGTATGCGACGCACTGTGAAACAGATATTCGACGAAGAGGGCGAAGATGGATTCCGTCGCATCGAATATAACATGCTGCATGAGGTGGCTGAGTTTGAGAATGTAGTCATTTCGTGCGGAGGAGGCACTCCCTGCTTCTTCGACAACATCGACTACATGAACCGACAGGGCAAGGTGGTGTATCTGAAGGCATCGCCCGAAGTGCTCTACGAGCATCTGAAGATGGGCAAGTCGGTGCGTCCGCTGCTGCTCAACAAGACGCCTGAGCAGGTGCGCAAGTTTATTGTCGAGCAACTCGCCCACCGCGAACAATTCTATTCAAAGGCCGATTACACGCTCGACATAAACCTACTCGACAATCACGACAAGATAAATATTACGGTTGATAAGCTACAAAAATTGATTGAAAAATGAAGAAATGGACCATTGACGACTCTCGCGAGTTATACAACATCAACGGTTGGGGCACCTCTTACTTCGGTGTCAACGACAAGGGCGACATGTATGTAACACCCTGCAAGGACAACGTGCAAATCGATTTGCGCGACGTCATGGACGAGCTACAGCTGCGCGACGTTACGCCACCAGTGCTGCTACGCTTCCCCGACATTCTCGACAACCGTATCGAGAAGACCTCCAGCTGCTTCAAGAAGGCTGCCGAGGAGTACGAATACAAGGGCGAGAACTTCATTGTGTACCCTATTAAGGTGAACCAGATGCAGCCCGTCGTTGAGGAAATCATCTCGCACGGACGCAAGTTCAACCTCGGATTGGAGTGCGGATCAAAGCCCGAGCTGCATGCCGTTATCGCTGTTCAGTGCCAGAGCGACTCTATCATCGTGTGCAACGGCTACAAGGACCAGAGCTACATTGAACTGGCGCTGTTGGCACAGAAGATGGGCAAGCGCATATTTATCGTTGTTGAGAAGATGAGCGAGATAGGACTGATTGCCGCTGCCGCAAAGAAGCTTGGCGTTAAGCCTAACATCGGCATTCGTATCAAGCTGGCTTCGAGCGGATCGGGCAAATGGCAGGAGAGCGGAGGCGACGCTTCGAAGTTCGGACTGCGCTCGTCGGAGCTGCTCCAGGCGCTCGAAACACTCGACGACAAGGGTCTGCACGACTGCGTCAGACTCATCCATTTCCACATCGGATCGCAGATAACCAAGATACGACGCATTCAGACTGCGCTGCGCGAAGCCGCCAACTTCTACGTACAGCTGCACAAGATGGGCTACAACATCGACTTCGTTGACTGTGGCGGTGGCCTTGGCGTCGACTACGACGGAACACGTTCGTCGTCGAGCGAGAGCTCTGTCAACTACTCAATCCAGGAGTATGTCAACGACTGCGTATATACATTCGTCGATGCTTCGAACAAGAACAGTATCAAGCATCCTAACCTTATCACCGAGAGTGGACGCTCGTTGTCAGCCCACCACTCTGTACTCATCACCGACGTACTCGAAACTACGTCGCTGCCTGAGATGCGCGAGGAGTTTGAACCGTCCGAAAACGACCACCAGCTCGTCAAGGATCTCTACGAGATATGGGACAATCTCAATCCACGCACAATGCTTGAGGACTGGCACGATGCCGAGCAGATACGCGACGAGGCTCTCGACCTCTTCTCGCACGGCATTGTCGACCTGCGCACACGTGCCGAGATAGAGAGCATGTATTGGAGCGTTTGCCGCGAGGTGAACAGCATGGCAAAGACACTGAAGCACACTCCCGACGAGCTGCGCGGCCTGGACAAGCTGCTTGCCGACAAATACTTCTGCAACATATCTATATTCCAGTCGCTCCCCGATGCTTGGGCTATCGACCAGCTCTTCCCCATCGTGCCCATACAGCGACTCAACGAGCGCCCAACACGCAACGCTACGCTGCAGGACATCACCTGCGACAGCGACGGCAAGATAGCCAACTTCGTCACCAACCGTCAGGCTACACACGTGCTGCCGGTGCACCCTATCAAGAAGAACGAAGACTACTATCTCGGCGTATTCCTCGTTGGAGCCTACCAGGAGATACTCGGTGATATGCACAACCTCTTCGGTGATACCAACGCCGTACACATATCGGTGAAGGACGGAGGCTACAGCATCGACCAGATATTCGACGGCGAGACTGTTGAGGAGGTGCTCGACTACGTACAGTACAACCCCAAGAAACTCGTGCGACAGCTCGAGATATGGGTGACCAAGAGTGTTAAGGCGGGCAAGATTTCGCTCGAAGAGGGCAAGGAGTTCCTCAGCAACTACCGCTCAGGACTGTACGGTTATACTTATTTGGAGTAATTGAAGCCCTCGCTCAAATGGCGTGGCAAAACAAAAACAAAGCGGGCTGAAAGCCCAATGTCTCCATAGCCCAGGGCAACGCCCTGGGTAAAAAGACAGATATAATATAGCGCCCTGTAAGGGCAAATCTCTTTTGTTACAGAGAGTTGCCCTTACAGGGCGCTTAGTTCATCAATTGCAATCTACCCAGGGCGTTGCCCTGGGCTAAGAACTTTTGCCCCTTCGGGGCGTTCTGATAGCAATTATTGGCACACACTAATTGTTTTTATCTTATAGTCCGTAAATATTTTACGCTTATGAAAATCACAATAATTAAGGTTGGCGGCGCCGTAGTGGAGGATTCTGCACAGCTTGCCGCTCTTCTTGAGGGTTTCAAGAAGGTTGAGGGATACAAAATACTGGTACATGGAGGAGGCCGTCGCGCCACGAAGGTGGCTGCACAGCTCGGCATAGAGAGCAAGATGGTGGGCGGACGACGCATCACCGACGCCGCAATGCTTGAAGTGGTGACGATGGTTTACGGTGGACTGGTCAACAAGAACATCGTGGCACAGCTGCAATCGCTCGGTATCAACGCCATAGGATTAACCGGTGCCGACATGGACGTGATACGTTCGCACAAGCGTCCGCTAAAGAACGGTGTCGACTTCGGATTTGTCGGCGATGTAGACAAGGTGAATGCCGAACGCCTCAAGACCCTTATAGATGCCGGTATGACCCCTGTTCTTGCCCCTCTGACGCACGATGGTGCCGGAACGATGCTCAACACCAATGCTGACACGATAGCTTCGGAGACGGCACGTGCGCTTGCTTCGCTCTACGACGTAACGCTGGTGTACTGTTTTGAGAAACCCGGTGTGCTCGCCAATCCCGACGACGACACAAGCGTAATCCCTACCATCACCCGCAATGACTTCAACCGACTCACTGCCGACGGAACTATTTCGGGCGGAATGCTGCCCAAGATAGAGAATGCACTTGCTGCTGTTGAGGCAGGAGTGAAGAAAGTGGTGATAACCAAGGCCGACAGCATTGGCAAGGGAGGAACGGTTATTCAGTAAGAATACTGAAACTGTATAGTTGAAAAAAAGAACTGGCCGCCAGTGTCAATTAAGACTCCGACGGCCAGCCAATCGTTAGTATGTTATGAAAAATTTGAGAGTCCCCGAAACTTCACAGCTTCAAGGTTTTCTTCTTAGCTTGATGTGCTTTTCGTAACATTTCTCATGGACGCTGGCGAAGGGGTTTAATGTTGCGTCCAAACATGTTTTTAAGTGCACTTCAGCTTGGTGTTTTAACTTAAAATGATTTATTGAGAAAGCATAGAAATATCTTATTTGAGTAGGGTGGGGGCGGTCTGTCCGAGCGGCTGTCCTACAGTGCCGGTACTGCTCAGTCCGTTGTGGCGTGCAGTGTCCGTTCGCACGGTGTCGGTCATTGCCACCGAGGCACCCTCATGCACCCGAGGCGCGTATGCGGCAGGCACTCCTGCGGGCACGTCTTCGGTGCTCTGGAATGACATTTGGGCTGCCTGGCTCAGCGTAAGTACTATGGCCACCATTGCAGCTGCCTTGAACAGCGGAGCAAAACGCTGGCTTATGAGCACCTTGTGTGCCTTCACCTCTTGCGGTTCGCCAACCATAGACAGCAAACGCTCGTCGAAATCATCGCCCAGACGGTCGGTCTTAGGCTCTGTCTGCTCATAAACGAACAGCGGACGATACTTGGCAAGCTCTTCAGGAACGCACAACTGACTGAAGAACGAGCGCAGAATCTGCTCCTCCTCAAGTGTTGTCTCGCCCTGCCAGTAGCGGTCAAGAAGTTGGTTTATGTATTTATAGTCCATAGTTGTCGTATTTCTGGAATTGTTGTTTAATAGTCTGCCGCGCGCGGAAGATGTTCACCTTCACCTGGTCCTCGGTTATGTCGAGTACGGCGGCAATCTCTTTATAAGTCTTGCCCTCAATGTCGCGCAGTTGCATGCACGACCTTTGCTTTTCAGGCAGAGAGTCGATGAGCGTCCTTACTATCGTCACACGTTCGCGTTGTACGGTCTGTTCGTATGGTGTCGAGGCCGTATCGGCATGGTTGTCGCCTCCTTGTGGCGTCGTTTCGTCGAGCGAAGCGTTCTGGTTGTCGTGCAGTCGCATGCGGTCGAGAGCCAGATTGCGGCAGATAGTGAGCGAGAATGCTTCCACCGACTCAATGGTATCCCACGAGTCGCGACGGTTCCACACCTTTATCAAGGTGTCTTGCACGATGTCTTCAGCCTCTTCGCGGCTCAGCGTGATGCGCATTGCCAGTCGGAAGAGCATGTCCTTCATCGGCAGGATGTCGTTGCGAAAACTAATCTTTTTCATCTGTGCTCTAAATCAATGACGATTGACGGCTGGTTTTGTTACAGCTGTCAGTCTTTATTTAACTTCGTTTAACAAACCGTTCACATTCTGCGAGTATTTTTACGCGTGCCAGCTTCATCACGACATAATAAAGCACTACGGCAATAATGAATCGTGTGATGAGCAGGGCTATCATGTTGCTCAGCGGCATTGTGGCTACATACGCCACGCCCATCACACCGGCGGCGGCAAGTGCAAATGGCATGACATCGCAGAAGAACATCCAGTAGCCGTAGCCTATCAGCCGGCGCACGAAGAACAGCCACACCAGCAGCCACGACGTATTTAATAATGTATAGGCTATGACCATTGTGCGTATGCCCATGGGCCAAATCATTATCATTGTGGCTATCTGGACGAGTCCCAAAGTGAACGTACACCAGAAGAAAGTGCCCGACCGTCCCTTCGAGATAATCATGTTGGAGAAGAGCGTCGAGAGCGGCATTGCGGCACCCGAGAGGCACAGTATCTGTATCAGTTGTGCTGAAGCAAGCCACTTCTCGCCAATGGCTGTGACGATAAACTCCTTTGCCACGAGTCCGAAACCGAACAGCAGTGGGAACGTTATGAACGCCGTGAATCGCATCATCTTGCGGAACACGTCCTTCTGTCGGCCCTCCTCGCCGTTGAGGCTTACGAGTACGGGCTGCGCCACTTGCGCCACCATGCTCTGCACGAGCGAGTAGCACTTGGTGTTCCACTGATAAGCCTGGTTGTAATTGCCCGTGTCGCGGGGCGTGAAGTAGTGGCCCAGCAATATGTTGAGCACATTGTTGTTGACGTGAGTCATGATGGTAGTAGCAAGAATCTTGCACGAGAAGCGGAACATACGGCGCACCGGGGCGAACGTAATGCCGTGGATAGAAGGGCGCCACGGCGAGAAATGCCACTGCAGCAGAGTGTTGATGCCTACATAAACGAGTCCTTGCGTGGCGAGCGACCAATAAGCCATGCCCGCAAAAGCCATGCCCACGCCCGTCAGACTCGACAGAATCACAGCCAAGGCACCTGCTTCTGCCTGCTGCTTGGCGCGCAGATGCTTGAACAGATAGGCCGACTGTGCCGTGCCGAACGATGCTATGACAATACTAAGAAAGGCGTAGCGGCACAACGGCACTACGCGCGGCGTGTGATAGTATTCGCCAATGAGCGGAGCGGCAAGAAAGAGAATCACATAGAGCGACGACGCCATGATGATGTTAAACCAGAACACCGAGTTGTAGTCCTCGTGCTTGGGGCGCTCTATATTGGTAAGCGCCGTGCGGAAACCGCTGTCCTGCAGCGCCGTGGCTACAAGCGAGAAGATGCTTATCATCGCCATCATACCATAGTCGGACGGCGACAATAGCCTGCCCAGCACAATGCCGAACGCCAGCCCGACGAGCTGCTGTATGCCGCTGTTGAGTCCGCCCCACAACAGTCCCTGTGCCGTTTTCTCTTTCAGTGTACTCATAATCCTATTGAAGAAAAAAAGCCCCGCCTTATGGCGGCGAGGCTATATCATAAACATAATGATGACTTGCGCAATGATGACGCGTATGAACATGCCGAGCGGATATACCGACGTGTAAGCCACGGCGGCACGGTCGCCCCTGATGGTTTCGTTGGCGTAGCTCAGTGCCATTGGATTGGCCATGGCTCCGCATAGCAGTCCGCAGATGGTGCCGAAGTCGAACTTCTTGGTCTTCAGAGCTATGGCACCCACTATGAGCAGCGGAACTACAGTCAGCACCAGTCCTACGCCCACCCACAGAAGTCCCTCGGGGCGTACCACCGTAGCCAGAAAGTCCTGTCCGGCAACAAGTCCGAGGCAGGCAAGATACAACGACAGTCCGAGCTTGCGCAGCATGAGCGATGCCGAACGTGTGGTATAACTTATAAAATGTACGCGCGAGCCGAGTGCGCCGATGATGATGCCCATGATGATAGGGCCTCCGGCAATGCCCAGCTTCACCGGTGTGCTCATGCCCGGAATGCTGATAGGTATCATGCCCAGAGCCAGACCGAGCAGCAATCCGAAGAATATGGCACCCAGATTGGGCTCGTTGAGCACCTGAACGGCGTTGCCCAGATAAGCCTCGGCATGGTCGATGTTCTCAGGAGTGCCCACCACGGTGACGCGGTCGCCGTATTGCAGGTGCAGATTGTCGGTAGCCAGCAGCTTGATGTCGCCTCTCATTACGCGGCTCACGTTCACTCCGTATGACTGGCGCATGTGCAGCATGCCGAGCGTCTTGCCGTTGAGCTTGGTGCGCGTCATCACGATGACGCGGCTCTCCACCGTGTTGTCGATGGCGTTCCAGTCGATCTTCTCGCGGTTCCAGTCCTTCTCCACACGCTCACCGAACAGAATTGTCATGGCAGACACCTCGTCGCGGTTGGTCACCACGAGCACGTTGTCGTCCATCTGCAGCTGCGTCGTTGCCAGCGGCACGATCACCTTGCCGCATCGCCAGATGCGCGATATGATGAAGTGGCGGTGGGTCATCTGCGACACATGGGCTATGGTCATGCCCGATATGGCAGGATTGATCACCACAAACTGGCCCACGAAGGTGTTGTCTTCGTCGTCGCCAGTGCGCGGCTCGAGGTCGGCGGGGCGCACAAGAAACTTGCGCATGAGTATCATGGCGAATATCACGCCCACAACACCCAACGGATAGGTCACGGCACATCCCAAAGCTGCACCGCTGCTCGACTGATGCGCGTTGGCAAGAGCCTGCTGCGCGGCACCCAGAGCCGGCGTATTGGTGGTGGCACCGCACAATATGCCCACCATTTCGGGCACGTTGATGGGCAGCACCAGGCACAGCGACAGCGCCATGGCAGTTCCTGCCAGGATTATGCCCAGTCCCCAAAGGTTGAGCGAAAAGCCCTCGTGGCGCATCATGCCGATGAAGTTGGGGCCCACATGCAGGCCGAGCGCATACACGAAAAGCGACAGTCCGAGCGTCTCGGCAAACGTCAGCATCTGTGCGTCGGCTGTAAAGTGGAGGCTACCAGCCACAATACCGATAAAAAATACGAAAGCCACTCCGAGCGAGATGCCCTTGACGTGAATCTTTCCCAATGCGAGTCCTATTGACACTATGAGCGACAGAACGATGATGGTCTGCACTGCCGAGTGTGTCACAAAAAGACTTTCAATCCATTCCATTTCTTTGTCTTAGTTGAATTATCCTATGTTTTTTCGTTTGGTTTTCTACGTCTTCTTCAGCTGTTCCGATCAGGTTTTTGAGCTGTTGCAATCAGGCTGTCGTCAAAAGGAGTCCTTTTGGCTTGCAAAACGAATCCTTTTACCTTGCAAAAGGAGTCCTTTTGCATACCAAAAGGAGTCCTTTTACAGGGCAAAAGGACTACATTTGGAAACCGGCAGCAACGAGCCTGGTCTACGGTATAGTTTTAACCGACTGCAAAGTTAAGCAAAAATCCTATCATCTGAGATTTATTTCCATATATTTGCACGCAAATTATACAAGTCTGCCCGATTCGCTTCGCTGAAAAGCAAAATAACGTTTCGTTTACTTGATTTGTGTCAATTTATTTCAAATTTCACCAAAAAAGTGTCCAATTTCTTGTGTGGTCGGACACAAATTATTATCTTTGCAACGTGTTCGAGAGAATGCAATGTTTTTTCATTAGGTTAGTAGTTTGATAGATTTTAAGGTAAAGATTATGTTATTAGATTTTGTTCATATTTGACAAAATCGGACATTGATTAACATTATTCTTTGAGAGGCCGGTGCGAGTGATTCGTGTCGTCCTTTTTTTTTGTATATAATCCCCCAAAGCCCCACCCCCTTGCCCCTCCCCCGTAGGGAGGGGAGTGATGTGAAGAGTAAACTACAGTTGCGTCGCAAGCGCTTTCCGCATAAACAAAATGTCAATGATAGTTTTAGTGACGTAAATTCTGCTATGTGGCATTATATATATAATGTATATAAATAATAAAAGCGGAACGTCGGACGGGAGTCCGACGTTCCGCTTATTGTATATGTATTCTAAGGCAAGAATGCCATAGTTTATCCAGCATACCACTCCCCTCCCTGCTGGGGAGGGGCAGGGGGTAGGGCTTTTCCCCTTATAGTTTATCCAGCATACCACTCCCCTCCCTACGGGGGAGGGGCAGGGGGTGGGGCTTTTCCCCTTTATTTTCGCCCGAAATCGGCAGGTACTTCGCCCCACTTGCGTGTCTCCCACTTCACCAGATAGTTCTTTATCTGATGCGTGCGGAGCCATGTCTCGGCGCGGGCGATTATCTGATAGAGGGGTTCGGTTTGCGGAGTGCGCTCCAGTTTGGTCTTGCACTGTCGCTTCTGAACCCACAGTATGGCGTTGTGCGAGTCGGAATAGATGGTCTTGCCCGTAATGCCTTGGCGGTCGAGCAATGCAAGCGCGTGTACAATGGCGAGAAATTCGCCTATGTTGTTGGTGCCGTGCATCGGACCGAAGTGGAACACTTGCGCTCCGGTGGCAAGGTCGATGGCCTGATATTCCATCGGTCCAGGATTGCCGGAGCATGCTGCGTCCACCGCCCAGGCGTTGGCCGTCACCTCCATGGGCAGCGGCAACACCGTGTCGTGGCGGTAGTCGGGAGGATTGAGTGTGTCCATAAGGCTACATTACATGCGCTCAGGCACCTCAATACCCAGCAATGCCATGCCGTTCTTCAGTGTCTTGCCAACGTTCTGGGCCAGTACCAGACGTACTATCTTCTCGTCCTCGGTGTCGGCACCCAGGATTGAGTAGTCGTGATAGAACTGGTTGAATGCCTTGGTCAGCTCGTAGCAGTAGTTGGCAATGCCGCTCGGTGAGTAGTCCTTGCCAGCCTGCTCTACGGCAGCGCCAAACTCGTTGAGCTTCTGTATGAGCTCTATCTCCTTCTCGTTGAGAGGCATGTTCTCGCCCAGCTGTGCCGGAATGGCGATGCCCTCAGCCTGAGCCTTGCGCAGAATTGAGCGTATACGGGCGTATGTATACTGAATGAACGGACCCGTGTTGCCATTGAAGTCGATTGACTCTTCAGGATTAAACAGCATGTTCTTGCGTGCGTCTACCTTGAGGATGAAGTACTTCAGCGCACCCATACCTACAATACGTGCAATCTCGTTGCGCTCCTCTTCGCTCATGTCCTTAAACTTGCCCAGCTCCTCGCTTGTCTGCTTGGCGTCGCCAATCATAGCTGCAATGAGGTCGTCGGCGTCAACTACGGTTCCCTCGCGGCTCTTCATCTTGCCGTTGGGCAGCTCAACCATTCCGTAAGAGAAGTGTACAAGCTCCTTGCCCCACTTGAATCCGAGACGGTCGAGGAGTATTGAGAGCACCTGGAAGTGATAGTTCTGCTCGTTGCCAACGACGTAAATCATCTTGTCGATGGGGAAGTCGTTGAAGCGCATTTCGGCTGTTCCGATGTCCTGAGTCATGTATACGCTGGTGCCGTCAGAGCGCAGCAACAGCTTCTGGTCGAGTCCTTCGCCAGTGAGGTCAGCCCAAACAGAGTTGTCGTCCTTGCGGAAGAAGAGTCCCTTGGCAAGTCCTTCCTCCACCTTCTTCTTACCAACGAGATAGGTGTTCGACTCGTAGTATATCTTGTCGAAGCCTACGCCGAGAGCCTTGTAGGTCTCATCGAAGCCGGCATATACCCAGTCGTTCATCTTCTTCCACAATGCGCGAACCTCAGGATCGTTCTGCTCCCACTTTACGAGCATCTCGTGAGCCTCCTTGATGAGCGGCGATTCTTCCTTAGCCTTCTTCTCGGCAGCTTCCTCGTCCATTCCTTCAGCCATGTACTGAGCCTTCAGAGTCTTCACTTCCTCGCGATAGTGCTTGTCGAAAGCTACGTAGTAGTCGCCGATAAGGTGGTCGCCCTTCTTGCCGGAAGTCTCAGGTGTCTCGCCGTTGCCGTACTTCAGCCATGCGAGCATCGACTTGCAGATGTGTATGCCACGGTCGTTTACGATGTTGGTCTTCACCACCTTGTTGCCGTTAGCCTCCATAATCTGTGCCAACGACCATCCGAGCAGGTTGTTGCGAACGTGTCCGAGGTGGAGCGGTTTGTTGGTGTTGGGCGATGAATATTCAATCATCACGAGCGGAGAGTTCTCAGTTACGGGCTTCTCGCCGAACTTTTCGTTGGCGTTCATATCGTTGAGCAGTCCGAGCCAAGCCTTCTTGTCGATGACGAGATTGAGGAATCCCTTCACAACATTGTAGTCGGCGATGGCCTGGCAGTTATCCTTGATGTACTTGCCGAGGTCTTGTGCTGTGTCCTCAGGCTTCTTGTGCGAAATCTTGAGGAATGGGAACACTACGAGAGTGAGGTTGCCCTCAAACTCGCTTCTGGTCTTCTGCAGCTGCACCATCTTCTCTGGTACATCCTGACCATAAAGCTCTTTCACCGCAGCAATTGCGGTAGCGACGATTTGCTGTTCTATTGTCATGATTTTATTCTGTTTTTATTCAATTATAAATAATGTGCGGGCGTTTTGTTTGCAAAGTTACGCTTTTTCTTTGACATGACTCTTGTGTAAGAGTATGATTTTAGCACACAATCACTTTACAACAACCTTTCGCACGCTTCCGTCGGAGTATCTTACGATGTTGATGCCGCGTTCGGGCTTCAGCAGTCGTCGGCCGTCGATGCTCATGCGCATGGTCTCGCGTGGAGCGTTGGCGCTTGTGCCTGCAATGCCGGTGGGTCGCTGGCGCGGAGTGATGATGATGGGGTTGTCGTCATAGCCCTCAATGAGGTGCAGATTGGTGATGCGTCCCACCTCGGTTGATGTCTCGCCAGTCCATCCACATTGCTGCAGCACGCCGGACTGTATGCGTATGAAGTCGGCATGGTCGAGGTGCTTGGGGTTGCCGTCGCTGTCTACCGCCCAGTCGAGGTCGAAGGTGGTGTACACGTTGTCACTGTTGGGGGCTGCATCAACATATCCGTATGAGTCGGCTGCATAACGATAGCTCACCCAATTTTGCGGATTGTCGGGGTCAGAACCGTCGCCACAGTAGTTGACAGCATTGTCGGGCAGTCGCGCTCCATGAAATGTTATCTGGTCGTTTTCTTCCCATGCGGGCCAGTACGACTGTTTGTGATATTGATTCTTTGGCTGCCATCCATCTGCCGTCTGCTTGCTGCCGTCGGGATTGGTCCACGATGCAGTCCAACGGATGTAGTTGTCGATGGTGATGTATGGCGTTGTGCTTTTGCCAGCTTCTACAGTCGGCTTGTAATAGGTTATCTCGAAACGGTGCATTTCGGTGGTGTAGTATTCCGAACCAGCCAGTTCGTACCACTCAGCCGTCTCGGGTGTCGAGCCTACTCCAACGTACACGATGCCCGGTTCAATCGAACCTCCTATTGTGGCATCGCCATACTTGTGGTCGTTTATGGAATAGAAAGCATTGCCAAGGATGCGTATGTCAGAGCCTTTGCCGTTCTTTATGGGTTGGTCGAGAGCCACGGTGATGTAGCCTCCGGCTGCGCCGAGACACACGAGGTTGCCATCCTCCAACTGCTTTTCGCATGCCTTCAGTCGCTCTTCTGCCGACATTGTGTTGTCGATTTCGGGGATTTTATTGGTAAACTGACCCGGTGCGGGGCAATATTCGAGCACCTTAACTGTCTGTTTGGCTTGCGCCGATGCCGTCACTACAACCATAATGAGTGCGGCAAGAAGTATTGTCAATCGTTTCATATTCTGTTTTTACATTGCTAATATCCTGTTTTTACATTGCTAACATATTGCTTTACATTGCTATTATTCTGCCCGGATTGACTCCGCGCAGCAAGTATCGTTTGAGTTGCACGCCCTGGCGGTCGAATTCATAGACATATCCGTTGGTGGCATACGACCGTGCGTCGCTGACATACATATGTCCCGACAGTGGCGAAATGTATATAGCGTAGGGCGACTGCATGTTCATTATCGTCTCATTGGCAGCGTTGTAGTCGGCAAGTCCTTCGCTGGCTTCGAGCGAGGGCAGGCTTATGGTGTGCGCCGAATAGGTATATGTACTGGTGATGTATGAGTAGCTGGAACCTATCATGTAGAACCTATTGTGATAAGCGCAGTTGTATGTGGCGGGGAAATCGTACACCCGGAACTCGTCGTTAGCCATGTTGAGCACGATGCAACGGGGCGGAATGTGGTACATATCGCCTGCCGAGTTGATGCAGATGTACTGTCCCGACTGCGACATGATGCCGTACAGATTCTTGCATCCGGTGTCGATGCGACGCAGTTCGCGCATAGTCGGTGCGTCAACCACGCTTACGGTCTGCTCATATCCGTGATCTTTGGTCTGCGAGCTGTATCCTCCCGTATTGGCAATGTACAGACGGCCGTCGTAGTAGGCGATACCTTCAGGCTCGTAGCCCACATGACAGGTGTCTACAATCTGCTTTGTGCGCAGGTCGATTTTAGCCACATAGCCCTTGTCGGCATACGATGTCACGTAGAGAAATCCCTTGCCGTCGGTAGCCAAACGGCGGTTGTTGGGGATGTTTTCGGTAGCGGCTATCGCCGTGCCGTCGGGTCTGATATACTGTATAATGTTCGACCAGTTGACGCTTATGGCTATCAGCGTGTCGTTGATTTGCAGTATATCGAGGCCAGTGTCGCCCAGATGCTGGCCTGGATTCTGCTGTTGGAACCATCGGTTGGTAAGCACTCCATGGTCAATGAGCGACAACGACGAGTTGTCCATGCCCCACAGTCCCTCGCAAACGACAATGAGTCGGTCGGAATCGGCGGTAGGCTCATCGGGCGTGGGATAGTCGGCAGGCTGTAATGAGCACGAAGCGAGGAGCAGGAGCGTCATAAATGTACACAAAAAGCCTGCTATGCCACAATCCGTAGAGGTCGTGTGCGACATGCTTTTATGGCGTAGTGTATTCAGTTTAATCATAATAATATTCCGTAGCTGTACGTTGGTGGTCATCTGACTATAGTCAAAAAAAGATGTATTTTCAAAATTTTTTCGCTGCCAATCTTCTTCTATATCTTCCACTGCAGAGTGAATTTCCAATTGCGACCGGGCATGGGGTAGCGCTTCACTACTTCGTGTCGCGAGTCGGTAAGGTTGTTGCACTCTATGGTGGCTTGTACTTTTTGCTTGCCGAAGCTGAACTGCTTGTTGAGTTTCAGGTCAACGGTATACCAGTCGCCGAGCATATCCTCACGATTGTTGGATATCAATGCGAATCGGTCGCCGGTGTATAACCACGACGTACAGAGCGAGTAGCCGTCGTATCCGAGGTCGAGTATGAGCGAAGCGGAGTGCAACGGCGAGTAAGGTATGGTGTTCTTGTACTCCGGATCGGCTGGTGACGAGTAGTCACGGTCGCGCTGACAGGTGTAGTTGGCGTTGGTTGAGAGCGAGAACTTGCCCCACTGGCGGTCGTAACCGGCTGTAGCGCTCAGTCCCAACGACTTAACCAGTCCGAAATTGACCATCGACCAGCGGAACTGGCACTTCATCGGAATAGCCACAATCTTGTCTTCGATGCGGTTGTAGTACATGTCGAGGGCGAGATGCAGATACTTGTCCTTATAGTCTACGCCCATATCCCATTGCGATGTGTACTCCGGTCGAAGCTGCACATTGCCCACCAGCGTATAGTAGAGGTCGTTGAGCGTAGGCGCACGGAATATGCGCTTATGGAAAGCACGCACCGTCCATGGTCCGCCGTGCCACGACGCCAGATACATAGGAGCCAGACGACTCAATGGCGAGGCTGCCGAACGGGTGTGGTCGGATATGTGTGTGTAGAGAAGAGCCACGTTTGCCTCGAAGCCTCGATAAGAAGCTATTGCCGACAGCAGCGACTTTGAGTCGATGCGATATACGTAATCAAACTTATACACGTCGGCATTGAGGTCGGTCCAGCGCAGGTCGGTGCTTGCCGTGAGCGACAAGTAGCGTGTGTTCCACGCTCCGGCTATGGAGCCGTAGATGTCCTGCTGGGTGTAGTGATTGTCGCAGAACATTGTAGAGGCGTTGGTATTGGGGTCTTGCAGATAGTGCAGATAGTCGTAGGCGTACTTGATGTTAGCTTTCAGTGCGAAGTGTTCCCAAGCGTGTTTGTATGACGACTGCACGAAGAAGTTCTGATCCCACTGGCGGTCGGTAGAATCCCACTGGTCGGAAAGTCGTCGGATGACGGGTCCGGGGAGTCCGCGCTCAGAGTTGTAGTAGTACACGTGTGTGGAAAGTCCGCGATAGAATCCGGCTGCCTCAACACGATAGAATGTTATGTCGGAGTTGTTGCGACGGCCCACCGTGTCCTCCTGCTCCGAGCGGAAGCGGAAACCGTAGTTGCCTTTGGTGTGCTGATATTCGGCATCGACAAACATCAGGTTCTTCAACGAGAAATAACCCTTCACCTTGTTCAGTCCGAACGAGCCGCATCCATACTCCAGCGAGTATGCAGTCTCAGCAGGACGTCGGGTCTGCATATACACCGTTGCAGCCGAGGCATACTCCGATGCCGACTGCAGGCGTTCGTTGCGGTTGGCGTTATAGAGCGATACCGACTCCATATTGCTCAACGAGTAGCGTCCGAGGTCAATCTGTCCGTTCTGCGCATTGTTGATGCGTATGCCGTCGAGATACACTCCCACGTGCTGCGAACCTAATGAACGCACGTTGACAGTCTTAAGTCCGCCCAATCCACCATAGTCCTTTATCTGCACACCCGAGAAATACTTCAAGGCATCGGCAACGCTGGTTGTGGACAGATTCTGCAGTATTGCCCCCTGCAATGTCTGCGACGGGGTGAGATAATGAGGGCGCACGCCTACCACAGCCACATCCTTCAGGGTGTGGATGGAGTCGAGTCGCGAGGTCTGAGCCATCGACTGAATGCCCAGCAGCAGCATTATTATAAGTATATTATATCTGTACATCGGTGCAAAGTTACTCAAAAAAAAGAAAAAAAGGCGGCAGTACGCTCTCGCGCTCTGACCGCCTCATGTCTAACCTAATTATCTTGGATTGGATAAAAACTATTATTTCACAACCACTTTCTTCACCGTTCCGTCAGAGTACTTCACGATGTTGATGCCTCGCTGAGGCTGGCTGATGCGCTTGCCGTCGATAGTGAAGCGTGCAATCTCGCGAACGTCAGCAGAGGTCTGGGTGTCGGTGATGCCAGTAGCCTTAGTTACAAAGAATCTGACTGTAGTTTTAGTGCTGATACCGTTAGAGCAGAAGTTGAGCGTAACAACTGTGCTTCCTTCCTTCAAACCCTTAACGACGAGCTTGCCGTCCTTAACAGTTGCTGTAGCAATATTTTCTTTGCTCACGTCCTTTATGGTTTTAATGATAGCAGCCTGGAAGTTGTCGGCATCGCTGCAAACCGTAGCAAGGTCAACCTTAACTTCCTTGTTCTCCTCGACAGTTACAGCATCCATTTTGCCTGCAATCGGGTCTTCAACATCGGGGAAGACAAACATGCCAGGGAACCAGAAGTTTTTCTGTGTGAGTTCGTACTCATTGAGCTGCGTGCCCTTGTTGTCGTAGATGCGCACAGCGTAGTCCTGAGATCCATAATCCTTAAACAGACTAACATACAGATTGTCGGTCACGGGGTCGACACGCAAGTTGCTTGCGCTGTACATCATCCATTTGTTGGCATCGCTTGTGAGGTCTACAACCTTAGCAAACTCATTGTTGTCGATGTCGTATTTGAAAATGGTGGTTGGGTTCCAGCCCGAAGCCGTCCAATAAATCACATTGTTCTGTAGGCTTGCACACAATCCGTCAGATTTCCATGCGTATATATCTTTTGCAGGAACGCCAATGCCCGAAGGCAGAGCTATCTCTTCAAGCTGGCGAGACTCTGTGTTGACACGGCTAATGCCCTTATCGGTGCTCACCCACAGCTGTCCGTCCTTCGACATAGTGATAGAATAGACCTTAGCAGAGGAGATAGTAGCAACGATGCGGTCGGTATTGCAGTCGATGATGCGGAGACTCTTGCCATACTCTGTAGCGTATACGTAATCGTCAAGGCGCACCATATTGCCACACTCTCCGAGTTCAGCGTCGCCACCATCAGCATTTTTCACGGCAGCACCTACAGTCAGTTCGTCGAGATTGAGGGTGTATATACCTTTTGAAGTACTAACATAAGCCTTGTGCTCATCAACACCGCAGAACGAACGTCCCTCATTATTGCCATCGATATCCTTTATCTGCTTGATAATGCGCATGGTGTTGGCGTCGCATATAGTGATGCGTCCGCCCTCTACTTTTGCACCTCCGTCCTTTGCCTGCTTAGCAATGATGTAGTAGCGGTTGCCCCATGCAGCACCAAAGCAAGCCGTAGCACCAATCTCAGTAGTATTGTTATATACGAACTTACCGTCACGTGTGAGATAATTGGTAGTAGAATTTCTATGACCGAACCAGTCCTCATTTACCATAAACACACCCTGTGTATAGTCTGCTGTTGCAGGCAGATACTTGAGATTGCCATCATATTCGTTAGACGCACCTGAGAACTTTGAAAAAACCCAAGCGTCCACACAACCGTCGGTTAGTACACGACCCGATGCTCCAGTACCAGAGAAGCCCAAAGCATGTTCTGCCTTGTCAGCCACATTATAACTCCAGAAGCCTTTATTCCACCCCGAGTTCCATGCATCGGTGATATCGGGGGCAGCGCAATTGTCAAATACGTATGAATTTACATATACAATGCCATTACGCGGATAAACCTCGTTGTTTTTAGGAGTGGTAACGATGATATTGCGATTGCCATCAATGTCATAGCCAAAGCCACCAAAGGTAGTACCATAGGAAGTACCAGATTTGGCAAGTACATAGAATGCGGGGTCGGCTTTTGCCACGGCACGGATAAGGTCTTCGCCAGTTTTCTTTTCAGACGATTTCCAGCGATAGCCCCAAACAAGTGTCTTGCCGTCGTTTTGTCCGTCAGCCCACTTTATGGCAAGAGCAGCCTTACAGTCGCCTTCGCCTGCCCAACGCTCTATTTTAGAGAAGTCGATGCCGGTTGAAGTTGTAGCTTCAGCAGCCTTCTGCACACGTGCTGCAACAGCGGCACTAACCTTGCGTGGTTGTCCCTGAACATTAATGGTTGTGGTTTGCGCAAGTACAGACACGCTGATGCACAAAGCCAACACAATAGAAGTAAAGATTTTCTTCATACGCTTATTGATATAATTAAAGTATATGTCCATAGCATCACGCCATGGACTATGTAAACATTCTTTTCCAGTGATGTTAGTCTGTCGTTCGTGCCCAATCCACGAGGCATCATGAACAACCTTACGGCAAATTCGGCAGGTCTTCTGACTTACCGCCCAGACGCGAACGCCTTCCCGAGAATTCAACATTCAACACTTAACATTCAACATTGAAAAAAGCCTCAGTGGCATCGTTGTTCGCGCCCGATATAAGGGCGGCTTACAGCTGCGGGACAGTCGGGGACTCTCACCCCATTCCCTTTTAATCGCCATCTTTAATAAAAAGAGAGGCGAACCGTTGCGGTTGCAAAATTCGTCAAAATACTTGAGATATGCAAGCAATTCTCTGAAAATCTCGTCAATGAATCTGGTAATGTTCCACGT
>URDM01000021.1 GCA_900546575.1 uncultured Prevotella sp.
GATTTTTTAAGAATCAGGGAGTTTTGACACACCCTCTTTGTGATTTTTTAAGAATCAGGGAGTTTTGACACACCCTCCGACTTTTTGTGCTTAATAACTGAAAACATTATTGCAATTCCTGTTATAGACGCTAATATTCCCCAACCACAAATATAGTTCATATTGTTTTGCTTTTATGTTATACCTAAAGAACGACTGGATATTGAATTTATTGTATTGAATTACAGTATTAATCAGAAAACGCACAATAATATGTCTATCAATGTTTTTCCATTGTCTCACCAAGTAGGGACTATTTGGCGACACGCATGTTCAAGTCATACATGCTTTTCCGCCAAAGGTGCGTCTCTGCAATCCATCATATAAAATCCGCAGATAGAAACTAACTATCTACGGATTTTAATGAGTTTTAAATAAAAAACTAAGACCATAGAGTGTAATATAGTACTCTTTTCATCTTTCTAGCAACTTCTTAAAGTCGCTGAACTCTTTCGACATGGCTATGCTCTTCTTCTCGCCCTTCATGAAAGCGGCAAGACGTTCGGGTATTGCTACCTCGGCATTTATTGCCGATTCTACTGTATCCTTGAACTTTGCAGGATGGGCTGTCTCGCCGAATACGCCTACTTCACCGTCAAGCAGGAGGTCTTTCAATGCCTGATAGCCGCATGCTCCGTGTGGGTCGAGGATGTAGTGATTGTTGTCGTAGCACTGGCGCATGGTCTGGCGTATCTGCTCGTCGCTGTATGTAGCACCGCTCATCAGACTTGAAATCTTCTTCCAGTCGCCCTTGAAGAGGTCGTTGATACGAGCGAAGTTGCTCGGGTCGCCTACGTCCATGGCATTGGCAATGGTCTGAATGCTTGGGCGTGGACAGTACTCGCCGGTCTGCAGATACTTGTACACGATGTCGTTGGCATTGTTGGCTGCTATGAAACGCTTCACAGGCAAGCCCATTTCTCTACCGAATATAGCTGCTGTGATGTTGCCGAAGTTGCCGCTCGGCACACATATTACGTATCCGTGCTCCTTGCCAATGCGCTTAAGCTGTGCATAGGCGTAGAAATAGTAGAACGCTTGTGGAAGGAAGCGTGCCACGTTGATGGAATTGGCAGAGGTAAGCTTCATGTGCTTGTTAAGCTCGTCGTCCATGAATGCCTGCTTTACAAGAGCCTGACAGTCGTCGAACACACCGTCTACTTCAATGGCTGTGATGTTCTGTCCGAGTGTGGTGAACTGGCTCTCCTGAATCTTGCTGACCTTGCCCTTTGGATAGAGCACGTATACATGGATGCCCTCTACACCAAGGAAACCATTGGCTACAGCCGAACCAGTGTCGCCACTTGTAGCTACAAGTACATTGACATTCTTGGTTCCCTCTTCGCGTATGAAGTATTGCAGCATACGCGCCATGAAGCGTGCGCCTACATCCTTAAATGCAAGTGTTGGTCCGTGGAAGAGTTCGAGCGAGTATATATTCTGTTCAACTTCCTTTATGGGGCAGTCGAACGCCAAGGTGTCGTATACGATGCGCTTTAGGTCGTCTGCCTTGATGTCTTCGCCGAAGAAGGCATCTGCCACCTTGTATGCTATCTCCTGAAACGAGAGCTTGTCGATGTTCTCAAAAAAATCCTTAGGCAGTTTCTTGATATGTTCGGGCATATAGAGACCGCGGTCGGGAGCAAGTCCTTTTACTACTGCCTCGTGCAGAGAGGCGAGGGGGGCTGTATGGTTGGTGCTGTAATATTTCATAGAATTTAAAATGTTAAGTGTTGATTGTTAAGTGTTAAAGTGCTGGAACGTCAATGCCCATAAACATGTCCATAAACTCTGTGAGGTGAAGCATGCCGTAGCTGCCTCTTACGCAACTCACTTCGCTGTATGTCTCAACGTTGTCAGGCTCTATGCCGGGATACCATACGGCGAAAGGTACAGGCTCTTTCATGTGCGTGCGTATCTCCACCGGAGTGGGATGGTCGGGCATTAAGGCTATGCATACAGGTTCGTTCCACTTTGACACCTCATTAAATATAGGACCGACCATACGGCTGTCGAGGTTTTCGATGGTGCGAAGCTTCAGTTCCAGGTCACCGTCATGTCCTGCTTCGTCGCTTGCTTCTACGTGTACGAATACGAAGTCGTCATTGCGCAGAGCGTCGATAGCGGCTTGTGCCTTTCCTTCATAATTGGTATCGGCAAGTCCGGTAGCGCCCGGTACGATGATGTTGTGCAGTCCGGCGTAATGGCCAATGCCACGTATCAGGTCCACAGCCGAAATCACGTCGCCTCGCTTTATCTGTGGATACATCTCCTGAAGCGTCTTCATCTGTGGACGATAGCCGCCTCCCCAAGGCCATATGCAGTCAGCCTCGTCTTTGCCTTCGGCACGTCTTGCTATGTTGAACGGAGCATTGGCAAGCACTTCCTGCGATTTCAGAATCAGGTCGTTCAGCAGGTCGGCGGTCTGTTGTGCCGTCATTCTGTCGGATGATTTGTCTTCGTTGAATTTCTCGCCATTGTCCTCATATCCCGGTTCGGGAGTGATGAGCAGTTCGCGCCAAGGTTCGTTGGGATGGTCGTGGGGTGGGGCGCATGTAATATGCTTGTTGCCACCTCTTATTATAAGCAAGTGTCGGTATTGTATTCCCTTGATGAACATCACACGGTCGTTGCCCAGTTTCTCGTTCAATAGGTCGATGAGTTGCTGGCTGTCGTCGGTAGTAAGGTGCCCGCCATGATGATTCTTTATCTTGCCGTCGGCAATGCAGATGATGTTGCAGCGCAATGCGAAGTCGTCGGGGCGCATGTCGTAGCCTATTGAAGCTGCTTCCAACGGTCCGCGACCTTCATATACCTTGTTCATATCATAGCCAAGGATAGTGGCATTAGCCACTTCGCTGCCTGGCAGAAAACCGTCGGGCACGGTGATGAGACGGCCCGTTCGTCCTATGCGAGCCAGATTGTCCATGTTTGGAGTGTTGGCATACTCAAGGAGGGTCTTGCCTCCAAGTCGGTCGACAGCATGGTCCGCCATGCCGTCGCCGAGGATTATAATGTGTTTCATGGGATATACTTTTTAGATGTTAGCGATAGACATGATGTTGGCGAATACGCCCGCAGCTGTTACACTTGCTCCAGCTCCGTAACCCTGTATGAGCATCGGGTACTCGCGATAGCGCTCGGTGGTGAGCGATACTACGTTGTTGCTGCCCTCAAGATTATAGAACGGATGGCGTATGTCAACTTCTTTGAGTGCCACGTTGGTCTTGCCGTGGTCGAATGTTGCCACAAAACGCCAGCGCTTGCCTTCGGCTTCGAGCTTCTTGCGACGCTCTTCAAAGTCGGCATCAAGCTGTGGCAGATTCTTCCAGAAGTCGTCTATAGTACCCTCAAAGAACGAGTCGGGAATGAAAAGATGCTTCTCAACATCAGCTTTCTCTACCTTATATCCTGCCTCACGGGCGAGAATAACGAGTTTGCGAATTACGTCCTTGCCCGAAAGGTCAATGCGTGGGTCGGGTTCGCTATATCCCTGCTCCTTGGCACGGCGTACTGCCTCTGACAATGGAACGTCTGCCGAGATTTCATTGAATATAAAGTTGAGTGTACCACTGAGCACAGCCTCAATCTTCAATATCACGTCGCCCGAGTTGCGCAGGTCGTTTATAGTTCCGATGATAGGCAGTCCGGCTCCTACATTGGTTTCGTAGCGGAATTTCACGCCACGTGCCAGAGCAGTCTCCTTCAGTCTGATGTAGTTGTCGTACGATGAAGATGCAGCAATCTTATTGGCTGCAATCACCGAGATGTTATGCTCGAGGAACGACTGGTAGAGCAGTGCCACGTCCTTGCTGGCTGTACAGTCTACAAACACGCTGTTGAAGATGTTCATGCTGATAATCTCGTCGCGCAAGGCATTGTCGTTGCATAATGGTGCCTGCTCGAGCAGTTCGCGATATGTAGTGAGGTCGATGCCGTCGCGGTTGAATATCGCTTTCTTCGATGATGCTATTCCCACTACGTTTAGCTTCAGTCGCTTGGTGCGTTTCAGCTCTTCATATTGGTCGTGAATCTGCTCAAGAAGCTGTCCGCCCACTGTTCCCACACCGCATACAAAGAGATTGAGCACCTTGTATTCCGAAAGGAAGAACGAGTCGTGTATTACGTTGAGTGCCTTGCGCAGATATTTACTGTCTACTACAAACGAGATGTTGGTCTCCGATGCACCCTGCGCACATGCTATCACGCTGATGCCGCTTCTGCCAAGAGTACCGAAGAGTTTGCCGGCAATACCAGGTGTGTGCTTCATGTTCTCGCCTACAATGGCTATGGTTGCCAATCCGCTCTCAGCGTGCATTGGGAACATGGCACCCGTCTCTATCTCCTTTGCAAACTCGTTGTTGAGCACCTCTACGGCAGCCTGCGAGTCCTGATCGCGCACGCCAATAGATGTAGAGTTCTCTGACGATGCCTGCGACACCATAAACACGCTTATGCCATTGTCGGCAAGAGCGGTAAAGATGCGTCGGTTGACACCGATGACACCCACCATCGACAGACCTGTAACAGTGATGAGGGTGGTGCCGTTGATGCTCGAAATACCCTTGATGGGTTTGGAATCGTTGGCTATTTTAGCCTTGATGATAGTTCCCTCAGCGTCAGGATTGAATGTGTTCTTTACGCGTATCGGTATATTCTTAATACAAACGGGGTATATTGTAGGCGGATAAATCACCTTTGCACCAAAGTTGCAAAGCTCCATAGCCTCGATATAGCTCAGTTCGTTGATAGTGTATGCAGTCTTGATTACTCGTGGATCGGCGGTCATGAAGCCGTCTACATCTGTCCATATTTCGAGTATGTCGGCATCGAGTGCTGCCGCAATGATAGCTGCTGTATAGTCTGAACCACCGCGTCCGAGATTGGTAATCTCGTCGGTGTCGCGGTCCATACTGATAAAACCTGGAACAAGTGAAACGCGTGGCAGGTCGCTGAATGTGCGACGCACCAGTCGGTTGGTGAGTTCTGAATCGAGAGTGTTCTTATGGTTCTTCTGCACGGTCTTGATGAAGTCGCGCGAGTCAAACCACTTGGCGCCATGCACAAGTGTAGCCACAATGTTAGAGCTAAGGCGTTCGCCGTAGCTTACGATAGCGTCCTGTGTCTTCTTGGAAAGGTCGTGGATAAGGAACACGCCAAAATATATAGAGCGCAACTGTTCAAACAGCGAATCGACAATCTTGAACAGGTTTTCGCGTTTGCGTGTGTCGGTGATGATGGTGTCAATCATCTTGTGGTGGCGGTCCACCATGGCTTGAAACTCATCCTTCCATGCTTCGTCGCCCTTAAGTGCAAGCTGCGAAGTGGCAAGGAGCTTGTCGGTGATGCCACCAAGGGCACTGACTACAATGATGACCGGCTGTTTCTGGGCCTCTTTCTCTACAATAGCCTTCAGGCTGAGAATACTCTCTACGGAACCTACTGAGGTTCCGCCAAATTTCAATACTTTCATTCTTCTTGTTCTTTGGTTAATGCCTCCATACAAAGGAGGCGGATTGTGTTTCGGTGCAGTGGCTTGCCGGCGCAGCGAGACTGGCTTCTGCATCATGCCTCAATACGAGAGAGGAATGCGCAAGACTCCTTGGTCTGCTTTTCTATACTGCGCGACAGCGGGGCGTGACAGCACCGTGTCGTGACATAAAGTTTTAATAAAGTGTCGGCAAATTTACGAAAAATAAATGTTATGTCAATAGAAAACAACAGAAAAATTACAATTTTGTTTTAGTTGAGGCTATTTGCCGAACAGATAGTCTACGTCATACGGCGTGTGGAATAGGATTGTAGTACTGCTATTATAAGATTGTAAAACTTCTATTATAAGATAGTAGAACTGATGGCATTAGTAATGGGTCTTGTTGTAATACTATTATATAATCCGCTTCTTACGTATATATAAGCATTCTGATACCGTATTAAATAGTCGTATCGTGCCATGAAATGGTCGTGTCAAGCCATGAAACGATCGTATCAAGCCATGAAACGACCATATCGTGGCTTGAAACGAAACGATTATCTCGTAAGAGAAGTCTTTGGAGTATTGATATTTGAACTGAGTCTTTTTGCTTGATCAGGCTACGGCGGGGACGCCATAGCCTCCTATGGCGCATAAACAAAAAAAGAGGACTTTACTTTCGTAAAATCCTCTTTAGATATGTTTGTGACTCCGGCAGGATTCAAACCTGCAACCTTCTGATCCGTAGTCAGATGCTCTATTCAGTTGAGCTACGGAGCCAAACCTTATTGCTTTGCGGAAGCGTTGTTCCTTAAAAGCGAGTGCAAAGGTATCGCTTTTTATTTAAACCTCCAAATATTTTTGAATGTTTTTTCTGTTTTTGTCGAAATTTCTTGGATTTGTACTACCTTTGCATAAGGTATAAACTAATTAAGAACCATTTTATGTTACGTTTTAGATCTAAACTCTTTATTGTGTTGACTATTACTTCTATGGGATGTAATAGGGCTTTGGCGCAGAATGCCGATATCATTCCGCTGGTTGAGATACCTGCAGGAAGTTACTACATGGGTAGTAATGGTGAGGGCGAGAACTTTGATGAGGCTCCCGTACACAAGGTGTACATTACGCATCCGTTCAAGATGGGACGTACGGAAGTGACCAATGCCCAATATGAGAAGTTTCGTCCTGAGCATCGCAAGCTTCGTGGCAAGAGCAATGTTTCGTTCAATGACGATGATGCTGTAGTAAATGTTAGCTATCAGGATGCCGTTGATTTCTGTAAGTGGCTTTCGGCAAAGGAGGGCAAGCAGTATCGTTTGCCTACTGAGGCTGAGTGGGAGTATGCCTGCCGTGCAGGTACATACACCTTATATTATACAGGCGATGGGTTGCCGGCATCAATGTGTCGCAATCAGGTAGTGGCTCGCGATTATAAGCCGGTGTCGCTTCGTGTAGGTCAGACCGAGCCTAATGCTTTCGGTCTGTATGACATGCATGGCAATGTTGAGGAGTGGTGTAGTGATTGGTATGGACGGTATAGTGCAACCGAGCAGACCGACCCAGTCGGTCCTACGGATGGATTGTATAGAGTGACACGTGGTGGCAGTCATCACACTCCGGTAGAATATCTGCGCAGCGCCAACCGTATGGCCATGATACCCGAAGACCGCCAGTCGCTTACAGGATTCAGAGTGGTTCAGTCTGATTTCCCTTTGCAGTCGACTACGATAGACATGAACAGTCCGCAGTTTCTCGAACCGATTCCTTTTGTAGTAAAGCCGGAGTTGTCTACCGTGCCGTTCTATCGCCACAATCATCAGCCTTCTGTCACATGGTGTGCCAATGGCGACTTGATTGCAGCATGGTTTACGGCTAATGTAGAGAATGGTCGTGGCATGGTTGTACTGTCTTCAAGGCTGAAGAAAGGTGCTGACGAATGGACTCCTGCCGAACTCTTTTTCTCTGTGCCCGACCGTAATGTCACCGGAACTTCGCTTTTTAATGATGGCAAGGGACATATATTCCATTTCAATGGTGTTGAGGCTGCCAGCGATTGGCAGAATCTGGCATTGGTAATGCGCGAGAGTGTTGACAACGGAATGTCATGGAGCCGACCGCGTATTATTGAACCCGAACATGCCAAGCGTCATCAGGTTATATCGGGTACGATTAGCGACAGTCGCGGATGGATGTATCAGTTGTGCGATGCAGGTCCTGGCGGCAATGACGGAGCCTCTATTCATATCTCTAAAGACGGTGGCAAGACATGGTATGACCCATGGGACGGCAAGCCTCTGCCTGATTTTGCTGAAGGAAAGAAGGGTTCTACCATTGCTGGTATTCATGCCGGACTTGTAGCGCGTCGCGACGGTTCGCTTATGGCACTGGGTCGTGGCAACAGTATTGTAGGCAAGGATGGCAAGAAGCATATGCCAATGTCGGTTTCTTACGACAATGGCAAGTCATGGACTTATTCTGCTTCTGTGTTTCCGCCTATAGATGGCGGACAAAGACTTGTGCTGATGCGATTGCATGAAGGTCCGCTTATGCTTGTGTCGTTTACCGATCATCCGCAACGCACACCTGAGGCCGAGCGTGGAATGGTGTTTACAGACAGCAAAGGTGAGCAGCATAAGGGCTATGGCATGTATGTAGCCGTGTCGTATGATGATGGAAAGACATGGCCCGTCAAGCGTCTGATGACGGATGGCAAGCAGCGTCATCTTGACGGAGGTGCATGGACGGGATTCTTTGATATGGATGCTACGCATGCCGAACCGCGTGGTTATCTGGCTGGAACGCAATCGCCCGACGGCATGATACATATATTGAGCAGCAGGATACATTATCGGTTCAATCTGAAATGGATTGAACAGAGTAAGGCGGTTGGTGATTAATCAATAAATTATTGTAGAAACAAATCTATCTGTTATGAATATATTCTTGTCGATAGTTGTTGGCATCGTGTCGTTTGGGGCGGTGCCGAACAACGAGTCGGTTAATAATGCCGACGCAATCAATAGGGCTATAGAGCAATGTAGCAGCAGGGGTGGAGGAGTAGTAACCGTGCCTGCTGGTGTGTTTACTACAGGAACTGTGTATATGAAATCGGGTGTTACTGTGCGTCTTGAACGTGGAGCCACGCTTAAGGGTACGGCGTGCTTGGACGATTACGCATCGTTGAAGACCGCCGACGACTTGTCTATGTATGAAAGCGGTCGCGGTACTGTCAATTATAATTCGGCTACTGACCCGCAATGGTCGAAAGCAATGATCATGGCAGTAGGTATAAGCAATGCCGGCATTGGAGGTGAAGGCTGTATAGACGGAGCTGATGTGCGAAATCCGCTTGGCGAGGAACATATGCGTGGTCCGCATACTATACTGATGGCTGGATGTCGCAACATGCGTTTTACAGGTTTCTCGGTAAAGCGTTCAGCCAACTATGCCTTCTTGGGCTATAAGGTAGACAAGTCGGTGTTCAGCAATCTGCACATAGAGGGCGGATGGGACGGTATTCATATTCGTGGAGGACGCGACTTGAAGATTGTACGTTGTGAAATGCATACCGGCGACGATGCGATTGCGGGTGGATACTGGCAGAATATGCTTATAAATAAATGTGTATTGAACTCGTCGTGCAATGGCGTGCGTATGATTATGCCTTCGGTAGGACTTGAGATTTCCGATTGCGACATTTACGGTCCGGGCAAGTGCGAGCATATCACGTCGCACCGTACACGTTCGGAGGCAGCCATAAATCTCGAACCAGGGGGATGGGGTAAAGCGCCTGGACGTATGGACCGTATCGTGATAAAGCGCAATCGTGTGCGCGAGGTGCTTACTCCTTTGTGTGTAACGCTCAGCGAAGACAATACCTGCGGACGTATTGTTATAGAGGATATGGTGGCTCGTGGCATAACGCGTATGGCTATGTCGGTAAAGAGTTGGGGCAATGCACCTACTGAGAAGGTGGTGATGCGTCGTTGCGACTTGGAGTTTGACGGCATTGACGACCCTAATCTGCCTGCTTGGTTTGAAGGACGTCCTACAAGCGAGTGGCCGGTGTTCCCATGTTGGGGAATGTATTTCCGCAATGTAGGGCTGGTATATATAAATAATGTGACGCTGCGCTTGAATGGCGTCGACTATCGTGTGCCTTACATGTGTCACAATGTGGGTGAAATGAAAAAAAGGAAACTCAAATATTGAGTTTCCTTTTTTTTATAGTTGGGTGGCAGGTGGGACTCGAACCCACGACATTCAGAACCACAATCTGACGCTCTAACCAACTGAACTACGGCCACCATGTGAATAGGCTTTGATTTTTAAGCGAGTGCAAAGGTAGTGAATTATTGCTAAACTACCAAATGCTTTTGCTACTTTTTTTAATCTTTATGTGCGATTTTTGTAGAATTAGCAAAAAAAAGAGTTCAGCAAGCTGTTTGCGCTTGCTGAACTCTTATGTAGTTTTAATCAAACTGTCTTGTTGGTATTACTTTGCGGGCTGAGCAGGAGTCTGCTGAGTGCCTGCTGCTGGAGCCTGCTGAGCACCAGTAGCCGGAGCTTGCTGCTGCTGGCTTGCACCGAAACCAGGAGTTGTGTTCGGGTTTGTGTTCTGTGTTTCAGTAGCTGCCTTCTCCATAACGCTGCTTTCGGTAGAAGAAACCGGAGCAACATAAGCGCATACGATGCTGAAGAATACCATAGCAATGGCGAGACCCCATGTTGCCTTCTCGATGAAGTCGGTAGTCTTGCGAACACCCATGATGGCGTTTGATGAAGAGAAGTTAGATGCAAGTCCGCCGCCCTTAGATTCTTGGATAAGAACGATGCCGATCATCAGCAGCGATGCTATCACAATGAAAATTACGAATAAAAAGTAAATCATTTTCTTATTTGTTATTTATTATTTATTATTTATTTCTTGTTTTTTGTGGCTTTGCCACTTTGCTACGAATGTGTGCAAACTGCGTTTTTACTGCTTTTTGCCCTTCTCGTTTATGATAAGTTTCTTCAAGAAACGTATTTGGTCTGCAAAGTAAGCACTTTTTTTTGGATAATTCAAATTTAAGCGTTGAATAATTTCAAGTGCCTTTGAATATCTGCCTTGTTTTATGTAAATTTTGGCCAAAGTCTCTGTGAAATAGCCTTCATCGTTGTCGTTTGACGTGTTGTCTTCGTTGTTTATTTCTGGTTTGTATGTGGGCTTGTCTTGCAGTTGTATCTTGCCACCGTCGTTGTTGATGAAGTCATCGATGAGTTCCTGTCCCTTCAGTTGCGGACAGTCGTTATCGGTCTTCTCTTCGTCGTCGTTCTCTTGCTTGAGCAGATATGCCACATAGTCGATGGCGGCATCGGCAGGAGTGGGCTTGCTTTTTGATTGCTGTGCTTCGTTGTCGTTGTCGGGCTGTGCTGTTTCAAGATAGCTGTCTATAAGCGAGATGGTACGGTTGCCTGCCGTGGCGTTGTCTCGCTGTGCTGCGGAGATGGCTGATTTCTCGTCGGCAATCTCCTGAGCTGTCTTTATCTTATAATGTGCACCCTCAACCATTTCGAATAGCAGCGAACGGTCGGATACGTACAATGCAGCGCGATGCAGTTCGTCGTCAAAAGCCGAGTCGTGCATCAGATACATGTTCTGCAACATCAGCAGTCTGGCTGTCTGATAGTAAGGATAGAGCGCGACAAGGCTTCGGAGCTCGTATAGAGTCTCCTTGTTCATTAGCTCGGGATGTTGTATGAGGCGCACTAAGTCCACGTTGTTGTTCTGTTAAATTATAAATGTTATGTGTTGAATGCTGTATTACCAGTTAGCTACAGTGGCGTTGAATATCTGTTCGGTCAGGTCTTTTATCATTTGCGTTACGAGTTCCTCCTGCACCGAAGCGAGGCTCTGTGTAGTTTCGTACGACTTTGATGCTGTAAACTGTCGTTCGAAGTCCTCGTTATGATTTGCATTGTTGGTGAATCGTACGTTGACCGTAATAGACAGTTCGGTCTGTGCTGAACTACCGTCAGCCGATACCGACTTGTTACGCTGTGAGTATTGGGTTATCTCGCCCTCAATCTTCAGGTCGCCGTTGCGCTTCACCTGGCTAAGCTTGGTATGGTTGGCAAACTCGTCCTTTAGCTGATTGTTGAACATCGGTCCCATAGGTCCCCACACATAACTTGAGCGTATAGGGAAGTCGGCTATCTGTATAGTCTTGGTCTTGGTGTAGTCGATACTGGCTCCGTTGAACTTATATCCGGAGAAAGCACACGATATCCATGTCATTGCCACAAGGACAAATGCCACCATCCTTATGGCACGATGTTTATGTTTGTTTGTCATTTTAGATATGCTTTATTGTTTGTCCAGTCCATACTGCTTGATGCGTCGATAGAGAGTGCGGTCGGAAATGCCGAGTTCTTGTGCCGCCTTCTTGCGGTTTCCACCGTTGCGTTCAAGAGCTTTCTCCACCACATGTCGTCCAATGTCGTTGAGGTTGAGGCTGTCGTTTTCGGATATACCTGCATTTTCGTTGTCGTTTATTTCCTCTGCCTCAACGTCCTGGAATGAATTGAAGCGGTTCGGCTGGTTGTGATACTGCTGTATGGCAGCCGCGGTATTGCCGTAGCCGTGAGTCTCTGGTCCGCCAAGAGAGTGCATGCCATTCAGCGCCGACAGATTGTCGAGGGCTTGTGGCGTGTCCATCTTCTTGCGCATGTCAGCCATTTCGCGTCGCAAGTCGCTCACGTTGCCTCGCAGCTCATACAATATCTTATATAGTATTTCGCGTTCGCTCTCGTAAGAGTGGCTTCCCGGAGCTGTGGTTGTGGTAAGCTGTGTGCTCTCCTGGTCCTCAGGTATGAACTTGCTCAATGTCTCGGCATCAATCTCGCGCTTCTGGCTTAATATCGACATCTGCTCGGTTATGTTCTTGAGTTGGCGCACATTGCCCGGCCACTTGTACTTGAGCATTATCTGCTTGGCGTCGTCGGTGAGTGTGATGCGTGGTATGCGATACTTCTCAGCCATCTGCATTGTGAAGAGTCTGAACAGCAACAGTATGTCTTCGCCTCTATCGCGCAATGGCGGAATCTGTATAGGTATGGTGTTGAGACGATAGAACAGATCCTCGCGGAAGCGTCCCTCACTTATTGCCTTGTGCATATTGACATTGGTGGCAGCCACGATGCGCACATCGGTCTTCATTATCTTCTGACCGCCTACACGTATATATTCGCCCGTTTCAAGCACACGCAGCAGTCTGGCCTGTGTAGCAATAGGCAGTTCGCCCACCTCATCGAGGAATATCGTACCCTTGTTGGCTGTACCGAAATAGCCTTCACTCTCGCCTATAGCGCCCGTAAACGAACCCTTCTCGTGTCCGAACAGTTCGCTGTCGATTGTGCCTTCGGGTATGGATCCGCAGTTGATAGCGAAATATTTTTCGCGCTTACGTGTAGAGTTGTCGTGTATGAGACGCGGAATAATCTCCTTGCCCACGCCACTTTCGCCTACGATAAGCACGCTAAGGTCGGTCGACGCAACCTGAAGAGCTACGTCGAGAGCGTGATTGAGGGCTTCGCAATTGCCCACAATGTTGTATCTTTGTTTTATTCTTTGAAGTTCTGATGTGTCCATTTCAAAACAAAATTACACATTATAATTGATATATAGGCAACGGGCAGTCCTTTTTTTAGCGATTTTAAAGGTTTTGTGCCCGTTGCTGTGTGTGCCTTCTATTCGGTAGCCAGTGGCTTTTCTGTCTCTGGCTTTTCCGGTGCAGCACCGTTGCGGTTGTCTGCCTGAGCCGGACGTTGAGCCGGACGACGGTCGTTATGTTCGTTGCGGTTGAACGGTTCGCGCTTCTTCGGAATGGCAAATCTCACCTTCTCGCTGTCGTCGCGCTTCTCGTGATAGAGCTTCTGCAATGGGTTTGCCATAGGCAAGTCGTACTCGCCGCGGTTGCGCACTATGTCGATAGCTGTGAATATGGCATGGCGTAGAGCGCTTTCGTCATTCTCGCCGCTGCCGGCATTTGTGAAGTCGGGAGTCATAGCCGGTGCCGTGCACACCAAGGGAAGCGATGCTATGTAGCAGATGCCGTCATTCTGCATGAGCGTAGTGAACGGGATGTTGGCCTGGTCGTCGTACATTGCCAATGTGCAGTCAAACGCTTCGTAAAGGTTATGTCCGAAGAATTCTTCGGCAGCGTAAGGTCCGTAAGTGTTGATGCCGTTCTCTTCCGACTTCTTGATAGCCGGAATGATAGTGTCATTCTCCTCTGCTCCGTTGGCATTGGGGTTGAGTGCCAGTACTGCTATGCGTGGGTTGGAGATGCGGAAGTCGCGCTTTATGCTTGTGTTCAGCGCCTTGATCTTGGCTATGAGGCGCTCTTCGGTGAGGTTTGCAGGCACGTCCTTGATAGCGAGTCCGTCGGTGGCGAGTGCTATGCGCAGCGACTCGTTTATCATTATCTTCACGCCCTTGGCACCGTCGCCGATGCTTGTCTCCGAGTATTCCTTCAGGTTCTTGTAGCTATAGTTGTCGGACGACATGTTTGTATTGTCCACCGGACATGCTACGAGCACGTCGTACAGCTGGCTGCGGAAGTCGGTCATGGCACGGTCGAGAGCCTTCAATGCAGCCTCGCCCGACTCCTTGGTAGGAGTGCCGAGTTCCACCTTCACCTCATCGTCAAAGCATGTGAGCAGATTGACACGTCCGTCCTGCGCATCTTCGGCACGGTTGATTATGCTGAAGTTGGCCTGTATGTTCATAGCCTTGCGATGATAGGCAGCAATCTTGGGCGAACCGTAGATGATGGGAGTGCACAGTTCCAGCATCTCAGGCTCAGCAAAGGTTTTAAAAATGAGTTCGTATCCGATACCGTTGGTATCGCCGTGCGTTATGGCAACGCGTATTTTTCTATCTTCCATTGTATATTATATATATTGTGTATAAATAATTAGTCTGTATGTTTTTTGCCCGACAGATGCCTTGTCGGCTCCTGCTTCTTCTCCACCTTTTGCTTATGCGTGGCATATACGATGGCTTCGAGCTGCATTATTAGGTTGCGCTTCTTCTTGCCGGGAGCATAGACGAATCCTTCTACCGTGACGACTTCACGGGGATAATATCCCCATATCGAACGAGCCACAAGCGGTCCGCCCATAGCATCGCCCTTCATCTCCCACAGTCCGTGCCACTCTTGCGTATGGATGTCTTCCCGCTCGTCATTCTTGTAGATTACGCTACATGCGTCATGTACGGTTGTCATGTACATCGAGTCGGTCTCTCCCTTTATGTTCACCTGCATCACGCTGTCGCGGTTGCGGAACTGCTGCTTATAGATGCAGATGTTCTGCATAGCCGTAGGCGAATCGTTTGAAATCCACAGAAAGTCCTTGCCACGTTTGCACGACTTCATGTCGGCAGGAATCGGCATGTCAAACCCGAACATGCGCTTCACCTCTGCCTCCATCTTCGGGTTGTGCTTGCGCTGCAAGGTTTCGATGTAGGCTTTCGACTCGTGGGCTTTCAGCAGTTCAACCAATGTGTGTGCATTGCCTTGCAGGGCTGTGTCTTGGGCAGACATGCTGCGCAAGCAGTCGGCAGTAGGGGCGCATACTCGCACTATCAGTTGCGGTTGGGCATGCACATTGCGCTTGCATGCAATGCTCAGCTTGTCGTATTTCTTCGGGTTGATGTCCACCACGACCAGCGACCTTGCGTATCGCAACACTCCCTTCAATGCTTCCGACGGCTTTATGTCAGGCTCGCTCACGTCAAACATAGGTTCGCTCTGCGGCAATCCTTCGACGTCTATGCTCAGCGTATTGTACAATATGCTGTCAACATCGCCCACTACAGTCACCTCATACGGACTGCCTCCGCTCGTAGGCAGCATGCTCTTGCGGTCGTTGCAGGCAGCAATGAGCAGACAGAAGAAGCTAAGCAGGAGGCGTGTTACGTACTTATACATATGGTATTTGTATATAGATATATTTGAGCAATCATTGCATATTGCTCCCCTCCCTGCGGGGGAGGGGTAAGGGGGATGGGCTTTATCTTCTTATGTCCTCAATCGTCTTTGCCGTAGACAGCAGTCCGCACGCGGCGAATATGTCCTGTCCTCGGCTTGCTCGAATGGTTGTTATGATGCCGTGATTGTTGAGATAGTCGCGGAAGGCCTCCATCTTCTGCTCGTCGCAACCCTCAAGGTCGACATTGGGAATCTTGTGGAAGCGTATGAGATTGATACGGCAGAACAGTCCCTTTGTCAGCTTCACAATCTCGCGTGCATGAGTCATCGAGTCGTTTACGCCACGGAACATGATGTATTCGAACGAAAGGCGGCGCTGATGAGTGAAGTCATACTGGTGCATGAGGTCGATAATCTCCGTTATGGACATGCCGCGTTCGGCAGGCATGAGCATGGCTCGCTGCTCGGGAATGGGCGAGTGCATGCTGATGGCAACATGGCATTCGCTCTCGTCGAGAAATCTCTTCAGCTTGTTCTTCACGCCCACGCTGCTCACCGTGATGCGTTTGGGGCTCCATGCGTAGCCATAGTCAGACGTAAGCACCTCGGTAGCCTTCAGCACGTTGTCGAGATTGTCCATAGGTTCGCCCTGGCCCATAAACACAACGTTAGTCAATTTGTCGCGTTCGGGCAATGCGTATATCTGGTTGAGAATATCGGTCACGGTGAGATAACCCTCAAATCCCTGCTTGCCGGTCTGGCAGAACAGGCAGTTCATCTTGCATCCCACCTCGCACGAAACACAAAGTGTTGCGCGGTCGTGGTCGGGAATGTACACCGTCTCAACATGTTTGCCCGATGCTGTGGGGAAAAGATACTTTATTGTGCCGTCCTTCGACTTCTGGCATTCTATGTGCGGCATGCAGCCTATGGTGTATTCGGCGGCGAGCTTCTCGCGGTTTGCCTTTGATATATTTGTCATTTCGTCAATCGACTCTACATGCTGTGTGTACAGCCACTTTGCCATCTGTCCGCCAGTGAAGGCAGGCATGCCAAGCGACTTTGCCACTTCTTTCAGTTCGTGGAGCGATAGTCCGAGTAGGGGTTTCTTATTGTCTGTCATATAATTTTCGTTGTCGAATTGTTTCATATATATTTCTGCAAAATTAATGTTTTATTCGCAGAATACCAAATGTTTGGGGGTGTAATTCAAAAGGAGTCCTTTTGAATTGCAAATGTAGTCCTTTTACATTCCAAAAGGAGTCCTTTTGCCTTCCAAAACGAGTCCTTTTGCAAGCTAAAACGAGTCCTTTTGCAAGCCATAGTGACAATTAGGGTCAAACAGACCCGTAATAATGCCGTTTTTGTAGGGTTTTTATGGACGCAAGTGGGGCTTATTCGGAAAATATCTGTTACCTTTGTGCGTGATAATTTGAATTTTGTGATTGACAATTGAACCAAGATAACAATAACGATTATGATAAAGAATCTGATATTCGACTTCGGCAAGGTGCTTGTCGATTATGACTATATGCTGGTGCTCGACCAGGTGTTCAGCACACACGAGCAGTCGGTCGACTTCTACAATCATCTTATGGCAGAGGGATGGAACAAGCGTCTCGACCGTGAGGACAAGCCTTTCGATGCCATCATCGGCGATATGGCAGAGGCAATGCCGCAGTATGCCGACGAGATACGCCAGTTCGGCAATCGCTATACGGAGTTTGTCATTGGCGAGATTGACGGCATGCGCACCCTGCTCGAGCAGCTGAAGCAGGAAGGCTACAGACTCTTCGGGCTGACCAACTGGTGCAGCAAGGTGCATGTCACAATGAAGCAGTATCCGATATTCGAACTCTTGGAGGGCAGATTGGTTTCTTCTGAGGAGCATTTGATAAAGCCCGAACGTGCCATATACGAGCGGATGTGCGAGAAGTTCGCATTGAAGCCCGAGGAATGTGTGTTCGCCGACGACAGAATGGACAACATCGAGGCTGCACGTGCCTACGGAATGCAAGGTATAGTGTTCCGCAATGCGCACCAGTATGAGGCCGACCTGCGTCGCATTCTCGACATAGAGAGTAGGGTGGAACGTGCTGTCGACAACTTCATGCAGGGTTATGGATGCTGTCAGTCGGTAGTGGCTGCCTTTGCGGATATGTACGGTCTCAGCGACAATCTTGCCAAGCGTATAGGCGCAGGCTTTGGCGGAGGAGTGGGACGCATGCGCATGATGTGCGGAGCCGTATCGGGTATAGTCACATGTGTAGGTCTCGACTGTGGTCAGACCGATGGCGCCGACCGCGAGGGAAAGTCAGCCTGCTACAAGGTAGTGCAGGATTTGCTTGCCAAGTCGAAAGAGCAGAACGGCTCGCTTATATGTGCCGAGATACTCGGACTGAAAGGTGTGGACAAGGCGCATTCGTCGTATGTGGCCTCGGCACGTACTGCCGAATACTACAAGAAGCGCCCGTGTGCCGCCAAGGTGGAGAGTGCCGCACGCATATTTGCCGACTATCTGGAGGACAAACTCTTCGCTGAGGAGTGCGCAGCCGACGACAGTAAGACGGTTTATAGATAAATTTGATTGCTAAAAATGCGGATAATGCTAAATTTGTCCGCATTTTTGGTGCCAGTAAAGATAATTTGTTGTAACTTTGCATAAACACATACAACGAATTGTAGTAAAAATAGATATTATGTCAAAATATATACTCATAGCAATGTTTATGGCTGTTGCCGGCATGTCTGTGCCATGCAGTGCCGAGACAGTTTGTTTGACGGAAATGGATATGATATACAATAACGACATGTCGAAGATAACCATCTCGGTCAATGAGTCGGTGCTGCGTGTTATTGGGGCAGCAGGCGTGACAATGTCTGTTTATAACATCACGGGTGGAGTGCCTGTGATGAAGGTTAAGATTGACAGCCCTGACAAGCGTTTTGACCTGAACCTGCCGCGAGGCATTTATATCGTTCAGGTGGGCAAGGCTGTGCGTAAAATCGTAATAAAATAATTCTGCTTTTGAGAAATCTGCATTTTGAACCCCTAAGGTTCTTTATTCTTGTAGCTCTTGTGGCATGCGCGTTGTGCTCGTGCAATGAGAGAAAGGTTGATATGCACGTTTCTCTTGATGCGTTTGCCGAATTGCGCAAACCATATTTACAAATTGACGAGGACAAGGTGAGCGAGAATATACGCCGACTGGCATTTGCTGACCGGCCGCAAATGACTGCCGACCGCCACGCACGTACCTACTATCTTGAAGGCGGACGGCCCATGTGGCTGTCGCGCAAAGGTGCCGACAGCAGGGTGGATAGCGTACTCAAGTATGTGGCAAAGGTAGATTCGTTCGGCTTTTCGCGCGAAGACTTCTGCTATACCACTATCAGCCGCGACCTGGCACGTGTGCAAAAACTCGACTTCGACACTCTGCCCGATGCCGACAATGGCATCAATCGTGTGTATGCCCGACTGGAATACAGTCTGACCAAGGCTTTCCTGCGCTATTGCGAAGGTCAGCGCTTCGGCTTCACCAATCCCTACGACTTGTTCAACCGCCTTGATGTGCGCGACAGCGACTCTGTCCACGTGTCGTATCGCTCGCTATATGGCGTGCCTACAAAATTGGCTCGTAGCGAATTTCTTGATGAGGCTTACGGCGCAATAGTCTCAGGCTGCGAGAAAGTGGGGGCTTTCATGCAAGCCTCTTATCCCGAAAATCCTCTTTATCCCGAATTCTGTAAGATGTTGTCGCGTACGTTGTCGGCTTCCGAACGACGTCGGGTGTTCTGCAATATAGAGCGTAGCCGCTGGCGTCATGGCGACTATCCGCAGCTGCACGACAAGTATGTGCTGGTCAACGTGCCTACGCAGCAGCTTGAGGCGGTTGAAAAGAACGATAGGATTACTATGCGCATAGCGCTTGGCAGTATGGAGACGAAGACACCTTTGCTCACAGGACGCATCAAGCGCATTGACTTCAATCCGCAATGGATCATCCCCAAGAGCATCATCAAGACATCGGTGCGCCATCATGCAGGTGATGTGGGCTACTTCGAACGTCACAGCTATTTTGTGCGTGAGCGCAAGTCGGGCAAGATAATCAGTCCCGCATTCGTAACAGCCGACATGATGATGAGCCACGACTATCATGTAGTGCAGCGCGGAGGCAAAGGCAATGCCCTGGGACGCATCATCTTCCGATTCGACAACGACTACAGCATATATCTGCACGATACATCAAGCCCTTCGGTTTTTGCCAATCGCAACCGCATAGTGTCGCATGGCTGCATACGTGTGGAGCGTCCTTACGACCTCGCAGTGTTTATGCTTGCCGATAAGGACGAGCGCGTTATGGAAAAGATGAAATACTCCATAGTCGCCGATCTGAGCAATGAAGGTGCTGAAACCGACGAGCGTCCCGTCATAGACAAGAGCAAGTTGCTGCACAGTCTGAGCGTCAAGCCTACCGTTCCGCTATTCATCACCTATTACACATTATATCCCAATGCCGACGGCGTGATGACAGGCTATGACGACATATATGGTTTCGACCCCGTGATATATGCTAAAATACAGAATTTCATAAAATAATAATATAGATGTCTACCCACTTGCCGACGACCGAAGCGGAAAAGCAGGCGTTTTTCGCCAATATTGTTGCCCAGTACAGCGAACGGCTGTATTGGACGGTTCGTCGTATAGTGATTGATCATGACGATGCCGACGATGTGCTGCAGAACGTCTTTATCAAGGCGTGGAGCAATATGGACGACTTTCAGAACCGCTCAAAAATATCCACATGGCTGTATCGTATAGCTGTGAACGAGGCTCTCGACTTCATCAGGCGCAAGAAGGATATAGCCTCGCTTGGCGATGATGGCAATGTGGCAGTAGCCAACAGACTCATGGCTGACGACTATTTTGACGGCGATAGGGCGCAGGCTCTGCTGCAAGCTGCTATCGCTTCGCTGCCCGATGTGCAGCGTGTGGTGTTCAATCTGCGCTACTACGACGAAATGAAATATTCGGAGATAAGCCAGTTGCTCAACACTTCCGAAGGGGCTTTGAAGGCGAGTTATCACATAGCCGTGAAGAAGATAACGGCATTTGTAAAGAGTCATGAGTGAAAAGGTTTATGCAATGCGCGGCATATATATAAAAATGTGTAGTCTATATATATAAATAGGTGTATAAAAAAAGATGTGTTAATTAAACCTTTTCCGCTTTTGTGAGTCAAATACATAAAATTATTGAAGGAATATGGAATCTGATGAGAAATATTTAGAGAGAAAATTCGGAAGACAGAATCATTTCGCTGTCCCTGAAGGATACTTGCAGAACTTGACCGCATCTGTAATGGCCAATGTCGGCAAGCAGCCCGAATGTGATGCGTCTGAAAATGAAACTGCTTTGACTGAAAATGTAACTGCCAATGCAAGAGATTTACTCATGCAACCGTGGTGGCGTCGCGCTCGTGTGCGTATAGCTGCTGCTGCCGCTTGTCTGTTGCTGGCTGGCGGTACGGTTTTCTATACTTATTCGGCGCATCATGCCGAGCCTGCTTCCAATATGGCAGCGTCAGCTCCGAGCCATAACGTAGATGTCAGCACATCGACATCCTACAATGAGATTGCCGACTATACGATGCTCGACAATGACGATATTTATTCGCTCCTGGCAAGTAATTGATTAAATCATAAGAAATGAGAATAAGCAAATGTTTTATAATTGCGCTCATGATGTTTGTCGTGTCATTGGCGCAAGCTCAGAAGCCTAAGAACTTTGATCCGGAACGCTTCCAGCGCGAACTGGAGCAGTTCATTGCCACACAGGCATGTCTGTCGCCTGCTGAGTCGGCTGAGTTTTTCCCGGTTTATCGTGAAATGCGCAACAAGCAATGGGCGTATTTTGCTAACGAACGTCGTCTGCGCCATATCGACACAAGCGATGATAAGGCGTGTGCCGAGGCTATACGCAAGCGCGATGCGGGCGACTTGGAACTCAAACGCATTCAACAGGCGTATCACGAGAAGTTTATGACCATTCTGCCGGCTTCGAAAGTATATCTGATTATTAAGGCTGAGGACAATTTCCATCGCCGTTTGTTTAAACAAAGTAATGGCGCTAAGAAGAAACACAATTAATTTATACAGGATATTCAGTTGAGATGCAACGCTATTTTATAACTTTCGCCTACGACGGTACGGCTTATCATGGCTGGCAGATTCAGCCCAATGGCAACTCTGTGCAGGAGGAGTTGCAGAAAGCTCTTTCTACTATTCTGCGTGAAAACATTGAAGTTGTGGGGGCAGGTCGTACTGATGCCGGTGTGCATGCGCGACGTATGACTGCACATTTCGAGACAGAAGCTAATTTCGATTGTGCGCAGTTTGCTTATAAACTCAATCGCCTGGTGCCTCGCGACATTGCCATTTACGATGTCTATCCGGTCGATGCCGACATGCATGCACGTTTCAGCGCTACATTGCGTACATATCATTATTATATACATACACGCAAGAATCCTTTCTTGCGACATTATTCTTGCGAACTTCATTATCAGCTCGACTTCGATCTTATGAACCAAGCTGCTGCCCGTTTGCTTGCGATTGACGACTTCGGAGCTTTCTGCAAGGCGCATGCCGATGTCAAAACCACATTGTGCAATGTCACAGAAGCTGTATGGGTGCGCGATGCTGACGATGCCTGGCATTTCCGTATCTCTGCCAACCGGTTCCTTCGCAACATGGTGCGTGCCGTAGTAGGTACGCTTATCGAGGTAGGCCGCCATCGTATGACATTGCAGCAGTTTGATGATGTCGTTGCAAGTGGAAGCCGCTCCAATGCAGGTGAAAGCATGCCCGGCAACGCTCTGTTCCTGGAGGATGTGAAGTATTGATAAGAAGGTTTTACATGTATATATATAATAAGGTGTTAAGTATATTATAATAAAGCACGAAGTATATTAATGCTAAAGTACGAAGTATATTTAACTGAACTTTAGCAAGTTCAGAGAATTCAGAAGTTAAAGAAGTTAGCGCTCCCTACGGTCGCTAGAATTTATAGCCATTACTCTTTTTGCTGAATATTCAGCTATAAGACATACGGCTTTAAATTCTATAACTTCTTTAAATTCTATAACTTCTGAACTTGCGGAAATTCAATATTTAATATGCTCCACTTTATATATAATATGTATAGTATTAACAAATTATAGTTTAGTTTTATGTGGTTGATATTGGCTTTCTGCTCAGCGGCTTTGCTGGGTTTTTATGATGTTTTCAAGAAGTTGGCATTGTCTGGCAATGCCGTTCTACCAGTGCTTTTTCTTAATACGATGATATGCACGCTGCTATTCCTGTCGTTCATATTACTATCGTCGTACACCAATATGCTCGACGGTTCGATGTTTTATGTCGAACAGTGTGGATGGGAACAGCATAAGTATATATTGCTCAAGGCGTGTATAGTACTCGCATCATGGGTGTTCGGCTATCTCGCAATGAAGAATCTGCCCATCACTATTGTCGGTCCGGTCAATGCCACACGTCCGGTGATGGTGCTTGTAGGAGCAATGCTGGTGTTTGGCGAGCGTCTTAACGTATGGCAGTGGTGTAGTGTGTCGCTTGCTATCATCTCTTTCTTCCTGCTCAGCAGAAGTGGTAAGAAGGAAGGTGTAGACTTCCGTCATAACAAATGGATATATTTCCTTGTGCTTGCCGCTGTACTTGGAGCTGTAAGCGGACTTTATGACAAGTATCTTATGGCTTCGCCTGATAATGGAGGAGTTGGGTTGAGTCGCATGGTTGTGCAGAGTTGGTATAATGTATATCAACTCTTTCTTATGGGACTGACAATGCTGCTCATTTGGTGGCCTACACGCAAGAATACAACAGCCTTCACCTGGCGCTGGAGCATATTGTTTATAAGTTTGTTTCTTAGTGCAGCCGATTTTGTGTATTTCTATGCCCTTAGTCTGCCTGGAGCTATGATAAGCATAGTCTCAATGGTACGACGTGGCAGTGTGGTCGTAAGCTTCTGTTGTGGAGCCGCTGTCTTCAAGGAAAGAAATCTAAAAAGCAAGGCAATTGACATGCTTCTGGTATTGTTAGGAATGATTTTATTGTATATAGGTACTCGTTGACGATTTGCGCTAATAAAAAACGAATACTCTTTCAAATTATGTATTTTTTATATCTACATTTTTCTCATTTCACAAGAAAATGTTAACTTTGTAGACAAAATGAACATATTATAAGCATAAAATATATGGCACGAAACATCTTCAAAGGATTAGGTATAGCTCTGGTGACCCCATTCACAGCCGATGGCGAAGTTGATTACAAGGCGATTGTGCGTCTTGTAGAGTATCAGATACAAAACGGAGCCGACTTCTTGTGTATATTGGCCACTACAGGCGAGACACCTTGTCTGTCAACAGAAGAAAAAGAGAATATAAAGAAACTTGTTGTGGACACCAATCGTGGTCGTCTGCCAATACTCATGGGATGCGGCGGCAACAATACTCATGCCGTGGTTGAAGAGTTAAAGACTGCTGATTGGACTGGAATAGACGGTGTTCTCAGTGTTTGTCCATACTATAACAAGCCTTCGCAAGAGGGTCTTTACCAGCATTTCAAGGCGATAGCCGAAGCAAGTCCGCTTCCTGTGGTACTTTATAATGTACCCGGACGTACTGGAATCAACATGAAGTCGGAGACAACTGTACGTCTTGCACGCGATTGTGAGAATATCGTTGCTGTAAAGGAAGCAAGCGGCAGCCTTGAGCAGGTGGATGAAATCATCAAGAACAAGCCCGAACGCTTTGACGTTATTAGTGGTGACGATGCCCTGACATTCTCAATGGTAGCAAGTGGAGCAGCCGGTAGCATCTCGGTTATAGGCAATGCTTTGCCTAAGGAGGTGTCGCGTATGATTCGTCTGGAGTTTAAGGGCGAATACGAAGCTGCCCGTACTATACACCACAGATTTACCGAACTCTATTCGTTATTGTTCGTTGACGGTAACCCGGCTGGTGTAAAGGCGCTTCTGCATGAAATGGGATTTATCGAGAACGTGTTGCGTCTGCCTCTTGTGCCGACACGTATCACCACCTTGCAGAAGATGACAGAGATATTGAAAACATTGAAAATCTGATTTCATTAGAAATCAAATAGAAATGAGGATTTGGCACGCAACGTTGTCATATTTATTAGTCTTGGTATTGGAATTGCAGCACTGTTTCTCATAAACATCTTTTATGGAGCGGTGTCAATACCTTTTTCGTCTGTGGTTGATGCCCTTTTAGGGTGTCAACTGCCTGAGGCGAGTTGGCAATTCATTATTTTGCAGTCGCGATTGCCTCAAGCCTTGACAGCTCTTTTTGCCGGTTGTGCATTGTCTGTATGCGGATTGATGTTGCAGGCAGTATTCCGCAATCCGCTTGCCGACCCTTCTATTCTTGGCATTAGCAGTGGCGCTGGATTGGGAGTGGCTCTTGTCATGCTGCTATGGGGCGGTGGTTTCGCTGTAGGCAGTTTGGCTGTAGGAGGATTTGTGGCTGTACTTGTAGCTGCGTTTATCGGTGCTTTCACCGTAACGCTTATCATGTATCTGCTTTCACTTGTAATTCGTAGCAATACGATGTTGCTCATTGTCGGTGTATTGGTAGGTTACGTATCGTCCTCATTTATCGTTTTGCTTAACTTTTTTGCTTCACAAGATGGCGTCAGGGCTTATATGATGTGGGGAATGGGGTCCTTTTCGGGCGTTCCGCATGCCATGTTGCCCGTCTTTATGATTACCATTATCTTGTGTCTTATTGTACCTATATTGCTTGCAAAGCCCTTGAACCTGCTTGTTCTTGGTAATAAGTACGCCGAAAATCTCGGTGTTGGCATTCGTACTGTGCGTAATGCCTTGCTGCTTGCAAGTGGAACGCTGACCGCTATAGTTACAACTTTCTGCGGACCGATTGCTTTTATCGGCCTTGCGGTGCCGCATATGGCTCGTCTTGTATTCAAGACAGACGACTTCCGTATTCTTATTCCCGCCGTTATGCTTTGTGGTGCTGCCACAGCGTTGGCTTGCAACGCTGCGTGTGTATTGCCTGGCGATGGTGGCGTAATACCTTTGAATGTGGTTACACCTTTGATTGGTGTGCCGGTAATACTTTATATCATGCTGAAAAAATACTTTTAGACATTTATCATGAACGAAAAAGAGCGAATATTATATCTACGCGAACAACTGCACGAGCACAATTACAAGTATTATGTGCTCAATCAGCCTGACATATCCGACCAGGAGTTCGACTTTCTTATGCACGAATTGCAGGATCTTGAGGCAAAACATCCCGAACTGTACGATGCCAATTCGCCTACACAACGTGTAGGTAGCGACTTGAACCAGAACTTTACTCAGGTTGCACACAAGTATCCTATGCTCTCACTTGCAAACACTTACAACGAGCAGGATGTTGCCGATTGGTACGAATCGGTTAGTCGTGGACTTGCAGGCGAGCCTTTTGAGGTGTGCTGCGAAATGAAGTATGACGGATTGTCAATTTCGCTTACTTATGTTGACGGTAAACTCGTGAGTGGCGTAACGCGTGGTGATGGTGTTCATGGTGATGATGTTACGGCTAATGTGAAGACCATTCGTTGCATACCACTTGTGTTGAAAGAGGGTACGGGCTATCCAAAAGAGTTTGAGATACGTGGTGAAATACTCATGCCATGGAAGGTTTTTGAACAGCTGAATGCCGAGCGTGAGGCTGCTGAAGAACCATTGTTTGCCAATCCACGCAATGCTGCGAGCGGTACATTGAAGAGTCAGAACTCCAAGCTTGTAGCCAGTCGACGCCTTGACGCTTATCTGTATTATTTGTTGGGCGACAATCTTCCGGCTGAAGGACACTATGAGAATCTGCAGGCTGCGGCTCATTGGGGATTCAAGATTTCGCAAGGTATGAAGAAGGTAGGCAGTCTTGAGGAAATATACCAATTCATAAACTATTGGGACACCGAACGAAAGAACCTGCCGGTAGCTACCGATGGCATAGTGTTGAAGGTGAATTCGTTGCGCCAGCAGCGTGCTCTTGGATATACAGCCAAGTCTCCGCGTTGGGCAATAGCATATAAGTTTAAGGCCGAACGGGCTTGCACACGACTCAATGAAGTCACCTATCAGGTTGGAAGAACCGGTGCTGTGACTCCGGTAGCCAATATGGACCCCGTACAATTGGCTGGTACTGTCGTAAAGCGTGCCACATTGAACAATGAGGATTTCATCCGTAGCTTTGATTTGCATATCGGTGATTATGTGTATGTAGAGAAAGGTGGCGAGATTATACCCAAGATTGTAGGCGTAGCTGTAGAGAAACGTCAGCAAGATGCAGTGCCGGTTGAGTTCATCAAGACTTGTCCTGAATGTGGAACTCCGCTTGTGCGATACGAAGGCGAGGCTGCCCACTACTGTCCGAACGATACGGGTTGTCCTCCACAGATAAAGGGACGCATAGAGCATTTCATTGCCCGACGCGCCATGAACATAGACTCTCTCGGTCCGGAGACGGTAGACGAGTACTATCGCCGTGGCTTGATACACAACATAGCCGACCTCTACAAGATACAGGTGCAGGACATTAATGGTACCGGCAATCGTGAACGGTCAGCCCAAAAGATAGTGAATGGTATTGAGGCATCTAAGAAAGTTCCGTTCGAACGTGTAGTCTTTGCCCTCGGCATACGCTTCGTGGGTGAGACATCAGCCCGCTTGCTTGCACGTAGATTTAAGACTATGGATGCGTTGCAGGCTGCCACAATGCAGCAGCTTATGGATATTGACGGAGTAGGCGAGGTGATAGCCAAGAGCGTAATAACCTATTTCGCCAATCCGGTGAACCAGGAAATCGTTGCACGTCTGCGTTCTTACGGTCTTCAGATGCAGCTCTCGGAGGAGCAGATTGAAGGTACGAGCGACCGTCTTTCGGGTAAATCAATCGTTATAAGCGGTGTGTTTACGAAGCATAGCCGCGATGAATACAAGGCATTGATTGAGAAAAACGGAGGCAAGAATGTCGGTTCTATCAGTGGCAAGACTTCGTTTATACTCGCAGGCGACAATATGGGACCCTCAAAACTGCAGAAAGCCGAAAAACTAGGAGTTCCATTGGTAGACGAAGCTACGTTTCTGGAGATGATAGGCGAGACTAATGCCGAAAGCGAAAGCGCAACGACTCCAACTGTGGAACCCGATGGTCAGCTGTCGTTGTTTTAAGTAACAGAGAAATTCATAAATATAGGTAAAATATGAAAGTTGAGGTTTCTGCCGAGATGCATTCCGTCTGCCCTGTATTTGTAGGCGCGTGCATCACTGCAAACATAAAGAATACAGAATATTCAGCCGAGTTATGGCGTGAGATAGATGCTTTGAGCGAGGAGTATCGCGCCACGCTCACCACCGAATCGTTGAAGCAGATGGAGTCAATCCAGGCTACCCGCCGCATCTACAAACTTTGTGGTAAGGATCCGTCGCGCTATCGTCCGTCGGGCGAAGCACTCGTACGTCGTGTGTTGCAGGGCAAACAGCTATATCAGATTGACACACTCGTCGACCTGATAAACCTTGCCAGCATGAAGCACGGATATAGTATAGGTGCCTTTGATGCCGACCATTTCAGCGGAAACACGTTGATTCTCGGCATAGGACGAGAGGGTGAACCGTATGAAGGCATTGGTCGTGGAATGATAAACATAGCCGGACTGCCGGTGTATCGTGACGAGATAGGAGGCGTGGGCACTCCGACGAGCGATAACGAGCGTACTAAAGTAAGCGTCGGCACAACTAATCTGCTTGTTCTTGTGAATGGATATGACGGCAATGAGCAGGGAGTGCGTGACACAGCAGAGTTTATAATTGAACTGCTTGATAAATATTGTGAAGCGACAGACAGCTCCTATACATTATATAAATAGCACCCTACATAATCAAATAACGCTAATCATTAAAAACAATTCAAGAATATGGGAATAGTAATAGGCATTGATGTAGGCATAAGCACTACAAAGATTGTCGGCATTGACGAGCAAGGCAAGGTGTTGTCGCCAATTCGCATTCGTGCTACCGACCCCGTTACGTCGCTCTATGGAGCCTTCGGCAAATATCTGCATGAGAATCGTATCAAGCTCAGCGATGTTGAGAAGGTGATGCTTACGGGTGTAGGCAGCGCTTACATCAACGAACCCGTATATGGACTTTCTACCGATAAGGCAGAGGAGTTTGTTGCTGACGGACTCGGAGCTCGTTATGAGACCAAGCTCGACCGTATGCTTGTGGTGAGTCTTGGCACTGGAACTTCAATTGTAAAGTGCGACGGTGACGACATAAAGCATATTGGTGGCATTGGTATAGGAGGTGGAACGCTGCAAGGTCTTTCACGTCTGCTTCTCAAGACCGACGACATCAAGCAGGTGGCTGCGCTTGCTGAGGAAGGTGACATATCGCATATCAATGTGCTTATCAAGGATATTTGTGCCAATCCGTTGCAGGGATTGCCTATGGATGCCATTGCATCGCTTTGGGGAAATGCAAAGAGCAATGCCTCGCGCGAAGACATTGCGCTCGGATTGATATGGATGGTATTGCAGTCTATTTGCAGCGCTACGATATTGTCGTCGCTCGGCAGTGGCATTAAGGAGTTTGTAATGATTGGCAATCTCACCCTACTTCCACAGTGTCAGCGTGTGTTCCCAGCCACTGAACGACTTTATGGCGTTAAGTTCCGCATACCACAGTATTCTGAATTCTGTACTGCCATAGGTGCGGCTTTATGCTATCGCAAGATAGACGCTAAATAATTGACAATAATAAATAATCGATTGACTGCGTAGGCTATGGCGAGGACGCCATAGCCTCCTATTTGATTGCACTGTCAATTTACTCACATATTGGAATTCCAATACTATCGTTCGAAATGTCGGATAAACATTTTTGTATCTGATTATTTTCGTTGTCTATATTGTTCTCAGCCCATCAGATGATACACTCCACCAGCGTACAGCTTCACAATGCCCTTCAGTTCCAGGCTGAAGAGAGTTGAAGCTACCGTAGTAATAGGCAGATTGCATCTCATGGCAATGATGTTTGTCTGCAAATCATTGGTATGTTGCAGAGCATTTACGATGCGGGCTTCGTCGTCAGAAAGCTCGGGAAACATCTGTCGTTCAATTCCTTTTTCGCGAGCCTTCTTCAGTTTGGCATCCTGCTCCCATCCCATAGCTTTTACAAAGTCGGATGCTGATGTGATAAGAGCGGCCTTGTTGTCGCGTATCAGATTGTTGCAACCCTCACTATATGGCATCCCTATATTGCCGGGAAATGCAAAAACGTCGCGACCATAGCTGTTGGCGATATCCGCAGTAATCAGTCCTCCGCCATGAGCAGCGCTTTCTACTAGTATAGTAGCATCGGCTGTGCCGGCAATGATACGGTTGCGTCTTACAAAATTCATCTTGTCAGCATTGGTCGAAGTCATGAATTCCGTTAGCAATCCGCCTTGTCTGAGCATTTCGGTTGCTGTATCTCGGTGAGCGGTAGGGTATAGGTAGTCAAGTCCGTGTGCCAGTACGCCTACGGTTTCAAGTCCGTTTTGCAATGCGTTACGGTGGGCATGTATGTCCACACCATACGCCAGACCGCTTACTATAAGCACGTTTGGGCACAGTTCTTTGAGTTGGCTTACGAATTTGTTTATTAGTTCCTGCCCATAGACAGTGCAATGGCGTGTGCCTACAATTGAAATGACACGCTGCTTGTTGAGGTCGGCAGAACCCCGATAATATAATACGAGTGGTGCATCCTCACATTCGTGCAGGCGTTGCGGATATTCGTTGTCGTTGAAAACAAGTGGTTTTATTCTGTGACTTTCGTCAAATTCCAGTTCCTTTTCGGCGCGTCGCATAGCGTCCGAAACATCCTTAAAAGCCTCAATAAGCCGTGGCGTAGCATCAGGAAGCACCGCCCGAATGTCGTGGCGGTGCTCCATGATGGTTGTTGCCGACCCAAGCTTGCGATAAAGTTGCAAGCTTGTGGCAACATTGAAATAGTTGATGCGTGTCAGTGCGACAGCATATAGTGTCTCTTGGTTTATGTTCATTCTATAGTTTTTACCAAACGTGCAGTTCGCCCAATACGAAGAGCAGTGAATAGCCGAGTATGAGTCCGATGATACCCATAGTCAGACCTATCTTCATCATTTCGTTCTGCTTCACCAGTCCTGTTGAGTGTGCGATGGCGTTTGGAGGTGTCGAGATAGGCAGGGTCATTGCTACTGACGCTGCAATGGCAATGCCGATGAGCACGGTAGGTGTTCCGCCGATGCTGTTGAGCGAATCGCCCATACCCTTACATACCACAGCGAGGATAGGTACGAGCAAAGCTGCTGTTGCAGTGTTTGAGATGAAGTTGGACAATATGTAGCAGATGACGCCCGATGCAAGCAGAATCATTACCGGCGACCATGATCCGAACGGTATGCTCTTGATGACATTCTCTGCCAGACCCGACTCATTGAGGGCCAATCCGAGTGCAAAACCACCGGCAACCATCCATATAACACTCCAGTTGATTTCTTCAAGGTCGCGTGCCTTGATTACGCCCGTGAATGCGAATACCACGATAGGAATCATGGCTACGGTATTGGAGCCAACGCCAGTCCAACGGTCGCAAATCCAAAGCAATACGGTTATGATGAAAGTACCAGCCACTACCATGGTGCGCCAGTTGTGCTGTACTTCGCCTTCAATCTCAAGCTGTATGGTTTTCTTCTTGAACGGGAAGAAGGTCTTCAGTAAATACCAGCCGATAAGCAACAGAACTACAGTCAGCGGAAGCATATACATCATCCATTCGCCAAATCCTATGCCGAGGTTGAGGCCGGTAGGCGAGTTGAGATACTTCAGTGCGATTGCATTTGGAGGAGTTCCGATAGGAGTTCCCATACCGCCGATGTTGGCTGCTACTGGGATAGAGAGAGTCAGTGCTACTCGTCCCTTGCCTTCAGGAGGCAAAGCCTTGAACACCGGGGCGAGGAATGTAAGCATCATGGCTGCGGTTGCAGTGTTGCTGACAAACATCGAGAATACGCCGGTGATGAGTATGAAGCCCAATAGCACGTTCTCGCTCTTCTGGCCGAACGGCTTTAGCAGTGTGCGTGCCAGCAATACGTCAAGGCCCGACTTGGTGGCAGCAATGGCAAGGATGAAACCGCCAAGGAAGAGTATGATGATTGGGTCGGCAAATGTTGCCATGAGCGCGCTATGGTCGAGCAGTTCGCTCTTGTCTATTCCCGATCGGAAGAAGTGGAATGCGTTGTCGGATGTAGTAAGAAGCAGCAAGCCGATAAGCGAAACTGATGTTGCCCAAGGTGAGATAGCCTCGGTCACCCACAGTATTGTCGCGAGAGCGAACACAGCGATGATGCGTTGCTGGATTACAGTAAGTCCGTCGATGCCGAAACTGTCAATCGGAAGGTTCCAGATTATCAGTGTGACAAGGACGGCGATAGCGAAAAGGATTGCGTTTTTCTTGCTGAAGTTGCCAGTAAGAAGGTTTCTTTTTTCTGTTGCCATAAATCTTTGTTAGGTTAGATTAATTAATTCTTTGTTAATAGGTCAGTACAAATCCCGGTCAGAACATCCTCTTGTTGGGGCGGTTCTTTCCGGGATTGCGTTACGTTCACAAAGATAATCAAAATTGAAATAACGCCAAAATTTTTGCAATGTTTTTGAGTGTTATTTTTCATTATGTTAGTAACTTTGCATCGTTCATTTTTGATATTGAATAAAATGTAGTCCTTTTGCACTTCAAAAGGACTCGTTTTGGAGCGTAAAAGGACTCCTTTTGCATGGCTAAAGTTGTCCTTTTGGAGTGCAAAAGGACTACATTTGAAGAACAGCCGTTTTCGGCTCCTTTTACGGGTCGGTTATGTACGGTTTAACGTCAATACTATATAATATAATAAGGTGTAAATATATGAAGTCACAGTATTCAGGTTTTTCGTTTCTTGCAGGCTTGCGTCTATGTGCGTCGGCATTGGCATTGTTCTCTATTCTTTCATGTGGCGGCAAGCGTACCGGTTCGGTTGCTCAAGGTGGCGATACCGTTCGCATGGAGTATGCCAAACATATCACTATAGTAAAGCACGACGGCTATGCCACAGCCGAACTCTCCAACCCTTGGCGTAAGGATGCCGTGCTGCATCGTTATGTATTGGTCTGTCGCAAGGACTCTGCCCGTATGGCTTCCAAGGTGTCGGCTATGGACGGCACAGTAGTGTACACTCCGGTTGGCAGAGGAGTGATGTTCTCGGCACCGCATTGCTATCTGATGGGCGAGATAGGTGCTGCAGATGCGGTGAGTGGCGTGTGCGACTTGAACTACATTAATCTCCCATATCTTCACAAGGCTGTATCAGAAGGGCGTGTAGCCGATTGTGGCAATGGCATGTCGCCGTCGGTAGAGCGTATAGTATCGGTTTCGCCCGAAGCTTTGTTTGTTACTCCGTTCGAGGGAGTCAACTATGGCCAGCTCGCCAATATCGGTGTGCCGCTCGTAGAGTGTGCCGACTATATGGAGACATCGGCATTGGGGCGTGCCGAATGGATGAAGTTCTACGGTATGCTTGTAGGGCGTGAGAATGAGGCAGACAGCCTTTTTGCTGTGGTGAAGCGCAATTATGCCGACTATAAAGACCGTGCAATGAAGTCGGCATTGCGTCCACGTGTTATAACAGAGCGTGTGGTAAGTGGCGTGTGGTATTGTCCTGGTGGCGAGAGTTCAATGGGGCAGTTGTTGCGCGATGCCGGTGTGGATTATGTCTTTGCCGACGACAAGCACAGCGGTTCGCTAACTCTCTCGCCCGAGAAAGTAATAGAGAAGGCTGCCACGGCTGACTGGTGGCTTTTCGTGAATAGTGGTGCTGGCAATCTCGACCGCAACGGCTTGCTTACAGAATATGAGGGCTACAAGATGATAAAGGCTTATCGTGAGGGGCATGTGCTCGAATGTGTGCCAAGCATTTCCAACCCATATTTCGAACAAATCTCGTTCCGTCCCGACTTTCTGCTTGCCGACTTCATCAGTTGGTTTCATCCCGAACTGCATATTTCGCCCTCTGCTCACTACTACAAACTCATGGAATAGTGCAGAAAGTAAGGTTGAGAGGCGTTATTTTGCATGAAAATGACGTTTTTGATGAAAAAAGTGCAGGAAATGTTTGGCGGTATAGAAAATAAATACTACCTTTGCACTCGCAATTGAGAAACAGTGCTCCGGTTAAAACTTTAATCGTATGGAAGTTTGGGTGAGTGGCTGAAACCAGTAGTTTGCTAAACTGCCGTACGGGTAACCGTACCGGGGGTTCGAATCCCCCAGCTTCCGCTGATTTCTTATTGCAAAACATAACCGCGGTGGATTCATCTAATGGTTAGGATACAAGATTCTCAATCTTGGCATAGGGGTTCGATTCCCCTATCCACTACCACTAAGCGGCAAGCGGTTATGACACAAAACATTGATGGTGGATTCATCTAATGGTTAGGATACAAGATTCTCAATCTTGGCATAGGGGTTCGATTCCCCTATCCACTACAAATGATAGGGTATGTACACTGAGTATTCAGAGTATATACCCTTTTTCTTGTTGATAACCAGTGAGTTATGGCCCACTTGATTGGATGTACATAATATATATTATGCTTATGATTGTGCAGTTTTGAAACCATTTTGTTCATTTCGTTGTGCATGCCGATGTGCATGTTTTTCAAAAATAATCATTGTTTTGCTTAGTTTTTTGCTTTGCTCAACTGTATATAGAGTATATGACACAGGAAAAAGACATAGAACAGATGTTTCGGCGGCATTATGAGAAGATGTACAATCTGGCCAGATGCATTCTCTCGGACGACGACGAAAGCAAGGATGTGGTGAGCGAAGTGTTCACGCAGATTCTTGCAGATGATATGGTTCTATTGCCTGAGAGTGAGGAAGGCTATTTGATGCGAAGCGTACGCAATCGATGTCTAAACCTGATTGCTCACAAGAGCGTGAAGGAAAGGGTGGCGAGACTGTTGACTGATGATGCCGATGTTATTCTTTCAGAAGACACCGACGAGCGTCTCGAACAGCTGTTGCTTCTCATCAACGACCTTGAGCCTCCAATCCGTAAGCTTATCTTCCGTCTGCGCTATCTACAAGACAAGTCGTATAAGGAGGTGGCTGATGAAGTGGGAGTGAGCAAGGTGACGGTGTTCAACCATATCTCTAAGGCGATGGACTGGATTAAGAGACAATTAAAATGAGCAAAACAATGACTAACATGAATAAAGACGAAAAACGGCTTATGCTCTTTGACATGCAGGAGCATCCCGATAAATATACAGATGAGCAAATAGAACACTTGCTTGCCGATGAGGAAGTGAAGGAGTTTCTACGCGACTTGGCTATGGCGAGAATGGCTGGCAAGAAAGCCACGCCAAAGAAGGTTGACGTGGATAAGGCTTGGAAGGAGTTTTCTAATGGTTCTTATCGCAACCGAATGAAGATTGCCGCATCCATCGTGGGCATCATCTTTCTTTCGGGTGTGGCCTTGGCTGCTGTGCAGAACGGTTGGTTTAAATTCTCTACTTCTGACAAAGCAGTAGAGAATAAGGCTGCTACAGAACAGATTGCCAACTCTAAACAATTAGCTAATGACAGTCTTAAAGCTATAACGACAGAGCCTAAAGACTCGCTCGACATGAAGCCAGTAGTGTTTGACGATGCTGAGTTGGGAATAATCCTCATGCAGATGGCAGACTTCTACCACGTCAAGGTGGAGTATATGAATGTCAACACACAGCACGTGCGCCTCTTCTTCAATTGGAACAAGACGAAGACTTTGGAGCAGAATCTGGAGCTGTTGAATGCTTTCGACCGCATACAGATAGAGTATGCCAATGGCACATTGATGGTGAAATAATATGTGGAGGACATCTTATGAAAAACATATTCAAGACTACACCCAACAACGGTAAGACCATCAGCCTGTTCCTCCTCTTCTTCCTGCTGATTTTGGTTCAGCATTCTTACGCCCAACGCATCACCCGACAATATAATAATGTGTCGTTCTCTGAGGCATTGAAGGACTTGAATGCACGTCAGCATAAGTACACCATCAACTTTGTGTATGATGAGTTGGAGGACTTTAAGGTGACCAAGAGCATCCGCAACCAGAATGTTCCTAATGCCATTATGCAGTTGATAGGCTTCTATCCTATCAGGATGACGCAGGTGGAGAATAATATTATGGTGGAATGCACACAGAAGTCAACATTTCGTTATAAGGGACGTATTGTTGACGAGAGAGGTAATGCCGCTGAATACGCAACTATAGCCTTGCTGTCGCCCATTGACTCCACAATCGTAGGACATGGAGTGAGCAATGAGAATGGCTTCTTTGTAATTCCTTGCAATTCCCGAAAAGTGTTGGCACGTATCACATACATTGGTTATAAGACTGTCAACCGCATATACAACAACACAGAGATGGGCATTATCAAACTGCAACCCAAGACCATGATTGTCAAAGGCGTTGTGGTGAAGGGTGACAGACCTCAGTATAAGATGTTGTCTGGAGGAATGGAAGTTGCTGTAGAGCACACATTGCTTTCTAAGATGGCAAACACTTTTGATGTCCTGAGTCTGTTGCCACGTGTCTCTGTTGATGGACAAAAGATATCCGTGTTTGGTAAAGGCACACCAATTGTTTATATCAACAACAAGCGTGTGAATGACAATAATGAGATTGTAAACATCACTCCCGACAACATCAAGTCGATTTCCGTGATTACAAGTCCTGGTGCAGAATATGATGCCGAGGTGGAATCGGTAATTCGTATCCGCACTAAAGAGCGCCGTGCCAATGGGTTCAGTTTACGTACGGATGCTTTTGGTAAATACAACAAATGGATGTCAGATTATGAGCTTATCAGCGCCCGTTATCAGACCAAGAAATTCGAGATAGCCAATAGCTTATGGACGAGGGACTATCATATTGGTGAGGATAATCATCTGAACTCCGAAATCAATTTGCCCGACAAGCATTATCACAACGACCAGCATCTTAATTCGGATACCAACAACCGCTTCTTGTCGGAATATCTTTCAGCCGACTATTCGCTCAACGACAGTAACTCTATCGGTGGCTCTTATCGCTACTATGGCATGTTGAATGGCAGGACGAAAGGTAGTAGCCAACAGAATGTATTTCTGAATGGTGTGGCACAGGGCAGCATTGAGCAGAATGAGGTTGCAAAGCCTCACCTTAGTTCACATGAGGCAGAAATCTATTATGTGGGAAAGATAAGACAGATAGGCATCGATTTCAATGCCACATACTATGCGGTTAATGACAGACGTAGTGATGAGAGTATTGAAAGCAGCAATGAGTTGGGCAATCAGGAGGTACACTCAAGCAATCGTCAGAATAGCGATATGTGGGCAGGCAAGTTGGTTGTGAATAT
>URDM01000022.1 GCA_900546575.1 uncultured Prevotella sp.
TCCTTGATTCTGCTTTCCAGAAGCGTCTGGGCTGCGGTATGAAGGTCGAAGGTGGAAAGCATTCCTTCCTCAAACTTACGGCTCGACATGTGATAGGCTATCGAATCAGAGGTTACCTTCTTCTGCATCTGATGCAATTCCTTGGCGTAGCCTTCCGCATCCATTATTGCCTGGGCTATTTGGTCGTGAAGCTTGCGACGGGTTTCTTCGAGATTCACCTGAGCCAGTTGCCAGTTGTTGCGTGCCTTCTTCATACTGTGCCAACGGTCGCTATTATAAATAGGTATCGAAAGGGTCAATGCGAGATATTCGCCCCGATTATTGCGAAACTGTGAGGCAAACCCGTCGTATTGCCCTTTCTGAGAGAGATTCTTATAATAGTTGGTAGTGATACCACCACTGAGCGAGAGCGAGGGCAGCAATCTGCCCTTTGCTATCTTATAGTCATAACGTGCCCGCTCCACTTCATATTCAGCCGATTTCATATCGGGAGAGATATTCAGGAAACTCTGATAGATAGTTTCAGAGTTTGGCTTGTCGCCTATAGGCCGCGAACTGAATGCAAACTTGTCGTTTGACTGGACATTCAACTTCAGTTCATCACCGACGGGATAATTCATCGCTGACTTCAAGGCTAGCAGACTCTGCCTTGCCATATTCTGCTGATGTGTAAGGCAGTATTCGTCTTCAGCCACCTGCGATTCCATCTGCACAACATCAGGTCGTCCTTTCTCGCCCAGTTCGTACTGGCGTTTAGTCTTAACCAGCATACGTCGGCTTTCGTCCAACTTCTCGCTTGCAATCCGTATGCTTGCCTCAGCGTATGCTGCATCCACATATTTTTGCATCACGTCAATGGCTATATTGTCCTGTGCCTTCTGCATAGCCGTAGCAGAATAGTCACGGCTCAACCTGGCCTGCTTGAAAGCATTGATTGTGGCGAAACCGTCAAACACATTCAGTTCGGCATAAAGCTGATAGTAGTTGTTGAATGTCGTCACATTATTATATGTATTGGTTTCCGGGTCGATGTTTCGTCCCCAAGCATACTGCCCCTGCACTCCACCTGCGACGGTGGGCAAGAATGCGGCAACGGCATGATGATAGTCTTGCTTGCGCTGGTGGGCATTGATAGTCTCACGCTTCACATCCGTGGCATGCCCTACGGCATACTTCATGCAGTCGTCAAGACTCCAACTCTGTGCCGAAACGCCAGATGCAAGAAGTATCCATCCTATCAGTATAATTATTCTTTTCATAATCGTCCTCATTTTTATATAATAAGGACAACGGCTGTGCCAAAGTTGTATTTGTGCTGATAATCAAGTGATTAGCATATAAACCTTATTAAATCTGTGTCCAATAATTAGACACAGCCGTCAAATTTTTGGACAAAGAATTTCACACCTTCATTTTTACTTTTCATCATTATCGAGGTCAAATAGATGTAACAGATAGAAGTTGATGCTATGACGATAAATGATAATGATATAATAGAAACACTGAACGAAAGCCGGGAGACGGGCTTCAGGATGCTTCTGAACAAGTATCAGGAGCCTGTCTACTGGCACATCCGCCGACTGGTGGTCTCGCACGATGATGCTCAGGATGCCACACAAGAGACGTTTATTAAGACGTTCCGCTCGCTCGGACAGTTTCGTGGCGACAGTTCCTTGCGCACATGGCTGTATCGCATTGCTACCAACGAGGCACTGCGACTAATAAGCAAGCGTCGGCAGGAGACGGTTTCGCTCGATTCGCTTACGACAGGGGTGGACATCATTGCTGCCGACAACTACATTGATTATGCCGACAAGCTGGCGGTGAAACTGCAAAAGGCAATTCTGACATTACCACCCAAACAGCAGTTGGCTTTCAACCTGCGCTACTATGACGAACTTGGTTTTGACGAGATAGCCAAGATAGCCGACTCTACTGCCACAAGCATCAAGGCAAGCTATCATGTTGCCAAAGAGAAAATAATAAAGTATATGAACTCAAACGATTAAGGATATGGATAAGAATTTCGATTTCAACCAAGTGGGCAAACGCATGCCGTACGCTACTCCTGACGATTTCTTCGCCAAGATGCAGAGCAACATCCTTGATGCCGTACAAGATAGCACCACGAAGAATACAGACTCTAAAGCGAAGAAACGTCAAGTCCGTAAGTGGCTTTGGCCCGTATCGCTGTCGGCAGCTGCTGCTGTAGCCGCAATGTTTGTCATCAACATGCACTTCTTTGCTCCCAAGCCGTCAGCGGCTTCAAATGATATGCTGGAGGTAGAACAGGCGTTCGCCCAACTCTCGGATGGCGACCAGGCTTTTATTCTGGATGTATATCAGGATGATGTGTTCATCAACAATTAAGTCAATAAATGTATAACATAAATAAAAATCACAGATTATGAAAAAGATTTTCAACGTAATGATGCTGGTCATCGCAATGACGATGTTCACCGTCAATTCTTTCGCTCAGGCTCCCAACAATAAGCAGCGCCTAACACGCGAGCAACTCTCAGAAAAGCAGGCTAAGTATATAGCCAATGACCTTGCTCTTGACGACGAGACTACAGCCAAGTTCATTAACACCTATACACAATGCCAGAAGGAGATTTGGGCTCTTGGTCCGCGTCCTCGTCGCAATGGCAATAACAATGAGGAGCAAATTGGGCAGAACATCAAGAAGCGCTTCGAAATGAGCGAGAAGATTCTCGACATCCGACAGAAGTATTATAAGGAATACTCGAAGTTTATGACGCAGAAGCAGATTCAGCGTGTATACGAAATTGAGAAGAACATGATGAAGCGATTCGCTCAGCGTAAGGGCAAGAACGGACAACGCCCTATGCGCGGTAAACATGAACAACGCTTAATGGATAAGAACTCTACAAAATAAAAAATAGTAGGTTGGTCGTTGATTTGAAACTAATTTTGTACCTTTGCATCTGCTTGCTAAAGAGTAAGCAGACATAAAGGTCCCGTAGCTTAGCTGAATAGAGCGTCAGATTCCGGTTCTGAAGGTCTTGGGTTTGAATCCCAACGGGATCACTGGAAAAAAGGAGAGTCATGTGTTGGCTCTCCTTTTTGCTTATATGAGCAGAAAGATCTGGTTGAGAAAAAGTTCTGAAGGTCTTGGGTTTGAATCCCAACGGGATCACTGGAAAAAAGGAGAGTCACGTGTTGGCTCTCCTTTTTGCTTATCGAATGGTATGGGGGAGTGCAGACCTTTATGTGGATGTGTGAAGACAACATCGTGGAAGTACCATTCGACAAGGAATTCTAAAAAGGGCGATAGATAACAATAAACTACGCTCCGCAGAGTATGCTACTTTAATGGAGACGTATCTCGAATGGTATCCAAAAAGTCAACAATACAAGCCACTATGTTGCCCGCGTTACTGGGCAATATAAAGACAACTACTCCTCCATGAACATACGGCATGGACTGTATTTGTTTGGATTGATGAGAAACTCCTCTTCATCGATACCCATCTTTGACATTGCGTCAGAAGAAGAACTGGATGACTTCTGAGGAGCAAGTCCGGTGAGGATGATGCGTATCTGCTCATCGAGATCCTTGTAATGAGCACGTGTGTCGGCATCAGATGTCTTGGCATTCTGCACCATAGAGCGTATGCTCTTGAGGGCAGCATAGGCATACGGACGCTGGTCTTCCACCATAGTCACACGCCATGCTCTTGCGAAATTGCTGACAGCACGACGCTGAATGTGCTTAGTATAGTTGGACACCTTGGCTCCAGTCTTTGTAGAACGGAAGAGATAACTGAGGAGTTCGTTGACATAATCCATTGGCTTGTAGCTGTCCTGGAGATAGCAATGCTTACTGATGAGATTGAGAGTCATAGCTGAAGTGAGAGCATCGAGTGTGCGGTCCACGATAGGATAGACAGCATTCTCAGGCACGCGGTTGAGTCTGCGGGCGAAAGGTTGGTTCCAAAGCCATGCTGGTTCTACAATCATATTCTCATTGAGCCATGCCAATGCGCGACGCTGCACATCCTTTCCTACTGGTGTATATACAGGTCCATCCTGGTCAGCGCTCTTGTAATCATGATATACACCGCTGATGTTCTTCTGTACATGACCGTAGAAGCGTCCCATCTGATTGATTACATTCTTGTATGCAAACTTGAGATTGGCATCCATATCAGCCTCCTCATAGTTCCATTTCTGGATGTTTGCCATGACGCGCTTGAGGTTCTTCACACCGTAGGTGCTTGCCTTCATGGCATCATCGCCGAGGTCTTCTGTCTGTGCCTGAGGGTCATTGTCAGTGCCTTCACCACCAAACCAGTAGCGTGGACTCTCCTTGAGCTTATTGATAATCATATTGTTGAGAGTCAGGCGCTCGTCGCGTTCGCCCTTGGAATCAGGGAAATAGCGGTAGCCCCATTCTATTGCCCACTTATCATAGTCATTGATACGAGGGAAGAGACCAGCGTATGTCACTCCGTCTTCTGGCTGAGCAACATAGTTGAATCGGGCATAGTCCATGATGGAAGCCGTGTGTCCATGCTCTTCGAGCCATTCCTTGTCACGGAGTTTCTCCACAGGAGTGGCATGGCTCGCACCCATATTATGACGCAATCCGAGGGTATGACCTATCTCATGAGATGACACAAAGCGGATGAGTTGCCCCATCAGTTCATCGTCGAAGACAGGCTTCTGTGCGCGTTTATCCACAGCACCTACTTGTGTCTGGTACCATGCGTGGAGCAACTGCATCACATTGTGGTACCAACCTACGTGGCTTTCGATGATTTCTCCAGAACGAGGGTCGCTGACATGTGGTCCATAGGCATTGCTTATGTCGCTTGCGAGATAGCGTATTACGGAGTAGCGAGCATCTTCAAGGCTCATGGTAGAGTCGTTAGGCCATTCCTTAGCACAGATAGCATTCTTGAATCCCGCCTTTTCAAATGCCGCATTCCAGTCGTTTACGCCAGCGATGAGATAAGGCACCCATTTCTTAGGTGTAGCAGGGTCAATGTAATATACTATCTGCTTGACAGGCTCCACGAGTTCGCCTCGGCGATAAGCCTCGATATCCTTAGGCTCCAGTCTCCATCTGGAGATGACCTGACGGCGCTTCACCTGCTGCTGATCGTCACCGAAGTCGGTAAATTCCTCTGTGAAATAGCCTACACGAGGGTCGTAGGAACGACAAGCCATAGGCTCTTTAGGCAGAAGGACGAAGGAAGTGTTGACCTTTAGCGTGATGTTTCCCGTGATTTTGCCTGCAGGTATGCGAGTGCTTGCCTTCGAACCGTAGGTCTTTATGGTGACAATCTCGGTGTTGATAGGGAATGTGCTGATGCGCTCGATGTAGGAGAGGTCCTTCTTGAAAGCAGTCACTCCGAGTGCCGACTTGCTGCTTTCCTCAAGAGAGAGGACGGCATTGTCGGAATTAAACATATTTGTGACGTTGATACTGTAGAACTTCACTCCGGTGGAGTCTGTCAGCGTAGAGTCTATTTTGGTGGCATAGACGATAGGATCCTGGGTACAGTTGGCTACAGCAGTAGCAATCTTGTCATCACTCTTGACGCGTATGTCATAGAGATGAGCACGCAGGAGCATCTGCTTGTTGTTCTTTTCCCAGTAGAGCACCTGCTCATTGGCCAGTTCTCCGCCATATACTCCAGCATCCACAGGTGTGGAAACATAGCGTGTGGTGGTGAGAAAGAGTCTGCCGAGAAGTGAGTCTGGTATCTGGAAGTAATAGTTGTCCTTATGCTTCTGCACATTGAAGAGACCTTTTACTGCCGGTTGTCTTACTTCTTTCTTTACGGGCTTGGTGACCTTTGATTTCTTTCTTGCCTGTGCTCCTGGGCATATCATTGCTGCCATGCACACAATTAACAAATGTTTTTTCATTTGTTTGGTTTTAGAGTTGTTAATATTTTCTTCAGCCGTTGACGTGGCTGACACGGTGACTTAATGCTATTTACTATACTTCTTGCCTCCGATGATGCGGATGCCAGTGCCGTTATAAGGCAGGCCTGTAATGCTGTATGCCTTGCCATTAGCGGAAGAAGAGACGATGGACTTGATGCCGGTAGCAACAAATTCCTCCACGTCTGTGAAGCCTGCATTTTCATAGTCAGCCTTGTTACCAGAAAGAACGTAGCACTTCTTCTTGTAGAGAGAATTCAGAGCACTGCTTCCGAGCTCAGGAAGCTTGCAGAAATAGCGGGAATACTGCGCATTGGTGCAGCTGTAGAAGGCTTTCTTTTGCAGTTGCTTTACAGAAGCCGGAAAGATGAATGCCACAGCCTTTGCATACTGGCAACCGCACTCCTGGATAGTCTCAAGCGATGTGCAGGTGCTGAAATCAAGCACAAGATTGTAGCCTTCAGTCTTTGCGCTGTTCTTGGAGAGATTGAGAAAGGCACGATTGCCTATGGTCTTGAGAGCAGTGCAGCCTTTGAGATTGAGGGCAGTGCATTCATAACTCTGGTAGAAAGCACGATCACCAATGGATTCCAAGGCAGAGCATCCTTCGAGATTGATGGTCTTTGCGCCCGTCTGTCCGAAGCCGTATTCCCCTATGGACTTGAGATTTGCATGACCTGAAAGGTCTATTTCTGTGATTTTATCGCAAAATTCGAAAGCATAATCCTTGATAGTCTCAAGATTAGAGCAATTAGAGAAATCGACTGTCTCCAATTGTGACTTGCCTGAATTGTAGAAAGCGTGTGAACCCACAGAAGTCATGGTAGCCGGGAAGATTATCTTCTTCAGCGGAATGATGGCATCATCATTGTCCTTCTTCTGGAAGACATTGGCAGGAAACTCATTAGCAGGGTACTCTATCGTGGTTTCGCCTACTGTCTCGGAGTAAGCGACGATGTTGGCATCCTTGAGGTCGAGCGTCTCTACCTTCATATTCTGGCGGATGAAGGCTATGTCAGCCTTGTTGATATTGCCGGTCAAGGTGAGGTCGATGACATTGAGGTCATCACCTTTGATGAGTGTGGAGAGGGTGCCTGCTGTCTCCACATTGACGGTCTTTGTCTCGGCTTTGGCTGTAAATGCCATGAGCGCGAATGCGATGATGAGTAGATGTTTACATTTCATAAGCATTTCTCGTGTTTATTATTTATATTATTTGGATTATCAATATCTGCCGATTACGCAGTGGATATGATGGCTGGTTACCTACAAACACCTCGTGAAGTAGGTGGCGTAGCCGGGTATGATGTCTTGATATGCTTTGATGAGCTTGCCGGTCACGCTATCATAGACGCGGATGGAGGAGCTGCCAGTGGCTTGACGATAGGTCAGCATGACGGTGCAATCGTCCTCATCACGCAGTCCTAAGCCCGTGATAAGAGGGAATACATCTACCAGTTGCTCGCCTTCATCAAGGCTAATCAGCAGTTTGGACTTCACTGGATTAAACTCTTTCATGTTGTAATAGTCGAAGCGATATACCTTATTGCCAACAGAATAGAAGGCATAGCTCTCGCCAAACGAGCCCCACCAATATCTTACAGTCCTTGCAAGAGAGGCATCAATCGGCATGATGCGCTTGAGAGAGATGGGCTGAACAGTGGTCTTGACATAGTTGACACAGAACTCATATATGGCATACTCTCCGTCACGCTTGCCTATCAGATATACCTCATACGGCTGATTGGAACCCATTCCTGTGGCTTCGGTGAAGCATCCGCAGAGACTGTCGAGACGGAAAGGTTCGCCATCAATGGTGATATGCTCCATCTGGTCGTTATAGACATGGTAGCAACCCACCGTATTGTCGTCATGCAGCACGAAAGTCACTTTCTTAAACCTCTGAAATTGCTTGCTCGACATAGCCTGACGCACATTGCGACTCTTGACGAAAGTGTTCTCATTGAATACAGGAAGCTTGCGGTCCAGACCATTGAAGACATGGAGATTACCATTGCAGATGAAGTATTTCGATGCGCCATAGCCGAAGGTGACATTGCTGATGTCCAGTCTGGAGGCGCTGCCCATATACACCTTATTATATATATTGCCGGTATATTCACCCACATTATGATAGAAACCATTGTCTGGATCAGCATTGCGCATGCTGATACATCTGCCCCAAGAAGGGCTTTGATCTGTGAAAACGGCTATCTCATTGAGGGCATACAGCGTACCATAATACTTGCCATTGATTGGTTCATCGGGGTTTATCCGCTCTATCATGTCGGGATAATACTTAGTGAAGGCACGCACATCACCCTGCAATGACATCCATTCGGTGCGTCCGTCAGACTTCTGATAGACCACGATGGAGGAGGGAGTGTATGTGCTCAGCACCTGGAAGGAGAATGTCTTGCGAAACTCCAGTCCGTTTTCCCTGTCCTTTGCTATGAAGACAGCAGGGATATCAGTCGCCATATTATATCCAGAAGGCAATGAAACCTCCCATACTAACTGCTTGCCGGTGGCTATTTCCTGCTGTTTACCAACCACCCAACGGTAGTCATAGCGCAAGGAATCAGCCCCCTCGGAGAAGGTCAGCGAAGGGTTTATCCTCAGAGTGTCCCCCTGATAGAGCGTATATGAACCGTCAGTGGCAATGCCATTTATGGCAGTGACCTGCTGTATGTCGTCCGTGGCTTCGCTGTCTTTATCTCCATAGCATGAGAGAAGGGAGGTCATCACGATGCCTAGGATGAGCAACTGATAGTATATTCTTGTCTTTTTACGCATTATTCAAAGTATATTCTGTTACCATTGGAGTCATATTCCTCATGTTGTTCAAACCATTGCTTGCAGAGTGAAATCCAATAATCGAGGATAACGCTGCTGCCGTCATCCACCCATTCAGGATCGGTGATGCCACTAATCTCCAGAAAGACAGCACACTTACGGGCTGAATAGGTGATTTTGCTCAGTTTGCTATTGTTTTCCCAGAAGGCAGGAGCGATGGTAAGGTTTTTTGTAAACTGCACATCCACATACTGATAGTCCGGCACTCCCGCCGAGAAATCGTCGCCCGGGATGAGTTTCAGGCGCATCTTGTATGTCGTTTCGCTGTCCATCTTATCGACGTGGATGGTGGCGCGGAGCGTGTCTTGATACATTCCGCTGCGAAACACTTGCTTGCTGTCGAAGCTGACCACAGGAGAACCGTCAGTGATACCTTCGCTTTCAGCCTCCGAAATCATCACTCCGAAATGACGGTCACGACCATAATCTATCACCCCCTGCAGGCGAACAGGTATCTGGAGCGTGTAGTCCGTCACCTTTCCACCAAGGAAATAGGCATTGAAACTATAGCTCTCTGGATAGTCTGCAGCAGAACCAAAGACAGTGCCGCGTGCTATATTGAGCGCACTGGTCGATGTATCGTAGGCTTCCAGCGTATCTTCCGAGCAGGCTGCTACGGACAATAGGGCTGTGGCTGTAAGCATTATGTATAGAATTTTTCGCATTGCTTTAAGAGGTGAAAGTGTCAATATCCAAACTGTTTCTCGTAATCCGGCAGTGGCAGCACATAAGCTGAGGCTGGAACGCTGACAGTATTGCCGTTATAGTTTCCGTCATCGACGGCGCGGAGGTTGCGGCGCTTGTAATAATAGAACAGCTGTCCCTCGCCGCGGAAGTCGCATATATACTCATGTGTCAGTTCATTCCACAAGGTCTGTGTGGTAGCTGTAGCCGGAAGAGCAGCCTCTCCGCGTTTCTGCTTTATAGTATTCAGAAGGCTTAAGGCATTCTCTCTGGTCTCAATACCATTGAGATTGCACTCAGCCAGGATGAGATACATCTCGCTGATTTTCAGCATAGGAACGACTGGGTCGCCGTATTTGCCGGCATCTTCCGACTTTACTGACCGCTGATAGCGTATCATATTGATTTTTCCATTTGCGCTCGGGTTTTGGTATAGCCATGCTCTGCGCACATCATTGTCCTCGTATGCGTTGGCACTCTTGGCAAAATCGCCGGTCAGACCTTCGTAATATGAGCGTGAAACGGTAAGTATGTTCTCACAGTAGAGGGCAAAAATCATCTCTGGCATGAAGATGCGGTCTGCTTTCTGTTCCACTCCGTAGATGTCGGTCTCCAGAATTTCCTCTGGAAGGATAAACCTATACTTTTCCGAATCGATTACCTCTTCGGCATATTGTGCAGCCTCAGCATAATGTCCGCGGTAGATTTCCATCCTGGCGAGCAAAGCAGTAGCAGCATAATAGTTCATCCTCTGTGTGCGGTCATAAGCCAGATAGCGGTTGCTGTATGCCTTATTACAATATAGAGGGTCCTTTTTCAAGTAGTCGCGAGCCTGCATAAGGTCAGAGATAATGGTATCAATAAGCTGCTCATTACTCATTTTCTTACCGAGGACAAAGCCAAAGTCTGTCTTGTAACGCACATTTCCCGACTCTGGATTTACCTCATAGCTCTCATTGAACATTCTCATGAGGTCGAAATACATCAATGATCTGAGAGCGAGCGCTTCGCCATGAATGATGTCAATCACGTCGCTGTCAATCTTACCTTCCGCCTCCGGCAGCTTTGCAAGGAGCATATTGGCATTGACGATGGTGTTATACATCTTGAGCCAGATAGCAGAAACGAGTTCCTGTCCGCCGTCAGTGGTGTATCTGAACTGTGACCAAGCGACGCGATCGGGGTCATCTTCCTTGACGTTATATTGCTGTGTAAGCGGTTCGAGGGCTGTCAGAGTAAGGTTGCCACCATATAGTTCGGTGCTGCCCATGCTGATATATATGCCAGTCAGAGCGGTGTAGTAGCCGTCTGCATTGACAAACATATCCTTCTCGTCAATCTCCGACTCGGCTCCTACATCAAACCATGAGCAGCTCTGCAGCAGTATAATGGATAATATGTATAATAATGTTTTGCGCATAATCAATAGGGGGGGGAAGCGGTTTTGTTGATTGGCTGTTTCGTTGTTGCGCCATTTGTTATCCAACGGTGAAAGCCATTGGCACAGTGGCAGTTTTGTCGATTGTCAGAAATTCACCTGAGCATTGAATGTTACCGAACGTGTGAAAGGATAACTGAGACCTCGCTCCTGCCTTATTGTGCTGGCATAGAAGAGGTCATTAGCCGTAATGGAGAGTCTAAGCATGGATATCCAGCTGTCACGGAGTCTGTCAGAGTCCATATTGTAAGCCAATCTGAGCGATGTCATGCTCAGTCTCTTTTCGTGCTGGACAAACCTTGACGTCGCTTTGGTGGCGCTGTTGTCGGTGATGGCCTTGTAGAGAGCCACATCGCCCGGCTTCTGCCATCGTTCGGTAAGCGCACGGCGGTCATTGTTTGTCATATAGTTGACGTTCTCTATCTTCTGATGCAGGGTGTAGTTATACTTGTCTGCACCGAAGGAATAATTGAGATGAGTGCCTATTTCCCATGACTTATATCGGATATTCAGTCCGACATAGCCATTGAGATCAGGCTCATTGACGCCTACCGGCACCTGATCCTGAGCATTCCATGTATAGGTGGTGTTGCCGTTACGGTCGATATAGAGTTCCTTTCCCGTGCCAGGATCTATGCCAAGGGAGCGCACTGCGTAGATGGTATTCATGGATTCACCCTCCTTGAATTGGAATACGGGAGTGGTGGAACCCGAACCGTTGGCATTGACCATGTCGTTATATCGCTGGAGAGCGTCTGAAATCTTGAGTATGGTGTTATGGTTTCTTGTGCCGTTGAGCGTGACATTGACCAAGAGATTCCTTGTGCGTATAGGGGAATAACTGATATTGAAGTCAAAGCCTTCATTGCGAAGGTCGCCCATATTTGCCTTATAGGTGTCGAATCCCAATGATGGAGCGACGGTGATGCTGGTCAGGTTGCCCTTGGTCTTGTTGTTGTAATAGTTGAACTCCAAGTTGAGACGGTTTTTCCAGAGCGAAGCCTCCAGGCCGATGGTGCGGTTATATGTGGTCTGTCCCTTGAGGTCGGGATTGCCGAGTGTGGTGATTATTGCTCCGAAGTATCCTCCATAGACCTTTGCCAGATAGTTATACTGGTTGCTTGCCTGGTTTCGGTTGTAGTTCTGGTTGCCCGTAGTGCCGACATTTGCACGCAAGGCGAGCTTTGATACCACACTGCTTCCGGCGAAGAAACGCTCATTATGCACGTTCCATCTCAGTCCGGCACTCCAGTAAGGCGTGGTCTGCTGATGGTCACCATAGAGCGAACTGCCGTCCATACGGATAGTAAGGTCACAGAGATAGCGGTTGTCGTAACTGTAGTTCTGGTTGCAGAAGATGCCGGCAGTGCGGACTTTGGACTTGCCTCCAGTGATTCTGCCGTACTTCTCATACTGCACTGCGTATGAGATATAGTCCTGCGAATTGCCGAGAAATCCCGTCATGGTGTAGCTGTCGCTCTCATTTGATGTCTGCTTGGCTTCTGCTCCGAGTATCGCCTGCACGTCGAAACGACCGAAACTATGTGTATATGACGTCAGCATACTGCCATAGACGGTGGTCGAGGAACTGTGTCCGAGCGTGTATTTTCCACGCTGGTAGAGCGCATCGGGTGTGATGGAGGAGTTGTTGTTGATATATTCGAAGCTGCCAGGCGATACATATGCGTCGTCACGGTCGCTGTCATGGCTGAGTGAGAACGACCCTTTCAGACGTACATCATCGGTGATGGTCCAGTTTATTCCGAAATTATTCGTCACGTTCATACCTCTCGAAGCGGAGTAACTGTTGAGGTATCGCGCTTCATAGACAGGCGACTGCATGGATGCCAGCACTCCGAGAGCGATGCCTTCAGGCGCTAAGTTTGACAGGGAAAGCATGCGGTAGTAGTTGCCGTCCGCATCTTTCTCCTGATAATAAGGCAGTGCCGAGGTGTAGGAAGAGAAGCTTCCGTAAGGCGATTCCTTGCTATCCACCATGGAAAACTGCAGGTCGTTGGTCACACGGATGCGGTGATTGGATATAATCAACTTTGTGCCAGCCTCGTAAGTGTCTCGTCCGCTGCCCTTCATTGCGCCGTTGAGATTGCTGTAACTCAGGTTTGCCGCGAAGCGAACTTTCGTTCCGCCAGGCAGTGATGTCTTTGGTGAAGCCTCGATGATGAGGGAATGCTTGTGCTGGAAACCCATCTGCAAAGGCTTTGAAAGCCAATAGGTATCAACGCCACTGAGCACGGCACGGCGTGCCACATTATAGGAATTGGCATTCAGTCCTGCGTCTTCCCCCTCACGATATGCATCAAATACGCCGGCTTTCTTCTGAAATTCCAGCACCTCTGCCGCATTCATCAGATTGTAGGACGAAAGGTCCGGAATCTCAAACTTGCCGTTCATTGTATAGCTTATCTGCAGTTTTCCTGCCATCGGGGTGATGGTTTCGATGACCACTACACCGTTTGCGGCACGCGAACCGTATATCGCTGCTGCGGCAGCGTCCTTCAGTATAGTGATGCTCTTCACGCGATTGATGTCGAGGTCATATACTTTCTGCACGTTTACCTCAAAGCCATCGATTATGAACACGGGTAAAGTTGTCACTGTCTGCAGATTGCTCTGCGAGATGTCCGGCATTGTATTCTGTCCTCTTATCTCTATCTGGTCAGGTATATGGTTAGGGTCAGAACCGTAAATGCCACGGGTATCCACCACCTGAAACGAGGGGTCGAACACCTTCAGGCCATCAAGCAGATTGGTGCTGTTGACCTTCATCAGTTCCTTGCCGGACACCTGCACCGCTGTTCCAGTGAAGCTGTTCTTCGTCTTGGAGTAATATCCCGTGACGACAGTCTCGCCTATCTTGCCAAACAGCATTATGTCATTCTTCTGTACGGTGCTGTCATTCTTTGCCATAGCGGTCTTTTCCTTGGCTGTCTTCTGTGTTTTGCTTTGCGCAAACACCACGGAGTCTGCCGCCATCAGCGTCAGTATGATCAATATTCTCGTTTTCATCGACTGATACGTTTATTGAGATAGTACAACTGTCCGTCGCCAAAGAGGTCACGACGGTATTCATCATATATCATCGGAAGGAGGTCAGCATCCTCCGATGCGTCGGCTGCGTAGGTCACATCCTTGTTTGATTGCATCGCTATAAGGCGTTGGCGTGCCTCCTGTTTGCGGCCCAGTCGCCACAAAGCTTCTGCCGCTATGAGTTGCACTTCGCCCAGTCTGATGTAAGGGATTGCAGCCGGAAGGTCGGTGCTTCCGCCGCTTTCTGTGCTCACATAGCCTGTAAGCAGGGTGTTCGGTCCGTATTTGTTTGACATTATCTGCGTGCCGTCTTCCTGCTCGCGGAACCATGCCCTGCGGCGGATGTCGGTCTGCTGGGCGTAAATGCGGTCGATGTCAGTACGGCATCTGACTTTCTTCTGGTCGAAAAGCGTTGCGCTCAGACGGGTGAAACCTGTCGGCAATGATGACAAAGCAAAGATATTCTCACGGGAGAAGCAGTAATCAGAACCATACTTGCCCGGTGTGACGAAGTAAAAGAGCTGATATCGTGTCGCCACCCGTTCCGGATCTGTATGCAGCATCACTGAGTCTGCATTGTCCAATGCCTTCTGATAGTCGCCTTTCCATAGCGCCACTCTGGCTTTCAGCGCCTTTACTGCATAGGCATTGAGCTGGAAAGTGCGCAGCCTTCGGTCTATTTCTCCCACTTTTACCGATGAAGGATTTGTGGCATTCATTATGGGGTCATTTGTAGAAAGCAGTCTGTCTGCCTTGTCAAGCCATTCCTCCACTCCGTCCATAGGAAGGTCCAGAAGGCGGTGGAGGTCGAATGTCATGGCGGCTTTGATGGCATAACACTCGCCCAGGACTATCTCCTTGAGTCCGGAAGTGAAGAATACCACCTTGGTATGCTCTGCTTCGTCGATTATCCTGTCGCAGGATTCTATGACTCTGTCAGCGCAAATCCGCATGGTGTCCATACGCTGACGCAATACTGGCGCATCGAAATCGAGCTTAGATGCCGCCGTGGTCTCTTCGTCATAAGGCTCTAATGTCTGTGAGGCGAACTCCATCATGCCGAGCGAAAGCGTGTTGCCATAAAGTTCTGGTGCACGCATCTGCATATAGATGCCTGTCAATGCCTGCATGAAAGCTGTCTCATCCTTGAAGAATTTCCCCGCAGTGACGTCGCTGTCGTCGCCCGTCTTGTCGAAGAAATTATCGCAGCTCTGCAGCATTGTGCAAGCTATCATCATTATATATATTATTCTTGTTCTCATTGTCAGATGGTTTTTGTTTTCCCTTTTAGAACCTTGCTTCCACTGTCAGGCAAGCCCTGTGGCAGTTTTCCTCACCGCTGAGGCGCACCATACCGCCCTTGATGAATCTCCAGAGCGATGGAAGCATGTAGCCTATCTGAATGCTCTGCAGCCTGTTAGTCTCCCAATTATCGGTGAAGAAGGATGCAGAGGCAGTCCAGCGTCGCCATTGTCCGTAGATAACTATGCCTGCAAGCATCTCCCTTACATCATCATAAGCGGCAGAAAGCGATGCACTTGCCGTCCAGTGCTTACCCTTCAGCGTCTTGCCCACATCGCCATAGAGCATATTTGTGGACTCTGCACGCATGCCTGAAGCATTAAGATGCCATCCTTTGGCTTCAAAGTCGAGCGACAACAGACCGCGTGTCACTGCGTCAGGACGGATATTCTCATTGTAATAGCCCTGCAGTTGTGCCCCCGTCTGATAGTAATTATATATGTATGTCTCGTTGGTGATGTTGGAATACATCGGAGTAAAAGCCTTGTAACTGTAAGGCACCGTGGCACTTCTTCCCAAACCGAGAGAAAGTCTGAGGCAATCTATCCCGCTTTCAGCCATCCATGCCTCCCTGCTGATGTTCCATCCCAGGTCGGCAGCCCAATATACCTCGTTGCGATGCTTCGGTGAAAGGAGGGAAGAGCGGTTCATTGTCACGTTCATCGTGGCGCTGTAGCGTCCCTGATAGTCGTAGCCCACGTTTGCCATGCACTGCAATGTGCGCTCGAAGTCCCTCACTGCCGTAGGTCTACGCAGCGTGTCATAGGTCTGGGTAAATGATACATAGTTGAGTATGTCATTCAGTATTCCTCGTCCGGCGTATGATTCTCCTCCCCTTTCTCCACTGTAAAGGCTTACTCCTGCAGAGGCAATGAGAGTGTGTCCGCCAGTCATTGCCTTCTGATAAGTGAGCTTCAGTCCGCCGTCGTAGGTCATCGTCGTCTCGCGCATTATGTCATAAGTGCCTTTGTTGCGCAGGTTGTCTTCGTCCTTGAACACAGGTGAATATGGTGAAAGGAACACATCGCGCCTCACTTCCTGACGCAGGAAAGAGAAATAGCCCACCATTTCCAGTCCCGGCATGAGGCTTAACGTCGCCCTTATACGATCAGTAAGCGTGGAAAAGCGGGTCTTGTCCGTGTCATAATCATTGAATGTCTCGTGGATTCCATAGTTTCCATATTGCAGGTCATTGCTGATGGACAGCGCATTACGCCTGTAACCTATATATGAACGCATCTGAATGCGGTCCGTTCCCTTGGCTTTCGTTTCCGTACCAGGGTCATAGATGGCAGTAAAGCGATAACCTACATTATCATCTCCCCCATCAGCAGTAAGCCAATGTTCTGCCCCCTTCATGGTGCCCTTGCTGCCATCGGCATGTTTTCCTGCCTGTATGTCTGCCTTGTAACTAAGACTTAGTGGACCTTTGGCATACTTCTTTGTGACTATTTCCACTGCTCCTTTTCCGCCGTGGATTCCTAATTGCGCCAATTTCGCCGCGTCTCTGATAATCCTTACCTCTGCTACTTCGCCGACAGTGATGCCTACGAGGGCTGACTTCGGCATACGGACACCGTCTATAAGTATCTCTGGATTATCATAAGTGGAGGCATCGAGCGTGCGTATGGCTGTCCAGAGATCACGTGCGCTGACGCGCTCCATCATCTCAGATGTCAGTCTTCTGTCTGTTACACCGAGGCATAACGAATCCTCTACGCTGGCTTTTACGCCAATCGTAATTCCCCAAAATATCAAGAGTAATGATAATCGAAAATGTGAAAGCACTCTGTTGTGTTATTAAAGTTACGCTTGCAAAGTTACAAAAAATCATATAGCTGATACAAAAAAAATAAAGAAAATGATAAATATACCTAAAAGTGAGTATCTGAATACCATTTTGTTTGGTAATTTATGTTGTTCTTTCACAATTTGTTATTATTTTGGGTGCAAAATTTTAAGTAAGCTGTAAGTGACGCTCGTGGGTAATAGGATATATATAATAGGTAATGGGAGATATAGATAGAAGGTAATGGGAGATTACCATCCGCTTTTTTGAGAAACCGATGTACAGTAGGATTCTGACAATGTGGTTGTCGCAATGTGGTTTGCACATTATTATATTAGTTGGTACTGTATTTCATTGGTTAGTACTGCATTATATAGGTTGGAGCTGTAAGGAATACGGTATCAGTTACTAATAGACCAAACACTCATAAATATAAAGGAGCTACGATTATTTCAAGCCATGATACGATCATTTCAAGACACGCAACATATATTTATATCACGATACTGACATTAGTGTCACGATTGTAAAGGGACCATAGTATCATATTACATAATACTTGGCATCAATCAAGAACGCACATAAAATCTATGTGTCATGTAGTGTATTGACCGATTTGGGATAAAACTACTATCTGCCCAAGTATATTAATGCTACCTGCCCAAGTATATTTATATATAAAAAAAGTGGACAGGCTATTGGTCGCCAGTCCACTTTTTTTATGATATGTATTCAACCTTGAAGGGTGAAGATTTGCATTAGTACCACTGCACGGCGTTGCTGTATCCAGAGCGTTTGTCATACTTGAGAGCGTCGGTGAGGGTAGCGGCGTTGCATCGGAACGAGAAGTTGTAGCTGGTGTACGGAGCCAGAACCACCGAGCACGACATATTGAAGCAGTGCAAATCACGTTGCAGCGACGCCGTTGTCATTGACATCTTGTGCTGGTCGAAGTCGTAGCCAGACGAGAACGAGATGTTCCATCCGTCGCTCAGGCGTACGTTGCCGCTGACGTTAAGGTTCTGCGAGAACTTGTAGGGATAGCGCATCGACTTGGTGTTGAACTTGCCACCGGTATTCTCGCGCATTGTTATGCCGTAGCCGAACGTTAGCGACCAAGGCATATTGAAGCGCATATAGCCGTCGGCATCAGTCTCTGCCTTGCCTCCGCCACTCTTCTTTGCGCCACGCTGACCTTCGATCATTGTGTCGTCGACATTCGATTCTATGTCGGTATCGATGCCGTCCTCGTCGTCCTTGTCGCGCTTTTTCTTGTCCTCGGTGTCGTCGCCGCCACCAAACCATTTCTTTATCTTTTCAGGTGTAAGCGTGAACGAGAAGTTCTGCGAAGTTCCCTGGAAACGTCCGAACTTGCCCATGCCCCAAAGGGTGCGGTTGCCTACGTAAGGCTTGCCGTCCTTGTCCAGCTCATAGGCATACGATGCGAACACGGCAGTCATATTGAACGTGTAGTTCTTCCACCACTTCAGTCGCACGCGCATTGTAAGGTCGGAGAGCGGATGATAGTCGGTGGCGAGATTGTAGCTCATAGCCAGACCGAGCTCGTCGATGATAGAGAGCTTCCTGATGCCCGTACTGTCCTTGTCGCTCTTGATCTTCATCTCCACATTGTTCGAAAGGTCGAACGAGATGTTGCCCGTCTTGCCCTTGCCTGGCACTCCGTAGAGCTGTCCCTGATAGGGCGAATACTCTACGAGTTCAACCGAACCGTCGGCGTTGGTCTTCTGATAGGTCTTGTAATAGCCGTATCTTCCCTGCCCGAAGTCAGGCGCATAGCTGAAGCTTACGCTCGGTGTGATGACGTGTCGTATGGCCTGTATCTTGTCGCCGAATATCTTGCGGTTCGGAGTGAAGAATCCGTAGAGCTTGGTTGACGCACTGATAGACATGTTGTAGTTGTACACGTTGTTGAATCCGTATATCGTGTCGCACACCTCTTTTTGTGCCGTCTCGTTCCACGAGCGCATAATCTTGTGCGTGTACATGCGGTCCTGGAAGTTGAACGAAGGCGAGATGTTGATATAGTTGAACAGCATGAAGTTGCCGCTGATAGGAATTGAGTGGTTCCAGCCGTTGCGCCAGTCCTTTATCAGGTTCGACTTGAGGAATCGGTCCTCCTTGGTGTTGATGCTGTTGGATATCTGTCCGGTGTACGACATTGAAATCTTTTCATACCAGCGTTCGTTGCCCACAACGTGCTTGCGCTTGAACGGATAGAATCGCGAGAGCGAAATGTTGAGGTCGGGCAGCGTCACTGACATTGACGAGTCGCGCATGTTCTGCGAGAGGTTGGCTGTTGAGCTGAGCGACAGACCTATGCTTGAGAACGTGGTGCTCCACGATACAGATGATGTACGTGTCGACTGCGACAGCGTCTGAGGATTGTACAGCGAGTTGAGGTTGTTGCGTTCGTAGCTCGAAGTGGCGAAGTTGACGCTCGCCGAGAGCGAACTGTACGGATTGGCTTTTGAATCCTGGCGATGACTCCATTGCACTTTGAACGATTTCTGCTCCGAATAGTCGGGCATATTCTTATCGCCGGTCTTGGTGTCTTGAAAACTCAGGAAGAAACTGCCCGAATAGCGGTAGCGCTTGTTGTAGTTGCTTGCTGCCGACACGCCCCACGAGCCTTTAGTGTATATCTCGCCGAGGAGCTTGAGGTCCCACTTGTCGTTGATGGCAAAGTAGTAGCCACCGTCGCGCAGGTAGAATCCGCGGTTGTTCTCGTCGCCGTATGTCGGCATGATGAAGCCCGAAGAGTAGCTCTTGGTGAACGGGAAGAAACCGTAAGGGATGGCCAATGGCAATGGCACATCAGCCACAACCAGATAAGCCGGACCGAAGGTTACGTCCTTGCCAGGGCGCACCTTGCCTCGTGACAGAGCTATGTAGAAGTCGGGATGCTTCTTGTCGCACGTGGTGTAGCGTCCGTGCTGCAGATAGATGTCGCCGTTGGCATTGCGCTTTGATATTTCGCTTTGCAGGAAACCGTCTTCCTGCTGGGTGTACACTTTGGAGATAAGACCCTTCTTGGTCTTGAAGTTGAACGCCATTGTGTCGCTCTCGTACTTGTCCTGTCCCATGCTGAACACAGGCGTACCGATAAGAGCCAGCCCCGTAGAGTCGGTAGTGTCGCGTGCTCCTGTGGCGTGTACGAGCGACGAGTCGATGCTCATGTATATCTTCTCGGCAGCCAAATCCATGTTCTCGTATTTCACAGTTGACTGTCCGTAGAGCTTTGCCGTCTTTGTCTTGGCGTCGTACACGAGCGAGTCGGAGGCCGAATAGTTTACGGGCGAGTTAATACCGTTGGCTCGTTGTCGGTTGATGGAGTCCAGACGTATCGAGTCGTCGATAGCGCGGTTGTGGTGATATATTGCAAGTTGCAGTGAGTCCATCTTTGTAGTGTCCACAATCTCGCGTCCCAATGAGTCGCGCAGTATGGTGGCAATGCTGTCCTTAATGGAGTCGGCAGCCACGGCAGTGGTGTCGGCAGGTGCAGTCTTGCGCACTTTCTTGCGTTGCGAGTAGGGCATATCGACTGCAGCCATCACGAAAATGACGGCACACAAAAGAAGGGCTATGACGGTCTTGGTTCTCAATTTTGCTGTTTATTATAATATGTGATTACAAATCCGGCTCAAACAAACGTTTCATATCGCGGAAGCGGGCGAGAGTATCGCCTCCGAATTTGCTTAGACTTTTCTCTGCCTGTTCAATTGTTTTCTCGCGTTCGAGGTGAGTCTTCGAGTAGAACTTGTCGGCATAGCAGATTAGTTTCTCCTCGATAGTCTCTGGCTGGAAGTCGTGATGTGGCAGAGGGAGGTTTTGCGACACGATGTCATTGAGTGTCAGTCCGGCTCCGGTGTGGCGTTCGCACACGCGTGCATAGCTTTCGGGCAGACCCTCGGCGCGCAGCATCTCGGCTCCGCACACGCCGTGTCGTATGTATGGTTCGGTGCCATGGCACTCGATACCGGGTGCGTCGACACGTATGATTCCTATGTCGTGCAGCATGGCTGCATTGCGAACAAAGTCGGTGTCGATGTTTAGTTCGGGGTGCATAGCGGCTATCCGCAGCGCACGTTGCGCTACAGACTGGCTATGAGTAAGGAGGATGTGGCGCAGCGCACCGCATCCTCCATAGTATTTGTCAATAATCTGTTGGTACATATTACGATTTTACTCGTGCTCGCGCTCGATGTAAGCGATGACGTCGCCCTTCGAAACCTTAGAGCCACGCTTGGCGTTTATCTCTACGATCTTGCCGCCCAAGGCTGCCGGAACCTCAACGAATTCGCCCCAAGGAGCCTGGATGTAGCAGAGTACGTCGCCCTCCTTGTATTCCTTACCGATGAAAGGCTCGACTGTAGGAGCACACTCGCCCTCGCCTGAGAATTCCCAGTAGATGTCGCCCTTGACCGGAGCCACGATGGCATCGGCCTTAGCGTGCTTGTAGGCGCTGAGCTGTTCGGGTGAAAGGTTGGCACCGAGCTTGGCATCCTTGAGCTTCTGCAGGTCGGCAAGGAAGTTCTTCTTGGCCTGTCCGCTCTTGAGGTTGCGATACTGTTCGGGGTGCATTGCCAGCTCGAAGAGTTCCTCGTCGTCCTGACCGTACTCCCATCCGTTCTCGTCCATTTCCTTGCGGAAGTCGTCGAGAGCATCAGTAAGGAGAGTGTGGGCGTCAACGTCGGTGAATTCGCGGCCCTGCTTCTTTGCAAGCTCAACGAGTTCGGGATCGATAGTGCCAGGAATCTTGCCCGACTTGCCGAGAATCATACCCCACATCGACTCGTCCATCATCACGAAGCGGCCCTTGCCCTGCTCGATAGTGAGGAGGTTCATTAGTGCGATGTTCTTGACATACTGCGAGAATGGTGTCACCAATGGAGGATAGCCTACGCGCGGCCATACATACTCTACCTCGTCGAAGAGCTTGATGAGCAGGTCGTCCATAGAGAGTTCGTCCTCGCCCTTCTTCTTGCGTACGTTGTTGATAGTGGTGCGCATGCCACCGAGGTCGGCCATCATCGATCCCATCATACCGCCGGGGAGTCCGCAACCGAGCAGAAGCGACGACATGATCTTGTTGCCGGGGTTGATGAAGTAGCCCAACCAGTCGTCGATGAACTCCTGAGTGAGTGCGCGTGCCTTCATATATGCCGACATGTTGATTTCGGGAACCTCGAAGCCCTCGTTCTTCAACATGCTTATTACAGAGATTACGTCCGGATGAACCTTGCCCCATGACAACGGCTCGATAGCAGTGTCGATGATGTCGGCACCGTTGTTGCACACCTCGAGGATAGAGGCCATTGACAGACCCGGACCTGAGTGGCCGTGATACTGTATGATGATTTCGGGATACTTGTCCTTTATCATCTTGGTCAGCTTGCCGAGGAATGCGGGCTGGCCGATACCAGCCATATCCTTCAAGCAGATTTCCTCTGCACCGGCAGCGATAACCTGGTCGGCTATGTTCATGTAATACTCCAGAGTGTGAACCGGAGAGTTTGTGATACACAGCGCACACTGCGGTGTCATGCCACCTTCCTTAGCCCACTTGATGCTGGGGATGATATTGCGAACGTCGTTCAATCCGTCGAAGATACGTGTGATGTTGGTACCCTGCTTTGCCTTAACCTTATACATAAGGGCGCGAACGTCGTCGGGCACGGGATACATACGCAAAGCGTTGAGACCACGGTCAAGCATGTGAGTCTTGATGCCTGCCTCGTTGAAAGGCTTGCAGAAAGCGCGCACAGCATCGTTAGGATTCTCGCCGGCGAGAAGGTTTACCTGCTCAAAGGCACCGCCGTTGGTTTCAACACGGGCGAAGCAACCCATCTCGATGATAACGGGAGCGATGCGCTCCAACTGGTCTTTGCGTGGCTGGAACTTGCCAGAAGACTGCCACATATCTCGATAGACGAGACTGAACTGGATTTTCTTTTTCATCTCTATTATTTGTATTATTATAGATTTTTCGTTGATTACCTTATTCTATATGCTAAAGCCCATGCCCTTACAGGCGCACGATAAACGGCTGTGCTACATAGGCATAATCTTTCAAATGTGCAAAATTAGGGAAAAAAATCCAAATCATAGGTATTACGGGGCAATTTTTAGTAATGTTAAGGGTTAAATGTTAGCAGCGTGATAATTGAGAGGTGGGGAGAGACTGAGGGAATGGGATAAGTAATAGTTCAGTTATCTTTATATATATGGAAGGAAGTCAAAATTCATATCTCAAAAAAAGGAGTCCTTTTGCACTTCAAAAGGGGTCCTTTTAGGAGGCCAAAGGAGTCCTTTTGGGAGGCAAAAGGGCTACATTTGCAATGCAAAAGGACTCCTTTTTTTGCAGGACTTTGTAAATGTCTGATTTTCAAGGGTGTTTTATTGGAAATCAGCTCACCTCGGCTCACTTACTTAGTATTTAACAAACCGAAACTGTTCGAACGATATTAGTAAACATCATTTGTTAAAATATTTCTTTAAATTAGGTTTGCTTATGTGTGGAAAAATAGGTGTTATTGTTGCATTGTGTTATGATTTCTTCATAAAACTTTAATTATTGATATTCTTATTGTTCGATTTGTAAGGTGTATTTATACAAAATACGTATTTTTTTGCATTTTGTTAAACATTTGCTTGTTTCGTATTTACATTATCACTATATTTGCGAAATAAAATCGAAATATTTGTAAATCAATCCTAAATACTTACATATACTAACTGAATCCTCATTATTAATACTAATTTATAGAGAGAGAGCTTATGGAAAAAAGATTAGCAATTTTAATCCTTTGCTTCGCCAGCTTATTGTTTGGGGGGGTAAAGCGATGGCTCAATCCGTTATTACGGGTACAGTACTTTCAATTGAAGACGAGACCCCTGTTGTAGGTGCGTCTGTTAAAGTTCAAGGCACCAATGATGGGGCTGTTACCGACATGTATGGTCGGTTCAGTCTTAAGAATGTTAAGTCAGGTACAAAACTTGTAATTTCATACATCGGTATGAAGTCAAGAACTGTTATGGCTCGCCAGAACATGCGTGTAATACTTGAAAATGACTCTAAGGCTCTTGATGAAGTGTTGGTGCAGGTGGCGTATGGTGCTGCCAAGAAGTCGACACTTACCGGTGCCGTTTCGCAGGTAGACAGCAAGCAGATTGAGGTTCGACCAGTGTCGAGCGTTACTTCTGCTCTTGAGGGTTCTACTTCGGGTGTGCAGATTAACAGTACATACGGTCAGCCAGGTTCAGAGGCTACAATCCGTATTCGTGGATTTGGTACCGTCAACGGTTCTTCAAGTCCTCTCTATGTGCTCGACGGTGTACCTTTCGGTGGTAACATTTCCGATCTTAACTCAAGTGATATTGAGAGTATCACAGTGTTGAAGGACGCAGCTTCGTGTGCCCTCTACGGCAACCGTGCTTCTAACGGTGTTATTCTTATCACCTCTAAGCGTGGTAAGGGCGACCGTATGAGCTTCAACCTGAAGATTAATCAGGGTACATACTCACGTGGTATCAAGGAGTATGACTTGCTCAATGCCAATGAATTTATGGAGACCAACTGGCTGAATATGCGCAATGCACGTATTACTGCTGGCGACGATATGGCTAAAGCTAATGCTTATGCTACTAACAACCTTATCAAGGAAAGACTTTATCTCAACATCTACAACAAGGCAAACGACCAGTTGTTCGATGCCAATGGTAAGCTTGTTTCTGATGCACGCATACTTGACGGCTATGCCGAAGATCTTGATTGGTATGATGAGGCTGTGCGCAGTGGCTATCGTCAGGAGTACAGCTTCAGTGGAAGCCATGCCTCTTCTAAGAGCGACTATTACTTCTCTGTAGGCTATCTTGACGAGAAGGGTTATGTAACCAATTCTGACTTCAACCGTCTTACAGGTCGTGCTGCTTTGAATTTCCGTCCGAGAAATTGGTTCAATACAGGCTTTACAATTTCGGGTAGCCACCAGAAGACAAATTCTACAACTGGTGATAGTGCAAATTCTTTCACCAACGTATTTATGTATTGCCGCAATATTTCGCCTATCTATCCTGTACACTTGCACAATGCTGACGGTACTTATCGTCTGGACGCATCGGGCAACCGTCAGTTTGACCCCGGACAGTACACAGCTGACGACGGCTCTGTAATACAGACACGTAACCAGTATGCCGACCGCCATGTGATTTGGGAGAACCTCTTGAACAAGAGCCGTACATACCGCAACACTCTTCAGGGTTCAGCATACATGGACTTCAAGTTCCTCAACGACTTCACATTTACTGTTAAGGGCGAGATGAACGTGCGCAATCAGGAGTATCGCTCATACGACAATGCCATTATCGGTAACGGTAAGGGTAACAATGGTCGTTCGTCACGAAGCATTTATCGCTACAAGAACTGGACTTTCCAGCAGCAGCTCAACTGGAACCACAAGTTTGGCGACCACAACGTAAGCGTATTGCTCGGTCATGAGAACTACAGCTACTTCTATGACTATACATATATTTATAAGACCAATCAGACATTTGAGGGTAAGGACAACCTGAGCAATTTCAACACCCTGACATCGGGCGACGGCTACAGCGACCGTTATCGCACAGAGAGCTATCTGGGTCGTGTACGCTATGACTATAAGGAGAAGTACAATCTTGAGGCTTCGTTCCGTCGCGACGGTTCGTCACGCTTCCATAAGGACAGCCGCTGGGGTAACTTCGGCAGTATCGGTGCCAACTGGGTTATCTCTAAGGAGGAATTCATGAAGCCAATAGAATGGGTAGACAACTTGAAGATACGTGCCGACTACGGTTTGGTAGGTAATGACGCAGGTGCTGGCTACTACTCTTATTTGGCACTCTATGCAGCCGATCAGAACCACAACAGCGGTGCATATTATCTTACACAGCTTGCTAATTCCGAACTTAAGTGGGAGACTGGACAGTCGTTCGGTTTTGGTGTTGATGCACGTCTTTTCAACCGTTGGAACATCAGTGTTGAATACTTCGACAAGCGCAATAAGGACCTTCTCTTCGATGTATATCTGCCTCTATCAGCAGGTGCTACATCTTCAAGTTCGGCAGAATCTACTATCACCAAGAACTTGGGCGTGATATCTAACCGAGGAATCGAGATTAATACCGATGTAGATATTTACAAGAGTCGTGATTGGACTGTTAACTTCGCAACCAATGCTTCGTTCATCAAGAATAAGATTATCGAGTTGCCAGAGCAGAACAAGGATGGTATCATCTCTGGAGCACAGAAGATTGTTGAGGGCAAGAGCCGTTACGAGTTCTTTACTTACACATACGTAGGTGTCGACCAGATGACAGGTAACTCTCTGTACAAGGCAAATCTTGAGGACTACTGCGTTAAGGCAGCCGACGGAACAGTAATCGGCAACCCCAAAGGCAGTGACATCACCTCGAAGACCGTTCATATCGGCGATAAGTACTATGTGAACAACACTACATATGCCATTAAGGAATTCCAAGGCTCTGCAATTCCTAAGGTATACGGCAGTTTCACACCGTCTGTAAGATTCCGCGACCTTACCCTGTCGGCTATGTTCACTTATTCATTGGGTGGCAAGATATATGATGGTGTATATGCAGGACTTATGGCTACAGGTACTTCAGCCTATAACAACCACAAGGATATCCTTAACTCTTGGAATGGTGTTCCTGAAGGCATGACTGAAGATTCGCCCAACCGTATATGGTATGGGGGCATTCCGCAGGTCAACAGTACTACAAGCTCTGACAACAACGGAACATCTTCAAGATGGATTACCAGTGCCAACTATATTGTATTGAAGAACATCAATATGAGCTACTCATTGCCAAAGGCATGGGTTAAAGCTCTTACCCTTGAGTCGGTACGCTTCAACTTCGCTTGCGAGAATGCTTTCACCAGCACCAAGCGTAGAGGTCTCAATCCGCAGCAGGGATTCAGCGGTTTCCAGTACAACTATCTTGTGACACCACGCGTGTTCACAGTAGGTCTGGATGTTAAGTTCTAATTTTTTTTCACTGACATTAAAATCTTGCAACAATGAAAAAAGCATTATATATATTATCGGCTTGTGCATTGATGCTTACAGCTTCATGTAGTAGCGATTATCTTGAACTACAGCCGAACTCATCAGCCAGTACGGGTACTATCTTCGAAACTACCGACAATGTAAAGTTGGCTGTCAATGGTCTGTCAAAGCTTATGACCAAACAGTATCTGGGCCAGCAGGGATGTAATGGTGAGGGTACAATACGTACATGGTATGGCAACTATCCTGGCAACGACTACCAGAAGAGCAATCTTACCGGATGGTCGTCTATCATCAACAGCCTGTTTCTGGAGCGTTCAACTTCTTTGTACGACTATTATCCTTGGTTCTATTATTACAAGGTGATTGGCAATGCCAATTCTGTAATCTGTCGTACTGACGATGCTGCTGGCACTGACGCAGAGAAAGCATTCTTGAAGGCTCAGGCACTTACTTTCCGTGCCTATTGTTATTCGCAGTTGCTGCAGCTGTACTCTAAGCGATGGATGGACAGCAACAATGGCAGTTCGCGTGGTGTAATATTGCGTATTGACGAGTCGAAGGACGAGATGCCTGCATCTACTCAGGCTCAGTGCTATGAGCAGATATATAAGGATCTTGACGAAGCGATAAAGTACTTCAACGAATGCGGAATAAAACGCGGTAAGGACGAGAAGCATCTGCCTGATGTTAATGCGGCCTATGCTGTGTATGCTTATGCAGCTCTCCATCGTGAGGATTGGCCTACTGCAGCCAAGTATGCCAAGATGGCGCGCGAGGGTCATCCGCTCTTATCTGGTAAAGATTATCCTGAAAGCGGATTCAGTGCTGACAACGACGAGTGGATATGGAATGTGTTTAGCAATGAGGAGGAGACTCTTTATTTCTACCAGTTCTTTTCTTTTGAGTCGTCTAACTCAAGTGCCAGTATTTGCCGTAACTATCCGGTAGCAATCAGCAAGGAATTGTACGATCAGATTCCAGAAACTGATGTTCGTCGCGGTATGTTCCTCGCTCCTATGGAGGGTGAAAGCTACGATCCTGCTACTGGATTGGCAGGTACAGCTATGGCTAAACGTGCAAGAAAGGATTTTGCAAGCAAGTTGTTTCGTACTACTAAGGTATTTGCCTACATGTCGTTCAAGCATCTTGTACAGGCACAGCCTGGTGTAGGCGAGTTTGCTCTTTTCCGCGCTTCCGAAATGTATCTTATTGAGGCTGAGGCTTACTGCCATATGCCTGGTAAGGAAAGCGAAGCACAGGGTTTGTTGTGTAATCTCAACCACGATTCGGGTCGTGATCCAAATTATGTTTGTACAAAGACAGGTCAGGACTTACTCGACGAGGTACGTCTCTATTACCGTATAGAGATGTTCGGCGAGGGTCGCGACTGGTTCAACTACAAGCGTTGGGGATTGCCTATCGTGCGCCACGATGCGTCTCATGGTGGTAGCTTCCATAAACAGTTTGCTGTTACTATCAATCCTCAGGACAGCAATGGTTGGACATGGGTGATTCCTAACAAGGAGATTGACTATAATACAGCTATCTCAAGCCCGTTGGAGTAATGGGCAATTGGTGAATTTATAATTTAATTAGAACCCGTGGGGGCGTGTCGTGGTGACACTCCCCCTTTTCTCGTTAATAATAACTAATGATAACATGAAAAGAAAATTGTTGACTCTTGGCCTGTGTCTGGCTACTTGCTTAATGGCATATGCCCAAAAGAAACCGTTGGACCATACGGTGTACGACGGATGGAAAAGTATTGCCAACACACAGATGACTTCCGACGGACGATACCTTCTGTACGAAGTGAATCCGCAGGAGGGCAACGGTCAGCTGGTGGTGCGACGACTGAGCGATGGAAGCGAGCTCCTGTTGCCACGTGGCTATAAGGCCAACATCGCTACAAACAACCGCACTGCGTGCGTACTGATAAAGGCTCCATATGCCGAGATACGCAATGCCCGAAAACGCAAGGTGAAGAAGGACAAGATGCCGAAGGATTCGCTCGCCATAATCAATTTCGACGAGTGGACCATCAGCAAGTACGAGCGCATCAAGTCGTACAAGACGGGCATTGACAACAATGATGTGGTGGCTTACATCCATTCGCGCAAGCCCAATAAGAACAAGAAGAAGGCTGCGCGCGAACGCCTCGACGGTGATGTGCTTGTTGTGGTGAATACACTCACTGGCAAGCAGACCGAGGTGAAGAATGTGTCGGAATATGCTATCAATGCCGACGCAAGCAGCATGACGGTACTGGTGAATCCCGACAAGAAGAACAAGAAACTCAAGTCGTCGGCAACTGTCTACGACCTGCCTACAATGACCATGTCGGTGCTCTCGCAGGGAAAGAAGTACTACGGCGGTGCTCGATACAGCGTTGACGGCAGTAAGATAGTGTTCCTTGCTTCTACCGACACTATTACGACAGGCAACAAGCACTGTTCGCTCTTTTATGTGAACAACGGGCTGTCGAGCGAGATTATACCGCAAGGTTACAGCCGCAATCTGCCAAACGGATGGGGACTCAATGAGAACAGTGCTCCCGAGTTCTCGCAAGACGGACAGCGTGTGCTCATTGGTGTGGCACCATATATAGCACCAGACGATCCGAAAATTGTTGAGGCAGAAACTGCTCAGGTAGACATTTGGAACTATCGCGACTGGCAGATACAGCCACAGCAGAAGGTGAATGTAGCCAATGCCAAGCGCAAGACTTATCTCAGCGTCATCAATTTGTCTGATCCCAATCAGATTGTTCCGCTCACAACTGCCATGTGGGACCGAGTGACTGTGATGAATCAAGGCAATTCGGAGTGGGCACTGTCGCAAGACAAGACCAAATACTACATACAGTCGCAGTGGGACGACGATGAGTTCAAGGACATCTCGTTGGTGAATGTCAACACTGGCAAGCGCATCAGTATTGCCGAGAAGGTTAATGCAATGGCTATGTCGTCGCCCGATGGCAAGTATGTCCTTTGGTACAACTTGAGCGATTCGGCTTATTACTGCTATAATGTGGCAAGTGGAAAGACGGTGAATCTGACTCGTCAGACAGGCGTAAACTTCTACGACGAGACCGACGACCATCCTAACTTCCCGCCACCGTATGATACTGACCCATTATGGACCAATGCCGACCAGAGCGTGCTTATCAGCGACCGTTACGATGTGTGGAAATTCAATCCCGACGGCAATGGATTCCAGAACCTTACCAATGGCAATGGACGCAAGTCGAACATCCAGCTTCGCCATCGTGTATACGACCGCCATGCTCCACGACTCTCAAAGCTGTGGACCGATAAGAATGTTGTCGACGAGAATGCACTGCTCTACATGACAGCCTTCGACGAGACTACGAAGAAGAACGGATTTGCCACGGTGCGTGTCAACGACAACAACTCATACCGTCTGAATGTGCTTGACACCTTCAGTTACGTAAACGTGTATAAGGCAGGGGCTGCCGATGTGGTGGCTTATCAGAAGGGCAACTTCAGCAATGCCTATAACATGCACGTGAGCGATGCCGCTTTTGCATATGAGAAGTGTGTGAGCGATATCAATCCGCAGATGAAGCAATACTTATGGGGCCATGCCCAGCTGGTACACTGGAAGGCTTACGACGGAACTCCGCTCGACGGACTGCTCTATGTGCCCGAAGGCATTGAGTCGGGAACCAAGTTGCCAATGATGATTTACTTCTACGAGAAACGTTCGGAGACGCTTTACAATCATATCGACCCGCGTCCGAGTCGCTCAACGGTCAACCTTGCCTTCTATTGCAGTCGCGGGTACGTAGTGTTCGTTCCGGACATAGTATATAAGGTGGGTCATCCGGGCGAGAGTGCATACAACTGTATCGTGTCGGGTGCCAAGGCTATGTGCAGCCAGTTCAACTTCATCGACAGCACACGAATGGCTATTCAGGGACAAAGCTGGGGAGGCTATCAGACTGCCTATCTCGTTACACGCACCAATATGTTCTGCGCAGCCGGAGCTGGAGCGCCCGTGAGCAATATGACATCAGCCTATGGCGGTATACGTTGGGGTTCGGGTGTGTGTCGACAGATGCAGTACGAGCACGGACAGAGCCGCATTGGAGCAACCCTTTGGGACAAGGGCGGACTCGACCTGTATCTTGAAAACTCGCCGCTGTTCGGTGCTAACCGTGTGGAGACACCGTTGCTCATCATGCACAACGACAACGACGGTGCCGTGCCATGGTATCAGGGCATTGAGTACTTCATGGCGTTGCGTCGATTGGGCAAGCCTGTGTGGATGTTGCAGTACAATCGCGAGGAGCACAACCTTGTGGAGCGTCGCAACTGCAAGGACTTGAGCATACGTTTGCAGCAGTTCTTCGACTACTATATGAAGGGTGCGCCCGAGCCAGCATGGATGAAGTATGGAGTGCCGGCTACACGCAAGGGACAGTATCTTGGCACCGAACTCACCGAATAAAACGGCAAGTTGACGTTTGAAATAAGTTTTTTTGTGTACCTTTGCCTATACATATACACATAAAACAGAATACATATGAAGACAATAAACACACGCCGCAGCATACGCCGTTATGCCGACCGACCCGTAGACGACCAACTGTTGCGTCGATTGCTGGCTGAGGCTGAGCGCACGCAGACCATGGGCAACTTGCAGTTCTACAGTGTTGTGGTGACTCGCAGCGACGAGATGAAGCGCCGTCTGGCTCCTGCTCATTTCAATCAGCCTATGGTCACTGAGGCACCTGTAGTGTTGACGTTCTGCGCTGACACTCGCCGCACCACCGTATGGTGCAACAACCGTCAGGCTGTGCCGGGTTATGACAATATGCTTTCGTATCAGAATGCAGCCACCGATGCTCTGCTCTTCTGCCAGACATTCTGCAATCTGGCTGAGGAGGAGGGATTGGGATGCTGCTTCCTAGGCACAACGGTCTACATGCCGCAGATGATTATCGACACATTGCAGCTGCCCGAGCTTGTGGTGCCGGTAGCAACGATCACGTTGGGATGGCCCGATGAGCAGCCAGAACTGACCGACCGCCTTCCGCTCGACGCTATCATGCACAGCGAGACCTATCACGACTATACGCCCGAGAGCATCAATAAGTTCTATGCCGAGAAGGAAGCACTTGAGGAGAGCAAGGAGTTCTGCCGCATCAACAACAAGCAGACGCTCGCCCAGGTGTTCACCGATTGTCGCTACACCAAGAAGGACAACGAGGCTATGTCGGCAGGACTGATGGACGTATTGCGCCGACAGGGTTTTCTGAAGTAATGATAACAACTATCGAATGACTAAGACATTATCCTTATACGAACTCAACTCTATCGTGGCTTCGGTCATTGACATCGACATGCAGGGCGATTATTGGGTGGTGGCAGAGATTTCCGAACTGCGGGAGGTGCGTGGCCATTGCTACATGGAGCTTGTCGAGAAGGACGAACTCTCAAATACGCCAATTGCAAAAGCCTCTGCCAAGTGCTGGGCTTCACGATGGAGCATGCTCCGACCTATGTTCGAGCGCATCACCGGACAACGCCTGCATGCCGGAATGAAGGTGATGCTGAGCGTGCATGCGCAGTTTCATGCTGCCTATGGGTTCTCATGGATAGTCAGCGACATAAATCCTGAATATACAATGGGCGACCTTGCTCGCCGACGTCAGCAGATAGTGGCTCAGCTGAAGGCCGAAGGAGTGTTCGACCTTCAGCGCGAACTCACTCTTTCATTGTTCGCTCAGCGCATTGCTGTGGTGTCGAGCGATGGGGCTGCAGGCTATGGCGACTTCTGCCGTCAGCTACACGACAATAGCGCTCATTATATATATAAGGTGGAATTGTTTGCTGCCACGATGCAGGGCGAGGCTGTTGAGCATAGCGTCATAGCCGCTCTCAATCGCATATACAGCCGTCATGACAGCTTCGACGTGGTGGTGATAATACGTGGTGGTGGCGCTACGAGCGACCTTTCGGGTTTCGACACGCTCGCATTGGCTGAGAATGTGGCCAACTTTCCGCTTCCCGTCATAACGGGCATCGGACACGACCGCGACGAGAGTGTTCTCGATATGGTGGCTCATACACGTGTCAAGACGCCTACAGCGGCTGCACAATTGCTCATTGACAACCTCGTTCGCACCGAATCTATGATTGATGCGGCACGCCAGAGTATAGTCGACAGCACGCAGCGACGTATGCAGCACGAACGGGTCAGGATGGAGTCGCTCTCGGCTCGCATTCCGATGATGTTCTCGTTGGTGAAGACCAAGGAGGTGGCACGTGTCGACATGCTGTCGCGACGCATTGAGGCTGCCACTCAGCGACGCATTGCTACGGCACTTATGCAGATAGACAACTTGCAGGCGAAGCTTCAGTCGGCTGTCAACAGGCAACTTGTGGATGCCCGTCATCGTCTGCAACTCGTCGAGCAGCGCATTGAGGCAGTCAATCCCGAACGCCTTTTGCAGCGTGGCTACAGCATCACTACATACAACGGACGTGCCGTGCGCAATGCCATGGAACTGCCTGATGGGGCTGTTGTCGAAACGCGTGTTGAGAAAGGAAAATTCACTTCGGTAGTAACCAAAAACAAATGATTATGGCAAGAGAAATGAAATACGAAACGGCAATGAACCAGTTGCAGTCCATTGCCGATAAGATGGAGAATGGTGAGCTTGACATTGACTCGCTCTGCGAGCAACTGAAGACTGCGCAGAAGCTTATAAAGCTTTGCAAGGACAAGCTCACCAAGACCGATGCCGAGATAAAGGCTGTGCTTGAGGAGAAATAATCATCGGCTCATCCGATATTTCTCACAATAATTTGTGACAAAGACCACGCAATTGTTTTGTCACGAATTATTGTGAGAGATGTTAAGTGTTGAATGTTAAGTGTTTAATTCGAAATCGAATAATTCACAATCGCAGGCGTAGCCGAGAACAATTCAAAACTCAAAACTCAAAATTCAAAACTCCTATAAACGCCAAAGCTTCTCGCCACGTATTGTGAGAGGCATCTCGATGTTGTCGGTGAAGAGCATACCGGTGCCCAGTCCTTGCGGCATACTGATGTCGGGACCATACACGTCGGCTGCCAATTGTGCCACGGCGTTGAGTCCGACATTACTCTCAAGCGCACTCGTTATCCACGAGCCGATGCCACGTTGGTGCGCCATGTCTATCCATTCGCGTGTGCCGCTTATTCCGCCGTGCAGCGACGGTTTAAGTATTATGTATTGCGGGCGAATGGTGTCAAGCAGTTCCTGCTTCATTCCGGGCATGTTCACGCCTATAAGTTCCTCGTCGAGGGCAATGGGTATCGGCGATGAAGCGCACAGTTGAGCCATACGCGCCCATTGATGCTGGCGTATGGGTTGCTCAATTGAGTGAATATCGTAGCGTGCCAGTTGTTCGAGTCGGCTCGGAGCGTCCTCGAATGTAAATCCGCCGTTGGCGTCGACACGCAATTCTATCTGTTCCTTTGTGAAAGCCTGGCGTATATGACGTATCAAGTCAAGTTCGCTATCGAATTCGATAGCACCTATTTTCAGCTTTACACAGTGGAATCCTGTTTTCATTTTCGATTCCAGTCGGGCAAGCATCTCGTCATGACTGCCCATCCATACCAGTCCGTTTATTGTGATGCCTTCCTCGCCACGTGTGAATGGAGTGTCGAAGAGCCGTCCGTTTCCGCCGTTCTGCAGGTCGGTCATGGCAGTCTCTATACCAAAGAGTATGGAAGGGTAGGGGCGCAGCATGTCGTAATTGACGTTGCCCGTCAGTTCTATCATACGGCAGATTGACTCCAGAGTCTTCTCGTATTCGGGGCGTGCGTCGCAACTGAGGTCGGGCAGAGGAGCACATTCGCCCACGCCCTTGCATCCCGGACGCTCGCTGTCCTCAATCTCTACAAACCACGACTTGCGTATGTTGTACACTCCGCGCGATGTTCCGGCAGGCTGCTTGAAGTGCAGCGTGCGCGGCGTGATGCTTATCTTGTATCTCATTATTCTTATTGTTTGTTGGTGAGTGGGGCGTGTCAGTCTTCAGTTCTTCCAATAGTCATAATGCTTATCGTCACATCTTCAAGCTTCGCTATTTCCGTTGCGCATGCTGTCAGCGTCGCGCCGGTAGTGATGATGTCGTCGATGAGCAGAATGTGCATACCGCTTGGATGCTGTCCTTGTTTAAGGGCGAAGGCACCGCTTACGTTTGTTGAGCGTGATGTAGCTTTGGTCAACGTCTGACTTTGGGTGTAACGCACGCGCTCAACAATATCCTCGCGTACAGGTATGTGGGTCAGTTCGCTTATGCCGCGTGCCACCTCACAGCTCTGGTTGTATCCACGTTCGCGTCGGCGCTTTTTGTGTAGCGGCATAGGCACAATTGCATCAATGCCGTCGAAGAATCCCGACGGCATATAGTCGGCAGCCATCATTCGTCCTATTTCCTCACCAATGTCTTCGCGTCCGCCATATTTCAGTCGGTAGATGAGGGTTGCGAAGGGCGTGTGAGGATGATATTTCACGAACGATGCACATCGCTCCACCGGCACCAGTCCCCACAACCGCCGTGCAGTGTGGTTGTCGTAGGGCGACGAAGCGTCGTCGGTGCGTGGCAGCAGAGCGTTGCATGTGGTGCAGACAAGCCTTTCGTCGATGGCAAGTCGGGTGCCGCACACCTCGCAAGCACGTGGTGCTATAAGGTCGATGAGGCTGCGCCATAGCTTAAGCAGCCGTTTTGTAATGTCTGTCAGACTCTTCGTCATGGCTGTATCTTATTCTGCATTATTGCAGATTGTTATTCTTCATTAAGGCAGTTTGGGATACTTGCTGAAGTCGGGCTTGCGCTTTTCGAGGAAAGCCTTGCCTCCTTCTTGAGCCTCGTCGAGCATATAGTAGAGCATGGTAGCGTCGCCTGCCAGTTCCTGTATGCCCGCCTGACCATCGAGTTCGGCATTGAGTCCGGCTTTGATCATGCGCAGTGCCAGTGGCGAACGTTCCATCATGATCTGTGCCCATTCTACGCAAGTGTCCTCAAGCTGGTCGAACGGCACCACCTTGTTGACCATTCCCATCTCTTCTGCCTCCTTCGCAGAATACTGCTTGCAGAGGAACCAGATTTCACGGGC
>URDM01000023.1 GCA_900546575.1 uncultured Prevotella sp.
ACCGTGACACGGCTATCATGCAACGAGACAAAATACTGAAAGAACAAAGCGAACAGCTTTCACAGCAAAGCGAACAGATTTCACAGCAAAACGAACAGCTATCGCAACAAAGCGAACAGCTTTCACAGCAAAGCGAACAACTTTCACAGCAAAGCGAACAACTTTCACAGCAAAGCGAACAACTTTCACAGCAAAGCGAACAGCTTTCACAGCAAAGCGAACAACTTTCACAGCAAAGCGAACAACTTTCACAGCAAAGCGAACAGCTGAAGAATATGGCTAAAGCTTTGTCGGCAAGCGGACTGAGCAACGAGCAGATTTCGCATATGACTGGAATGAGCGTTGCAGAAGTTACTCATTTGCTGGAATAATACTTTACGGGAATAACGCTTCATACGAAACAACACATAAAAAGTAGACTATGGCATAACAAACCATAGTCTCCTTTTTCTATTATATATACTGATTATGTGGTTTACTCAGCGCGGAAGCTCGGGAGGTCTTCCTTTACGAAGTTTGTGATGTAAGCATGCTCGCCAAAGACGTTGGCCTGAGCCATGCGAACATATACGTTGGCACTCTTGGCGAAGAGTTCTGCCGAACGTGTGGCATCCTCGAGGATAAGGAGCGACATGATAATCTCACAAGTCATGTTGTAGAGGCGGCGTGCTAGGAAGTCGTGCATTTCCTGATCCTGTGCCTCCTTGACGTACTCGAGAGCCTGCTCGTAGAGCTTCACCATCTCAACGACGCGAGCCTTCAGCGGCTTCAAGTCGTCGGCAACTTCCTTCTCAAGCATCTCCTTGATGATAGAGAGGTAAGTGCCGTTAGAGATGTAGCGGATGGCTGCCACAACCTGAAGCTGTGTCGTACCCTCGTAGATAGAGAAGATACGTGCGTCGCGATACAGACGCTGACACTTATACTCCATGATGAAGCCCGAACCGCCATGCACCTGGATAGCGTCGTAAGTGTTCTGGTTGGCATACTCAGAGTTCATGCCCTTTGCCAGCGGTGTGAAGGCATCGGCAAGACGTGAGTACTTCTTCAGTTCCTGACGCTCCTCGGCTGTGAGCTTGCGCTCGCGCTGAATGTCCTCAAGAGCCTTGTAGATGTCTACATAGCGTGCTGTCTGATAGAGGATAGAGCGACCTGCGTCGAGCTTTGCCTTGATGCGGGCAATCATATCGTAAACGGCAGGGAACTTCACAATCTCCGTATCGAACTGCTTGCGCTCGCGTGCATATTTCAGAGCCTCGTCGTAGGCAGCCTGGCTTACGCCTACCGACTGTGCGGCGATGCCAAGACGTGCACCGTTCATAAGAGCCATGACGTACTTGATGAGTCCCAAACGTGTAGAGCCGCAAAGCTCTGCCTTGGCGTTCTTGTATACAAGCTCGCATGTAGGTGAGCCATGGATACCAAGCTTGTGCTCGATGTGACGGACAGTAACGCCACCGTCGCGCTTGTCGTAGATGAACATCGACAGACCGCGACCGTCGCGTGTGCCTTCCTCAGAACGTGCAAGCACGAGGTGGATGTCAGAATCACCGTTGGTGATGAAACGCTTAACACCGTTCAAGCGCCATGTGCCGTCTTCGTCCTGAGTAGCCTTGAGCATAACGCGCTGAAGGTCGGAACCTGCGTCAGGCTCGGTCAAGTCCATTGACATGGTCTCGCCTGCGCAAACACGCGGGATGTACTTCTGGCGCTGCTCCTCCGAACCGAACTCGTAGAGAGTCTCTATACAGTCCTGAAGCGACCAGATGTTCTGGAAACCTGCGTCTGCACACGAAACAATCTCCGAAGCCATAGAGTACGGAGTGATAGGCATGTTAAGGCCGTTGTAGCGGCGAGGCATAGAGATACCCCACAAGCCTGCCTGACGTGTAGCCTCGATGTTCTCGTAAGTCTTCGATGCGTAGTGCATACGACCGTCTACAAGGTGCGGACCCTCAAGGTCGACATCCTCCGAGTTAGGCTCGATGATGTTGGCAGCGATGTCGCCGGTAATCTCAAGCACACGCTTATAGTTCTCGATAGCGTCCTCGAAATCAACGGGCGCATCCTCAAATTTATCTTTGTCGGCGTAGTTGCGCTCCTTGAGTTCAACGACGCGCTGCATTTCCGGGTGATTAAGATAGAAATCGTACTCCGGATGGTCTGTATAATAGTTAGCCATTTTTGTTTTATTTTAGAAGTTAAGAAGTTAAGGAGTCAGAAGTTAAGCCATATGCAGATCTTATCTTCATGTTCCATAATGTTATTCCAATGTATTACTAAAAGTAGAATTAAGCATTGCTTTGCAATAACCATTTAAAAGTTTGCTCGCTTCCTCTATTTTTGAATAAAGAATATTATAGACTTCATTATCTATATATCCCAAATCTCGTGATAATATTACGTAACACCTACATTCTTCGAGACTGCCTTGAGAAATATTCATAAAACGAAGTTTATCTGCTTTGCCCATTTTCTTATAGCCTTCCGCAATATTTGCAATAATAGAAACGGCAGCTCTTCGAAATTGGGACATTAACCCATATTTCTCTGATTCAGGAAATGATTTTGTATATTTGTATACATCCAATACAAAATCATAAGCTTTCTGCCATGCCAAAATATTTTGAAAAGTTTGTCCCATAAAAAACAAATGGCTTAACTTCTTAACTACTGAATTCTTAACTACTTATTATTTGCCTTATAGTACTTGATGAGTTTCGGAAGCACCTCTTCAACAGTGCCGGTTATGACGTAGTCGGCAATCTTGTTGATAGGAGCGTCGGGGTCGTTGTTCACAGAGATGATGATGCCTGAATCCTGCATACCGGCGATATGCTGAATCTGACCTGAGATACCGCAGGCGATGTACACCTTCGGGTGAACGGTCACACCGGTCTGACCAATCTGACGGTCGTGGTCGCACCATCCGGCGTCAACAGCTGCACGGCTTGCGCCTACCTCACCGTGAAGTTCCTTAGCAAGCTGGAAGAGCAGGTCGAAGTTCTCCTTCGAACCTACGCCGTAGCCACCTGCCACAACGATGGGAGCACCCTTGAGGTTGTGCTTAGCAGCCTCAACATGACGGTCGAGCACCTTTACAACGAAGTCGGCCTCGGGAACATACTTGGCAACGTCGGCATATACAACCTCGCCCTTAGCCTTGCCCTCATAGAGAGCCTTCTGCATCACGCCGCTACGTACGGTAGCCATCTGCGGACGGTGGTCTGGATTGACGATGGTAGCCACGATGTTACCGCCGAATGCCGGACGAATCTGATAGAGAAGATTGTCGTAGTGAGTGCCGCTCTTCTTGTCGTCGTAGTCGCCAATCTCAAGTTCTGTACAGTCGGCTGTCAATCCGCTGGTGAGCGATGAAGAAACACGCGGACCGAGGTCGCGACCTATAACTGTAGCACCCATGAGTGCTATCTGCGGCTGCTCCTCCTTGAAGAGGTTGACAAGAATGTCGGTATGAGGAGCTGATGTGTAGGGGAAGAGTCCCTCAGCGTCGAATACAAAGAGTTTGTCGACACCATAAGGGAGTATCTGATCCTCCACCTTGCCCTTGATGCCTGTTCCGGCAACAATGGCGTTGAGGTCGACTCCAAGCTGATTGGCAAGCTTACGACCCTTGGTGAGAAGTTCCTGAGACACTTCCTGAACCTGAGTGCCTTCTATCTCGCAATATACAAATACGTTGTTCATAATCGATTTTTTTTTTAGAATTTAAAGAAAGAAAAGAAGTTATCGCTTCGCTAAGAATTTAAAGCCATTACCTTATCAATATATCTATATTACCTTATCAATAAATCTATACATGCAAAAGCATACGGCTATAACTTCTTCAACTTCTATAATTCCTTTAACTTCTCACTTTATCCAATAATCTTTTCGTCCAACAATTCCTTGATCAGACCCTCGATGTCTGCGTCGCAGCCTGTGAGTGTCTTGCTTTCCTTAGCCTGGAACACGATGTTCTTGACAGCCTTCACCTTAGTAGGTGAACCGCTCAATCCGCACTGCTGCGGGTCGCCATCAACATCGGCTACTGTCCACTGGTTGAGTGTGAGATAAGGACGCTCTTCATAGAGGTAGTTGTACTTATTCTCCGAATTGCGCTCCATAGGAGCTGTTGCACGCTTGTACTTCATCACGAGCTTGGCATTGGCCGGACGGCACGGAGCTGCAGAACCTGTCACTGTGACAACGAGCGGCATGGGAGCCTCAACTGTCTCTACGCCACCATCAATGTGACGACGGATTGTGAGCTTGCCGTCCTCGCACTTGAGTATTTCCTCAGCATATGTCACCTGCGAGAGACCGAGTTTCTGAGCAACCTGCGGACCTACCTGGGCTGTATCGCCGTCGATAGCCTGACGACCACCAATAACTACGTCTACATCACCAATCTTCTGAATGGCTGTAGCAAGAGCATAAGATGTGGCGAGGGTGTCAGCACCAGCAAAGAGACGGTCGGTGAGCAACCATCCTGTGTCTGCTCCGCGATACAATCCCTGACGGATTACCTCAGCAGCACGGGGAGGGCCCATTGTCAATATACCTACTGTTGAGCCAGGATTCTGCTCCTTCAGACGCAGAGCCTGCTCCAATGCGTTCAAATCTTCTGGATTGAAGATAGCCGGCAAGGCCGCACGGTTGACAGTGCCTTCGGCTGTCATGGCATCCTTACCGACATTTCGTGTGTCGGGTACCTGCTTGGCAAGTACAACTATTTTCAAACTCATATATTAATAAATTATTGTAATATCTAAGTTGCAAAAGTAATAACTTTATGTTACGCAACCAAATATACGGCTCAGAAAATGCTATTTACGCCTAACAAAATTAACCTTTATTTCAGCTAATGCGTTCATTATGACATGTAAAAAGGTTGGTTTCAATACCTATTGTACCAAAAATTATAGCTAACTTTGCAGAGTTTTTCAATAATAATAAAAGTACTGAACTTTCGCAAGTTCAGAGAATTCAGTAGTTAAAGGAGTTAAGAAGTTAAGCCAAATGCTTATAATGCTATATCAAGCAAAAAAAACTAATGGCTTAACTCCTTAGCGACCGTAGGGCGCGACAACTCCTTAACTTCTTAACTACTTTCGCTTGCGAAACTTAAATAAAAGTAGTAATAATGATTGTCTGTATAGCCGAGAAACCAAGTGTAGCCAAAGATATTGCCCGAATATTGGGCGCAACGAGTGCCCATAATGGATATATGGAGGGCAATGGCTACCAAGTGACGTGGACCTTCGGCCATCTTTGTACGCTGAAGGAACCTAACGACTATACCGACATGTGGAAGCATTGGAGCCTTGCGTCGCTGCCTATGATTCCACCACGTTTCGGTATCAAGCTTATTGACGACGACGGCATAAAACGACAGTTTGCCGTTATAGAGCGACTCATGCAAGCCGCCGACGGCATAATCAACTGCGGTGACGCCGGTCAGGAGGGTGAGCTGATTCAGCGATGGGTGATGCAGAAGGCTGGAGCGAAGTGTCCCGTCAAGCGATTGTGGATTTCGTCAATGACCGACGAGGCTATACGCGAAGGCTTCAACTCGCTCAAGGACCAGGACGAATACCAGCCACTGTACATTGCCGGATTGAGCCGTGCCATCGGTGACTGGATTCTGGGCATGAACGCCACCCGTCTTTACACACTGAAGTACGCACAGAACCGTCAGGTGCTGTCCATCGGACGTGTGCAGACTCCTACACTGGCTCTTATCGTAAACCGCCAGAAGGAGATTGACTCGTTTGAGCCGGAGCCTTATTGGGTGCTCGCCACAGTCTATCGCGACACTACCTTCACAGCTACAAAGGGAAAGTTCACCACAAAGGAGGAGGGCGAAGCTGCTTTTGCAACCATAGCCGACAAGCCCTTCACCGTCAACACCGTAACGAAGAAGAACGGTACAGAGGCTCCGCCACGCCTGTTCGACCTGACTTCGTTGCAGGTGGAGTGCAACCGCAAGTTCGCTTACAGCGCCGAGACCACCCTGAAACTCATACAGGGACTGTACGAGCGCAAGCTCACCACATATCCGCGTGTAGACACCCAATACCTTAGCGACGACATCTACCCCAAGTGTCCGTCGATACTTTCGGGCATAAGCCGACACTACGAAGCACTGATGCAACCGCTCATGGGCAAGAAACTCACCAAGTCGAAGCGTGTGTTCGACTCATCGAAGGTGACCGACCACCACGCCATAATCCCCACCGGCGTACCGGCAACAAGCCTGACGGACATGGAGCGCAACGTCTACGACCTCATAGCACGCCGATTCATTGCCGTGTTCTATCCCGACTGCAAATTCTCTACCACTACCGTACTGGGTACTGTGGACGATGTGGAGTTCAAGACAAGCGGAAAGGAGATTCTGTCGCCGGGCTGGCGCGCTGTCTACGCACAGCAAAACGACTCTGCAACGAACGACGATGAGGAGCACAAGGACGAGGAACGCACTCTGCCAACATTCACCAAGGGCGAGAGCGGACCTCATACGCCTACGCTGAGCGAGAAGTGGACCACGCCGCCTAAGTACTACACCGAGGCAACGCTGCTCAGAGCTATGGAGACAGCGGGTAAGTTTGTCGAGGACGAGACCCTGCGTGCTGCGCTGAAGGAGAACGGCATCGGCCGACCGTCGTCGCGTGCTGGAATCATAGAGACCCTCTTCAAGCGCCACTATATCCGACGCGAGCGCAAGAACCTTGTGGCTACGGCTACCGGTATTGAACTGATAGACATCATTCATGAGGAACTGCTCAAAAGTTGTGAACTGACTGGTATATGGGAGAAGAAGCTGCGCGACATCGAACACCGCAAGTATGACGCTGCCGACTTCATAAACGGACTGAAACAGCAGATTACAGAGATTGTATACGACGTGCTGCGCGACAACAGCAACCGCCGTGTCACTACCCTGACCGAAGAAGACTTGAAAAAGAAAACAAAAAAGAAGGCTTCACCCAAAACCGCGAAGCCGTCTGCCAAAGAGCAGAAGCCTGCCGCCGCTACTCCTACTCCACCATCGGCTGAACAAACGCCAACTGCCGACGACAGCATAATAGGAACGGTGTGCCCGCTATGCGGCAAAGGCACAATAATAAAAGGACGCACCGCATACGGATGTAGCGAGTGGCGCAACGGATGCACCTACCGCGCCCTATTCAAGCAATAAAATATAATAGTGTTAAATGTAGGAGGCTATGGCGTCCCCGCCGTAGCCTGAGCAAGCAAAAAACGCAAATAGTCAATAATTAAAATGCGACTACATACTGCTCAGGCTACGGCGAGGATGCCATAGCCTCCTACTATTTATAATACCAGTTAGCCTTGTACTTCAAATTCTAATACGCTCTTTCTCCAAATATGTATGTGCCCACACGCACCATTGTCGACCCGCACTCGGCGGCAATATGATAGTCGTGGCTCATTCCCCACGAACGCTCACAGAAGTTGTCGTCGTCGGCAAAGTAGCGCTGCTTCACCTCGTTGAAGAAGTCGGCAGCCATACAGAACTCGTCGTGTATGAGTTTGGTGTCGTCGACATGCGACGCCATCATCATCAGTCCGCAAATCTGCACGTTCTGCATTTCGCGCCACTCGCCGTCCTCAAGCAGCTGTCGACAAGCGTCGAGTGTCAGCCCATACTTGGTTTCTTCTTCGGCTATGTGCAGTTCCAACAGCACCTTAATGACACGTCCGTTGGCCTTTGCCTGCTTGTTTATCTCGCGCAGGAGCTTGAGCGAGTCAACGGCGTCAATCATCGAAATGTATGGAGCGATGTACTTCACCTTATTGGTCTGCAAGTGTCCGATGAAGTGCCACTCTATGTCATTAGGCAATTCACCCACCTTACGTGCAAGTTCCTGCTCACGGCTTTCGCCGAATAGGCGCTGACCGGCGTCGTATGCCGCCTTGATACATTCAGACGGATGAAACTTGCTCACAGCAACCAGCCTTACTCCTTGCGGCAGGCTGCTCTTGACTTCGCCCAAACGGCGTGCAATGTCTGTTGTTTCCATAGCCTAAACTTACTTTCAACTCTAAATTCTCAACTCTCAACTGATCTTAGCCTTCAAACTCTGGCTTATCGTTCTTCTCCTCCTTCTTGACAGGAGCGTTGTGCTCGAATACATCCATAATCTTCGTTTCCGAGATGTTTGCAATGATGTAGTCGATAGCTGTCTTGCCCATAGCGTCCTCAATATTCTTTACGGCAGCATTGAATGTGGCAGCCTGTACGAGGAAGTTAACTGTCGAGCGCTTCTCCTTGGCTGTCTTCTCGTCGAGAGTGATGAACGAGAGCTTTGCCTTGTACCAGCGGTCGTCGGTATCGCTGTCGCTGAAGAAGATTTCGCCGTACGAAGCCGGTGAGATATTCTTCACCTCAAATTCGCCAGTCACGAAAGGTTCCATCTCCTTTGTGATTGTCTCCTCGGCCTCGCCGAAGGTCAGAGCGTCAACTACATATATCTCATTAACCTTCTTCTGTCCTGCATCTTCTGTCTGGCGCTCGTAGCGCACGGTGGTTTCAAACCAGTTTGCTGTTCTTGATCTCATTTTCCTGATATGTTATATTATTATTGTCTTTATCCACTTACTTTTGTTTCGAACGGCAAAAGTAGCAATTTATTCTGACATACGAAATAACATACAGCCTTAAAATTATATATAAAAGGACTCCTTATCTTTAATATTCGGGATTTTTTATATAAATTTGTGGCTTGACAATAACACGCAAACCTATTTATTCTATGAACAAGTCATTATACACAATCGCTGTCGCCGTAGGCTCTCTGTTGATGGCTACGGATGTCAACGCCCAGAACCTCTTGCCTAAGCCACAATCATTCAAGGCGGGCAAGGGCTATTTCAGTACAAGTAATCCAACCGTAAAGATTGTCAACGAGGCAGGAACCGATGCCGAGAACATCTACACCCGCTCTTGGCAGCAATCCAACAACGCCTCTGCCAAGCAGACAATCAAGTTCACCAAGCTCCAGAACGCATCGTCGCCCGAAGCCTACCGACTGCACGTCACAGCCGATTCTATCGTCATGAGCGCTGCATCGGCAGACGCTTTCCGCTACGCATGGCAGACCATAGGCCAGCTCAAGACCAAGCATGGCATCATGGCTTGCGACATCGACGACGCTCCAGCCTACAAGTGGCGCTCCATAATGCTCGACGTGTCACGCCATTTCGAACCTGTCAGCTTCATCAAGAAGCAGATTGACGTGATGGCGCAATACAAGTTCAACCGTCTGCACCTCCACCTCACCGACGCTGCAGGCTGGCGTATCGAGATCAAGCGCTATCCGCTGCTGACACGTATGGCTGCATGGCGCCCCGAACGCACATGGAAGGAGTGGAGCAACAACGGAGCCAAGTACACTATGGAAGGCTCTGCCGATGCTCATGGTGGCTACTATACTCAGGACGAATTGCGCGAGTTGGTGGCTTACGCTGCCGAACGAGGCATTACGATTGTTCCCGAAATAGAGATGCCGGGCCACTCAGCCGAAGTGATGGCTGCCTATCCCGAACTCTCGTGTACGCATAAGCCATACGAGCAGATGGACTTCTGCGCAGGCAGCGTGGCTACATACGACTTCCTTGAGAACGTGCTGAAGGAGGTGATGGACATTTTCCCGTCTAAATACATTCACGTCGGAGGCGACGAGGCTGCCAAGCAGTCGTGGGGCGACTGCCCCCTGTGCCAGCGCAAGATGAAGGAACTGGGATGTGACAAGGACGGATTGCAGGCTAATCTTATTGCCCACTTCGGACGCTTCCTCAACTCTTACGGCCGTCAGCTTGTAGGTTGGGACGAGGTGATTGCCGGCAACTTGGCTCGCAACACTACCGTCATGGTGTGGCGCGGACTCGAAAAGGCACACGAGGCTATCGAGCACGGCTACGACGTGGTGCTCTCGCCGGGTGCCTACTGCTATCTCGACGCTTACCAGGACGCTCCGCTCTCGCAACCTGAGGCTATAGGTGGCTACCTGCCGTTGGAGAAAGTGTACAGCTATGTGCCGGGCGAAGACCTGCCTGAGGCTGAACGCAAGATGATAACCGGCATCCAGGGCAACCTCTGGGCTGAATACATCCCCACTCCCGAACACATGGAATACATGCTCTATCCGCGTGCTTTGGCTATAGCCGAAGTGGGATGGAACGGCACCGAGAACAAGAACTACACCGACTTCCGCCGTCGCGCCATTGCACAATGCGACCTTCTGCGCCATCAGGGTGTCAACACATTCGACATCAGACGCGAAAAGGGCGAGCGACCGGAGTCAGTCAAGCCCACCAAGCACAAGGCTCTTGGCTGCAAGGTAATCTACAACCGCCCCTACTCCAAGCAATACGTAGCCGGTGGCGACAAGTCGCTCGTGGACGGAATACGTGGCGGATGGACCTACGGCGACAAGAAATGGCAGGGATTTATAGGCAAGGACTACTGCCTCGACGTCACTCTCGACCTCGGTTCGCAGCAGAACCTGTCGTCTGTTTCGGTCGACTTCATGCAGGCTTACGGCGCTTGGGTGTTCTTCCCCGAGGCTTTCAAGGTGTCGGTAAGCAACGACGGCAAGAACTTCAACGAGGTTTACTCTACAACATCAACAGTCGACAAGAGCATCCAGTCGGGCTATCGCACACTGGCATGGAAGGGCCACAGCAAGGCTCGCTACGTACGTGTGCAGGGCAATACGACAATGGACGGCGGATGGCTGTTCATCGACGAGATTGTAGTGAAGTAGCCAATGGCATAGTGGCGACAGTCACTATATATAATAAGGTATAATACATAAAACGTTTTTATTTTATGAAACAGTATATATTAATAATGTGTATGTTGATAGCTACGGCGGTTTCGGCAAACTGCCAGACCTCCGTAGTGAAGCCGGGCGAGCGTCCCGAGGTGCTGATTGAGACCACAATGGGCAACATACGTGTACAACTGTACAACGAGACGCCGCTCCATCGCGACAACTTCCTTAAGCTGATACGCGAGCACCACTTCTACGATTCGCTGCTGTTCCACCGTGTCATTCCCGACTTCATGATTCAGGCGGGCGACCCTTGGAGCAAGAACGCCAAGAAGGGCGAGGAACTTGGCGAACACTCGCTCGACTATAACATACCTGCCGAAATACGTCTGCCGGGCATTTACCACAAGCGTGGCGCTCTGGCAGCAGCCCGCGAGCCGGACAATGTCAACCCGAAGCACGAGTCGAGCAGCTCACAGTTCTACATCGTCTACGGCAAGAAGCAGAGCGAAAAGGCCATCGCCCGACAGCAACACCGCCTCGACTCCGTCTTCAACGACAGCATCAAGATGACGCCCGAAATGATTGAGCAGTACACTACGATAGGCGGAACGCCACATCTCGACGGCGGATACACGGTATTCGGAGAGGTTATTGAGGGAATGGACGTTGTAGACAAGATTCAACGAGTAGAGCGCGACAAGAACGACCGCCCCATAGAAGACGTACGGATAATCAAGGCTACTATAATAAAAGACCTGCCGGGAATGGCGAAGAAGCCCAAGGCTGCAACAAAGAAAAGACGCGGCTGGCATGTAGTGGGCTAACTATCAAACGCAAACTATATTCGTGTGATTAGTGAAATTCGTGGTGAAATTCACGGATAATTCATGATAATTCGTGACTGAAAACCACGCGATACAAAAAGGAGTCCTTTTGAACTCCAAAACGAGTCCTTTTGCCATCCAAAAGGAGTCCTTTTACAACGCAAAACGAGCCCTTTTGCAATGCAAAAGGACTCGTTTTCAATTTCTTACTTTTCCAGTTTCTTCAACACCTTCTCAAGTTCTGCCCAATGCTCTTCGGTCATGTCATTGGGAGTGAAGATGCTGATGCCGTTGGCACCGGCAGCCATCGACGACTCAACAGCCTCGGCTATCTCCGACGGAAGGAGTCCCGAGTTCTCAGGATCAACCACCTTGTCCTTGTTGCGCCAGTCGTGGCAGATGAAGATGCCACTATATAATAAGGTGTTGCGGCCCTTAAGCGACTCAGCCTCTTCCTTTGTCACCTTGCCAACCCATGATGCAGGCTCCATATAGAAGTCGTTGTAGTTCATGGGGAACACAGCGTCGAGGTTCCACTTGTTCCACTGCTGGCGCACCATCCATTCGGCGTAGCTCTTCGGACCGGGGAACACGTCGGCGCTCAACTTCTTGCCCTTGGCATGAACAGCGTCGCTAATGCGGTTTACAAGAGCCGTGATGGCATCGCAGCGGAACTGAGCCCACTCCTTGATCTTCGACGGGTCGCACACCTTGGTGATGTCAATACCGCTCTGCTTCTTGAAAGCAGCCACACAGTCGGGGCAGTAGCAGAAGTCGGCCTTGGCATACTCGCCATTCATCACGAGTCCGTACTTGTCCCAAAGTCCGCGCGCCAGGATTACGTCGGCGTAGCGTATGTAGTCGAGCTGAACGTAGTCAACCTCAGGAATCTCGGCAATCTGCTCGAATGTAGAGGTGAGGAACTTCTTCACATCCTCGTTGCGAGGGTCGAGCGTAGTATAATAAGGTACGTAAGGAGGATTGTCGTAAGCTGACTCACCCAGTCGATTTACGGTGTACCAGCTCTTCGGCTTGCCGCCAGGAGTCATAGTAGGCACCCATGCGTGATACTCCAGTCCTGCCTTCTTGGCTGCTTTCGACGCTGTGCGAATCTTCACCAGATCCATTCCGGCGTTGATGCACACGCCAGTCACGCCGTGCTTCTTCCACGCCTTGAAGTCGGCAGTAAGCGATTTTTCTGTTGCGTTGTCGGCAAAACCTGCCCAAGCATACACAGGAATCTTGTTGCCCTTGGCGCTGGCACACAATGCTGTGAGCGCTACGGCAAGAGTTAGAAATAGTTTTTTCATGCTGTTTGTTCTTTTATTTATAAATAGATGTTTATATAGCAATTGATGTTAGAATGCAAAATTAAAAAAAAATATCGAAAAACACGTCAGCAAACGCAAAAACGCTTTAATTTTAGCTCAAATCAAAGTTTTTTGTGTAAAAACGCAATTTTTTTTGTTAAAAAACGGTGTAATTTTGATAAATTTATTACTTTTGCAACATAAACCAAATAAAAGAGGAGTGCGTTTTAACCAAACGCTACCGCTACGGAGTTACACAATCTACAAAATTGAGTTACAAAATCAAAAAAAGGATTAGAAAGATTCTAACTATTATTGTGTCTTTACGACCGATTTAGTCACATCTATTATTAATTCTAACTAATTATAAATTCTAACTAAAATTTACATCTATGTCAAAACGAGTACAGACAGTCGGCATGCTGTTGGCTCTTACCTCAATGGCTATTGGGGGGGGTAATAACGCATATGCCGGAACGGTGACTGCTTCGAATGCTGCACAGAATATGCAGCAGGACGCAGCGTGCAAGGGTGTCGTTAAGGACGCTACTGGTGAGCCCATTATCGGTGTATCGGTTATCGTCAAGGGTACCACCAACGGTGCTGTTACCGACATTGACGGCAATTTCAGCCTTGCCAATGTCAAGAAGGGCGCTACCTTGCGCTTCACTTACCTGGGCTACAATCCTCAGGAAGTAGTTTACAACGGACAGCCGCTCAACATCACACTTGTTGAGGATTCTAAGGCACTTGACGAGGTTGTGGTTACAGCCCTCGGTATCAAGAAGGACGCCAAGAAGCTGGGTTATGCAGTAAGTACAGTAAGCTCAGCCGACCTCACCAAGACGGGTTCAAGCAACATCGCTGCCGGTCTTTATGGTAAAGCTACTGGTGTGCGCATTCAGTCGGCACCTGGTGGCGGTACTTCTGCCGTTTCAATTTCGGTACGTGGTCTGTCTTCTATTTCAGGTAACACACAGCCATTGCTCGTGCTTGATGGTGTGCCTATCCGCAACGGCAACGCCAACAACAGCGACTACTGGGGAAGCCAGCGCATCGAGTCGAACGGTCTTGTAGATATCAACCCTGAGGACATCGACAACATCTCTATTCTTAAGGGTGCTGCCGCTTCTGCACTTTACGGTTCTGAGGCTGCCAACGGCGTTGTGATGATTACCACAAAGAAGGGCAAGAACGGCGGCGGTACACACGTCGACTTCAGCGCTAATCTTAGCATCGACCGCGTAGCATACATGCCTGAGATTCAGAAGGAGTTCGGTCCGGGCTACGACAACTACGTTCTCGGCGACAAGGACAAGACAGCTCTTACCGGTTTCCGTCAGGAGCGCTTCGACCGCAACGGCAAGACTATCACCACAACCAACCGTGAAAGCTACTACTCATACGGTGCACGTTATGACGCAAACAAGAAGGTGACATATTTCGACGGAACCGAGCGTTCGTTCACTCCGATTGACCACAACCAGTGGAACGACATCTTCCGCACAGGTGTAAACCAGACCTACAACCTTGCGCTTACCAATAGTACCGATCGCAACAACATCCGTTTCTCTTATACATACAACGATGTTCTGCCGATGCAGTACAACTCAAAGAACCGCAAGCACAACTTCAACCTCAATGGTTCGTTCGACGTTACCAAGACCATCAAGTTGAACTATAGCGCTACATACACCACACAGTACATCAAGAACCGTCCGTATCGTATCTCGCGTCTTACCAACAACTACAGCGGTATGTTCGGCGGATTCACTGACGTGGAGTACATCCGCAAACACACCGTAACAAGCGACGGCTATATGAATACTGTAGCCAAGATCAACGGCGGTACAGACGAGACGCTGACTCCCAACGAGCAGTTCCTCTACTCTCCAATGGGTTCTACATCATTGGTTAGCGAGTACTTCTGGAACATCTTCGGCAAGACACAGGAAGAGCAGCACCACCGCTTCATCGGTTCTATCAACCCGACATGGGACATCATCCCGGGATTGAAGCTGAGCGCACGTGTGGCATCTGACCTCACCACCGACAAGACCGAGAACAAGGAAAGAGCCGAGAAGGCTCACTCGTTCTCTACCGACGGTCACTACTCTGACTCTTACCGCTTGACCAACTATCAGTACAACATCGTCTACGGTGATGCCATGTTGATGTTTGACAAGACTTTTGCCGAGAAGCACAACGTCACAGCTAACTTTGGATGGAATGCACGTACAGAGCGCCTCTATCAGAGCGCTGTAAGCACACAGAACGGTCTGCTTCAGGAGAACTGGTTCGACCTTGCTGCCTCTGTAGGCACAAAGGACGCAAAAATGAACAAGCAGGAGTTGCTCCGCACAGGTATGTTCCTCACCGCAAGCTACGGCTACGACAGCTGGGCTTATCTGGAGGGTTCTATCCGTCAGGAGAAGACTTCTACATTGGCTAAGAACAACAACTCGTTCTGGTATCCTTCTGTAAGCGCCAGCGTACTCTACACAGAGTTGCTCAAGGACAAGCGTCCGAGCTGGTGGAACTACGGAAAGATCCGCGTGTCATACGGTATCGTAGGTAACGCCCCCGAGCTGTACAAGGCAAACCTTGTATATAATGTAGGCTCAATGAACCGCGACACTAACTATCCTTACATTTACGTTCCGACAACCCTCGGCAACGAGAACATCGTTCCTGAGAAGAAGCACGAGTTTGAGATTGGTATCGAGAACAAGTTCTTCAACAACCGTTTGGGCTTTGAGTTCAACTTCTACTCTAACGACATCAAGAACCAGATTCTGAAGACTTCGGCTGCTGCCTCTATGGGTGGTCAGGCTATGTGGATGAACGTAGGCGACATGACCAACAAGGGTATTGAGTTCAGCGTTAACGGAACTCCTATCGTCAACAAGGATTGGCAGTGGGATGTACGTGCCAACATAGCATGGAACCAGAACAAGGTGAAGAAGCTTGCTGACGGACTCGACCGCCTCGAGCACTACAGCACTGACGGTGCCGTTCGTCTGGAGTCGCATGTAGGTCAGCCTATGGGCGACTGGTACGCATGGACATGGAAGAAGGACGAGAAGACAGGACAGTATCTCATCGGTGCTGACGGTCTGCGCATTGCTGACAAGACTGAGATGCACAAGGTGGGCAACGCTATGCCTAAGCTCACTGGTGGTTTCGGCACAAGCCTTAGCTACAAGAACTGGACTCTCGACATGAACTTCGACTTCCGCATCGGTGGCGACGTGCTCAACTTGCCGTGGCAGTACATGAAGTCAGTAGGTAACATCACCGACGCTGTAGGCGTACGCGACGCTGCTTCGGGCGGTATCTTCTACTACAGCACAACTGATAAGGTTACAGACAAGGCTTCGCTCGTACGTGTTGATCCTTCACAGATTCAGAACTACAAGCGTGGCGAGACCATGATTGGTGGTCACTACGTATGGGACAACGGTTTGATCCTGCCGGGTGTAAAGGAAGACGGCACACCTAACGACATTATCGTTACTCAGTTTGAGGCTAACGACGGTATGTACGGTTGGGGTTCAGGCGCAACACAGAGCTACGCTGACGCTGTACAGAAGAACACCTATATCAAGTGCCGCGAGATCAGCTTGGCTTACACCTTGCCTAAGATGCTCACCAAGAAGTTCGGTTGCAGCAACCTTACTGTTTCGGCATTTGCCCGCAACCCGTTCTACATCTATCGCACAATGAAGCTGTTCGATGCTGAGACCACCGACGGTACAAACTGGATCTATCAGTCAATCATCGGCGGTTCTACCGCAAGTGCCCGCACATTCGGCGTTTCGCTGCGTGCAAGCTTCTAAATTCGTAAGAATCAAAAAGGATAATAAAAACAGGAAAAGTATATGAAAAAGAATATATTTTCATCTATAGCGGTAGCAGGACTGGCACTTCTTACCCTCGGTGCCTGCTCTGATTCTGATTACACAGCCAAGTATCAGGATCCGTCTACCACAAGAACTGCGAGCGTGCCTCAGGTGTTCTCAGGTGTTCTGAAAATGGGTAACACATGGATGAACCCCATGTACTATCGTTACTACTGCCAGATGACTACTTCGGGCATCTTCTCTGGTGTTTTGGGCAGCAACAATGGCAAGGGCCGTTTCCAAGGAGCCGGTGAGCCACGTTACAACGACCGTTGGAAGAATTTCTACGACATGCTCACACAGCATCGTCTGCTGGAAAAGACCTACGAAAACCTTCCCGAAATAGAGAAACCAAATGCAAAGGTAATGTTGCTTCTGTCGCGCGCATTGATTGACGGACAGCTTCACGAGATGCTTTCGCTCTTCGGCAGCGTTCCTTTCAACAACAGCTGCACAAGCACCCTTTGGGCTGAGAGCGACTACAACGCCGCCAAGGAGAAGGACAAGTTCGAGGACGACACCAAGCTGTACAAGCAGATTCTGGATGAACTGAAGGAGACTGCCGACTATCTCCACACTGGCGGAGTGAGCGCTGTAGCCCAAACCAACCTCAAGTTGGCTGATATCACAGTAGCCAAAGGCAGCATCGATATGTGGGAAAAGTACGTCAACTCGCTTCGTCTGCGCATCGCTCTCCATCTGTCTACCAACGGTAGCCTGACCGCTGAGGCTCACAACGTTATCAAGGAAATCCTTGAGAACCCGGCAAGCTATCCTGTCATCGACAGCAACGACGAGAACATGGGTGTAACAGCAAGCACCAACAACGACGACTTCAACTTCGGCAAGAGTCTGTCGCAGGCACTGCACGGTGGCTACACAGTATCGCAGACCTATCTCGACGCGCTCAACGTTCCTGCCAACGGTGTGCCCAGCGCAGCAACCGACCCACGTACTTCGTATCTGCTCGATCCTAACCCCGACGGCGAATACGTTTCGTACGACATAACAAAGTCGAACCAAGAGATTTCAACAATTGCTGCCGACAAGCAGAAGGAGTATCTCGCCAGAACCCCGAAAATCGCTGGTGCAGGCTACTATTGCACACTCGACTCTACCGCTTATGCAGGTGTAAAGGAGTATGAGGGCAACAACAACCTGTTCGGTCTTTGGATTGGTGCAGCTGAGGTTAACCTTACAAAGGCTGAGGCTTATCTGATGGGCTACGGTGTTGCAAAGAGCGAGCAGAAAGCCAAGGCTTGCTTCATTGAGGGCGTTAAGCAGTCGAACGAGTACTATGTAAATCTGAAGACTACAAGTACTCTCTTCAATGCCAACACTGGCAACGACAGCTACAAGAGCCAGCGTTCGCTCACATGGAACGGCGTAAAGGACATCGACGCTTATGCCGAGGGCATTTGGGAGCCGACTCAGAAAGCTATCAACACACAGCTCTGGCTCAACTACAGCTGGACCAACTGGCTGGAGGCTTGGAACACCGTTCGCCGTACTGGCTATCCGGAAATCAAGTTTGCCGAGGATGGCATCATGAGCAACTATCCTACTCCTCCTAACCGTCTGCCCTACCCGAGCGACGAGCAGAACTACAACCAGACAAACTACAAGGATGCCGTGTCGAAATATTACGACTCAAACGACACTTACGGCTACTACACTAAGTTGTTCTGGGCTAAGGATGGCAAGTACTACTCTATCGTAGCCAAGCAGTAAACTGATAATACTGGTAATATACCAAAATAATAGGATGTGGCATAAGTCGTTGGCTTATGCCACATTTTTATAATAAAAACATTTGTTTATGAACATCATAAAACTTACAACTCTCTGTCTGGCGCTCACAGCCTCTACTTTAAGCGTCTGTGCGCAGGACAAGAACGAACAAAGCTTCGTACACGAGCAGTCGGAAGCATCCGACTATGTGTGGCCCGAAGACCCTCAGGTGCTGCAAAATCTAAAACATTGGCAGGACCAGAAGTTCGGCGTGCTCATGCACTGGGGACTCTACAGCAAGGCAGGAATCGTCGAGTCATGGTCGATTTGCTCGGAAGACTGGATACGTCGCGAACGTTTCAACGACTACGAGAAGGACAAACAATGGTACTGGAGTCTTAAGGACAGCCTCAATCCCGTAAAGTTCAACCCCGACCTATGGGCTGACGTGATGAAGAAGGCTGGTATGAAATATATGATTTTCACTACGAAGCATCACGACGGATTCTGCATGTTCGACTCCAAGTACACCGATTTCTCTATTGCCAACGGTCCCTTTGCCAACAATCCGCGCAAGAACGTGGCTAAGGAGGTGTTCGATGCCTACCGCAAGCAGGGCTTTATGATCGGCTGCTACTTCTCCAAACCCGACTGGCACTCTAAATGGTTCTGGAATCCTTATTACGCCACTCCGCGCCGCGGCATCAACTACAGCATCAAGCAACACCCCGACTGGTGGCAGAACTACGTTAAGTTCACACAGAACCAACTCTCGGAACTTACCACCGACTACGGCAAACTCGACATGCTATGGCTCGACGGCGGATGGATAACAGGCGAACAAATCGGACTCGACTCGATTCTCGTTGAAGCACGCAAACGCAACCCCGGACTCATCAGCGTTGACCGCACTATACGTGGAAAGAATGAAAACTACCAGACTCCAGAGCAAGGCATTCCCGCCAAACAGCTCAATATCCCGTGGGAAAGCTGCATAACGCTGAGCCATGCGTGGGGCTACATTCCTGGCGCCAAGTTCAAGTCGCCTGCCAAGGTGATTGCCATCCTCTCGGAGATTGTGGCTAAAGGCGGATGTCTGGCGCTCGGCGTTGGTCCTACACCCGAAGGAACCATTCAGCCTGAGGTGCAGAAGATATTGCTCAACATAGGCTCGTGGATGAACCGCAACGGTGAAGCTATATATAATACGGTGACAACTCCTCACTACAACGACGGCAAAACATGGTTTACAGCATCAAAGAACAAGAAGACTCTTTATGCCGTGTACGCCATAGCCGACGGCGAGACAGCTCCGCAGACAATCACATGGACTGTCAACAAGCCTAAGGGCAAACTCGTATTGCTCAACACCGGCAAGGCAGTAAAATACACTACCAACGGTGACAAGGTGACTGTAAAGATTCCTGCAGGAACAAAGGCTGAGCCATTGGCATTCAAGTTTGAGAAGAAATAAAAGTGAAGCAAAGACTTCATATAAACAATAAAAGGGGCGATTCATCACAATCTGCCCCTTTTATATTATAATATAAGGTATAAAGATGTACCATTCATTATAATCAATGGATTTTTTTGATTATCTTTGCATAACATTATTATAATATCAACTTAAGAACTAACATTTTACATTTATGAAAATCAAGCGCATACTGTGCTCCATGCTCTGTGCAGCTGCCATTACCGGTGCAGCAGCACAGACTGCCATACCTGGCGAAACCGAGGAGCAGAAAGACAAAAGAATGGAGTGGTTCGACCACGCCAAGTTGGGAATATTCATCCATTACGGCATTTACGCTGTCAACGGCGTGTCAGAGAGTTGGTCGTTCCACAACAAATATCTGCCCTACGAGCAGTATATGGGCCAGTGTAACGGCTTCACAGCCAAGAACTACGACCCTAAAGCATGGCTCGACCTCATCAAGGAGAGTGGCGCTAAGTATGCAGTTCTCACCACCAAGCACCACGACGGCGTAGCTCTATGGAACACTAAGTACAGCGATCTGAACACTATCAAGGCTACAGCAGCCAAGCGCGACATCGTCACTCCGTTCGTTAAGGAAGTGCGCAAGCACGGACTGAAGCTCGGACTCTACTACTCGCTCATCGACTGGTCGCACCCCGACTATCCTAACTTCACACGTACCGAGACTCGCTACAACGTTAAGGACGATCCTGCACGTTGGCAGAAGTTCCTCAAGTTTGACTTCAACCAACTCGACGAGCTCAATCAATACAAGCCCGACCTCTACTGGTTTGACGGCGACTGGGAACAGGATGCTGAGACATGGAACGCAAAGGGAATGTCTGAATTCCTGCGCAAGGCCAACAAGAACGTCATCATCAACTCGCGCATCCAGGGCTATGGCGACTATGCTACACCTGAACAGGGCGTGCCCGTGGTTCGTCCTGCCGACAAGCATTGGGAGCTTTGCATGACAATGAACGACTCGTGGGGCTATCAGCATGCCGACACCAACTACAAGTCGCCCTACATTCTGCTGCGCACCTTCGTCGACTGTCTCTCTATGGGTGGCAACATGCTGCTTGACATCGGCCCGAAGGAAGACGGAACCATCCCCGAAGAGCAGGTAGCAATACTCAAGGAGTTCGGCCGCTGGACAAAGAAGCACAAGGAAGCCATCTACGACACACGTGCTGGTATTCCTGCCGAGCACTTCCAGGGCTACACAACATTGAACAAGGCTGGCGACATCCTCTACCTCTACCTTCCCTACAAGCCTAACGGTCCTATCGAAGTGAAGGGCGTTATGAATAAGGTCAACCGCGTTTGGGTAGTAGGCGACGGCGAGATAATCCAGTCGAAAGTCTACAACAAAAACTATTGGAGCGAAGTTCCGGGCAATCTCTACATCAATGTGCCTGAGCGTTCACTCGACCCAATGATAACCGTAGTAGCAGTATTGCTCGATGGCCCGATAAAGCTCTATCGCGGAGCTGGTAAGGTTATTGAGAGTAACTAAAAAAAACAATAAGCCCCAAACCACCCAAAAGCCCCACCCCCGGCCCCTCCCCCGTAGGGAGGGGAGCGGTATGAACCGACTACTAATAGTAAGAACAAAAAGCCCCCCCCTAATATTCCCACAAAATCATATCACTCCCCTCCCTGCGGGGGAGGGGCTGGGGGTAGGGCTTTTGCGGGGGAGGGGCTGGGGGTAGGGCTTCTATTTTTTTTATCTTATGAAACATTTCCATTTCCCCCTTATTTCCCTATTTTCCCTTTTCTCCTTTATCTTCCTCTTCACCCTTTCCTCACACGCTGCTAACCATAAGGAGTACGCAGCCAAGGGCAGCAAAACGATAAAGGTATTTGAGAAGACAAACATTCATTATGCTCCGTCAAAGCTTGAGGGCTTTAATGCAGCCGATGCCGACGGCATAATACGTCTTGTCAACGGACGTATAATTTTGAAGAAAATCAACGTTCCGCACTACGAACGCAACGTCAAGGTGTACTTGAAGACTACCGTAGCATCCAACGGCGACCGCTGGGACAAGTCGGGCTCGGTGTTCGTACTGCCCAAGAAGTCGGCCATCAACCTCATGACTATTGCCCAGGGCAAGAACAAGTTTCCTGCTGTCGACGCTTCAAAGTACGAGAAACTCGTCGGTATAGTAGCCGGCAAGGACTATCTTCCCACTGTTGAGCTGATGCGATTTATGACTCCTTTCGGCGTAGGACATTTCAGCGGAAAGGACGACAAGCTCTCAGCAAAGCGCCGCCCAGTGTACATTCCGAAGTGGGCAGACTGCGTAGAGTGGCAGCAGGACATCACCGACCGCTATGCTGAGCTTGAAGGCGAGGCTTACGTGGGCGTATTTATCGACACATGGACCGATGAGGGCTATCTGGCAAGCGTCGAACTGCGTTTCAAGGAAAGCCCTATAAGCTGCGACCCTATGCCCCGCACTCACGTATTGCCACTCGTCAACACAGTATATTATATTGGTCAGGAGTATCCCGACATCTTCGCTCGCAAGCCGCTCGTAGCCGACTTCAATCTGCCTAAGGGTGCAAAGAACGTCACATTGAAGTACATCGTTACGGGACATGGTGGTCATGATGGCGGCGATGAATTCACTCCACAAGAAAACATTCTTTCTATCGACGGCAACGAAGTGTATAAGTTTACGCCGTGGCGCGACGACTGCGCATCGTTCCGCCGCTTCAATCCCGGTACTGGTGTTTGGCTCGAAAAGCGCATTGCTTCATACATAGGTCCTGACGGCAACTATACCGAGAAGGAAATAGAAGAACCTGTAGGTTCGTCAGACTTCTCACGCTCCAACTGGTGTCCTGGTTCGGATGTCGCTCCAGAGGAAATTCCGCTCAATAGCATTACACCTGGCCGCCACACTCTCAGCATTGCCATTCCAAAGGCTCAGCCCATCAAGGGCAACGAGATGAACCACTGGCTCGTTTCTGCCTACTTGGTTTGGGAGGAGTAATATTCTGAATTCTGAGTTTTAAATAATTCTCAGCTACCCCCTGCGATTGTGAATTCTTCAATTCAGAATCGCAGGATAATTTATGGTAAGTTGTGTATGACAAACGACAAGCATTATATGTATTTGGCAAGTATTATTAATATACATGTACAAGTATATTAATATACATGTGAAAGTATTATTAATATACATGTGAAAGTATTATTAAGCTACAAAAAAACTCGTTGTACGTCCACACAAGGAAGTACAACGAGTTTTTATTATTTATATTGGGAGTTTTGACTCCCTCTTTATATAACCAAAATATTATTTCACTTCAAACTTTCCGTTCTGGTCAACCACATAGCGCTTGCCTGTTCCGCCTACAAGAATGCTGGCTGTGAACTGTGTGGTTGTAGCCTCAAGCTCTACGTTGCTGCCCTTCGGCAATGTAGCAAGGTCGGCATCGGTCAATCCGAGCGAGGCTGGCGAACTGGTGTAAGCACCTGTCTTCTCACGCTTCTCAAACTGAGCATGGAACATTGCCCATAGCAGCTTGTAAGCCTCCATGTTGTACGGACAGCGGAACTCGTCGGTGCCTGTGCCTACAACCTTATCAGAGAACTGCAAGAATCCCCACTGATTAGGCGCATGCATGTTGATCTCGCCAGTAGGAGTCCACACCCAGTTTTCCTCAGGTCCACCCTTCTTCAGCCATTCTACACGCGAGAAGTTCAGTCGCCAGATGTTTCCGGCAACGAGCGGATTGGTGAAGTTGCGGGTAATAGCCTTGTGCGGAATAGCCATCTCCACGGTCCATGAGCGGTCCTTGTCCTTAGGCTTATTGAGTGTTCCGTCGTGCTGAACAGCAAGCTTCAGTCCCGGGCAATCCCACTGGATGTAGAAGTTGCCGCCCGAACGATAGGCACGGTCGAGCATAAGGTCGAACACAACGCCACGTGCGTTGTTCTCAATCTCGAAGTAGCACTGTCCGTCGCCAGTCGGGTCGAGGAACACCTCGAAGTCGTTGTCGTGATAGATGATAGTATCGCGCTGCGTCAGGTTTGCCACGATGTTGGGTTCCTCCATCACAGCCGACACGTACAGATATTCGTCGTCCCACATCATTCGGGCCTTGGTGTCATAAATAGGCTTTGGAAATCCGTCGCCGCTTATGTCGACAAACGACTCTGTGTCGGCAGCCTTTGCCCACGACTTCTCGTTGAGCTTGCCGTCAATCTTAATCTTCTCGTTAGTACGATAGCACACGTAATGTCGTGGAGTAGACAGTCGCTGTGCATATTTCTTGAGCAGTCCGTCCTGTGCAGACGCAGGCATAGCAAAGGCAAAAGCAAGAGCTATTGCCGAAAGAATTGATTTGTTCATTTAATTATAATTAGAATATTTCGTTGATTTTGTTATAGTTCTTGTTTTTTGTATCTCCCATTATCAGGAACCAGTCGATAATGGTCCAGATGCCACAGCCTCCGCATGTTATCAGCTTCAGTACCCCCATCGTAGTGTCCCCTATATAAAAGCGGTCGATGCCGAATTGTCCGAGAAAGATAGATATGAGAAGAGCAACTATAGGGTCTTTGGTCTGTGCCATACGAATGGATGCTTCAGAAAAATCCATATTCTCAAGCTGTGTGTAGATGTCGCGAAGCGCATATTCGGGAAAACGTCCACCATACAAAGCAATAAGCTGGCTTACTTGATTCTTTTCCATAGTCATGTGGTTTTATAATTTCTGTTTTGTGGTTTTATATTTCAAGTATGTTTCTTACGACAAACCATACGCAGAACGTTATGACATACAGTCCAACTGCTATTTTCCCCTCAAATATCTCTTTCATACGGTCTTTAAGTCGCGATTGTGGGAGATAATAGGCCACAACAATACACAAAGTATAAGGCAGGGCATAAATGAGATAGTAGTTGTAAGAAACAGCTTCCCGCACATTTCCGTTGGTCATCGCATGCACAAAGCGCTGTATGCCGCAAGCAGGACAACTCAGTCCTGTAATCAATTTTACGGGACATTTAGGCCAAAACCAATAAGCAGTCGGACTGAAACGATAAAGCACCAATCCGACTGCCAAAGCTAATGCGAGATAAATGTATTTGTTCTTAAAGAGATGCAAAAGCTGCATATCCATAGACTCCACACCATATTAACTGAATCACCAATCCGGCTATAATGCCTATAAGACTCCACTTCTTGGCTTCATTGGCAGCATTGACTGCTTCATCATACAGGCCTGCCATATACAGGCCGTTCACTTTGGCAGCTTTTATGATGCCGTAGATGCCGAGTGGCAGACAGCAGCAGATGGTGCAGATTATCGCCATAACCATATTGTTGTTTGGCATAGGCATCTTTGGATTGTCGTTCTGGGGCTGTGTGTTTTGGTTTAATTGTTCCATAAGGTTTAAGGTGTGGACCAGAAGGTGGGTCGTGACACGGGCTGATCCATTACTCCGTGCCACGGCTTATTCATTATTTTCAGGGTGTCATTACTTCTCCAACAGGTCGGGGCGCAGACGCTTGGTACGTTCCATAGCCTGCTCCATTTCCCAACTCTTTATTTTGGCCTCGTTGCCACTCAGCAATATGTCGGGCACTTTCCATCCCTTGTAGTCGGCAGGGCGTGTATAGATAGGAGCCGACAGAAGGTCGTCCTGGAAGCAGTCGCTCAGCGCACTCTGCTCGTCGCCTATCACGCCCGGCACAACGCGCACAATGGCGTCTGCCATGACTGCTGCAGCCAGCTCGCCACCCGTCAGCACGTAGTCGCCGATGCTTATCTCGCGAGTGATGAGATGGTCGCGCACACGCTGGTCGATACCCTTGTAGTGTCCGCAGAGTATGATGATGTTGCCCTTGAGCGAAAGATCGTTGGCAATATGCTGGTCAAACTGCTCGCCGTCGGGCGAAGTATAGATTATCTCGTCGTAATCGCGCTCTGCCTTCAGAGCCGAAATACAGCGGTCGATGGGTTCGCACTGCATCACCATACCAGCAAATCCTCCGTAAGGATAGTCGTCTACACGGCGCCATTTGTCGGCAGAGTAGTCGCGCAGATTGTGCAGGTGAATTTCTGCCAGACCCTTCTTCTGGGCACGGGCAAGTATCGATTCGTTTACGAAGCCCTCAAGCATTTCGGGCAATACGGTTATTATGTCTATTCTCATACGTGCAAATTTACATAATTTCGTTCATCCGACCAACATTTCTGCCAACTATCTATAAAACATTGCCATTCAAGCCCCATGTTGTTTGGTAGATAGAATAATTCGGCGTACCTTTACAACTGCATTCAACCCAATATATTCTACGTACAAAGAAATGAATCCTAACATTGACAAGCAACTTGCAAGCCGCATACGACAGCTTGCCGACAAATACGAAACGGCAGATTTCCTCGCCGCCGACCCAAGCTCCTTCATGCACCGCGTGGCAGGAGCGGCTAATCAGGAGGCAATGGCTTTCATAGCCTCATGCCTGAGTTACGGCTCGCGCAAGCAGTTCTTCCCCAAGATACAGTTCGTGCTCGACGCTTCGGGGGGCGAGATTGACCGCTGGGTGCGCTCTGACGAATGGCAGAACGACATAGCCGACACCGCCGAATGCTTCTATCGCCTGTACACACGACACGACATGTGCTGCCTGCTTGCCGCCTACAGCCACATGCTCAACCGCTACGGCAGCATGAAGACATACGTGGCAAGCCATGCAACGACGGGAATTGAAGCCGTGGAAGCCATCTGCCGATACTTTGCCGAGCAAGGAGCCAGCAAGATTGTGCCCAAGAACACGTCGTCGGCATGCAAGCGCGTGTGCATGTTTATGCGCTGGATGGTACGGTCAGATTCTCCCGTCGACCTCGGATTGTGGGCAGACATCATCGACCGACGCTCGCTCATCATGCCGCTCGACACACACGTTGTGCAGGAGAGCATGCGAATGGGGCTGCTCAACAGTCGCACAGCCTCAATGTCAACAGCCCGACGACTTACCGACGTAATGCTCGAAATATTCCCCGACGACCCGACAAGGGGCGACTTCGCATTGTTCGGTCTGGGTGTAGACGAAGAAAAAGAACAACAATAATAACTAAAAACAAACAGCAAATGAAAAAGACAATTACACTATTCTGCCTGCTCATGCTCGTGCTTGTACAGGCTCCGGCACAGGTGCGCCGAACCATTGCCGTACTGGGCGACTCGTATTCTACATTCCAGGGATTCATTCCCGAAGGCAACGCAATATGGTACTTCTCGCCAGCCAACAAGAAGCAGACCGACGTGGAGCGCGTGGAGCAGACCTGGTGGTGGCAGGTGATAAAGCAGGGAGGCTACAAGATGGGGATGAACAACTCCTACTCGGGTGCCACAATATGCAATACGGGATATGACGATGCCGACTTCAGCGACCGCTCGTTCGTGACCCGATGCCACAACCTGGGCAATCCCGACATAATCCTTATATGCGGAGCCACCAACGACTCATGGGCTGGAGTGAAGATGGGCGAATATCAGTATAGCGACTGGCGACGTGCCGACCTCTACTATTTCCGTCCTGCCATGGCAAAGATGCTCAACGACATACGTCTGTACTATCCAAACGTCGACGTTTACTTCATCCTCAACAGCCAACTCAAGGACGACATCAACAAGTCGGTTGACGAAATATGCCGCCACTACGACGTGCCCGTAATCAAGCTCAAGGACATTGACAAGAAGAGCGGACACCCGTCGATAAAGGGAATGAAAAGTTTTGCCGAGCAAGTTCTTAAGGCTATCAAATAAGAAAAACCTCTGATTTACAAAGCCTTAAACACTTAACATTTAACATTCAACACTTAACTTTCCACCCACATAACACTTAACATTTAACACTTAACACATACGATTTCAAAAAAGGAGTCCTTTTGCCCTTCAAAAGGGGTCCTTTTGCACCTCAAAACGAGTCCTTTTGGATTGCAAAACGAGTCCTTTTGCAACCCAAAAGGACTTCTTTTGTTTTTTTATCTGTTCCGTTCTTCTGTTTTTATCTTCGATTTTAGCAATCATTATTTATTTACAACACCCGTTGCTTTGTGCTTTAAAATTAATCAACTAACTTTGCAACAGTTTAAACTTTATTATTTAAAACTCATTAATTGATATATCAAATTAAGTTATGAAAAAGAAAAAACTCATTACTGGGATAGTAGCGGGTGTGATTGGATTGGCACTCGTGGGCACAATAGCCTATCTTTACGTCAATCTTGACAGCCAAAGAAAAGAAAACAAGGCAATGCAGGAACTCGCCGACCTCGACAAGAAGGAGATGGAGAACGAGTACCAGCAGTTTGCCAACCAATACAGCGAGATGAAGACGCAGATAACCAACGACTCCATCGTAGCACAACTCACAGCCGAGCAGGAGAAGACCGAACGACTGCTCAAGGAACTGCGGGACACCAAGTCGAGCGACGCACGTGAGATAGCACGCCTCAAGAAGGAGCTTGCCACCGTTCGCGCCGTACTGCGCAACTATGTCATTGAGATAGATTCGCTCAACCGACTCAACCAGAACCTCACCGCCGAGAACACCCGAATCAAAGGACAGTATAACGAAGCGACACGACAGATTGAGGGACTCAACACCGAACGCGCCTCACTCTCGGAGAAAGTGGCTATTGCAGCGCAGCTCGATGCCACCGGCATATCAATGCAGCTGAAGAACAAGCGCGGCAAGAATACCGACAAGACTTCAAAGTGTACAAACATACAGGTCAACTTCACCATAGCCAAGAACGTGACAGCACAGAACGGACAGAAGACATTCTACGTGCGCATCACCACTCCTGCCGGAACAACTCTCGGCGGCGGCGGAACGTTCCACTATCAGAACCGCTCGCTCGAAGCCACAATGCACAAGAGTGTGGAATACGGCGGACAGGAAATGGCTATAACCACGTATTGGAGCGTATCGCAGTCGCTGCTTGCAGGAACCTATCATGTAAGCATTTTCGCCGATGGCAACATGATTGGCTCACGTAGCTTCACATTCAAGTAAGCCACCGAGGCTGACAAGCCACACACTCCAACAAACAAACGAATATGAAATACAAGTTATTAATATTGGCCCTTACTACGCTTGCCACAAGCGCTCAGGCACAACAGACGCTGACACTCGACAGTTGCCGCGCAATGGCATTGCGCAACAACAAGACCCTGTCGGCTTCGCGCCTGCAGCTCGACATGGCTCGCTACAACAAGAAAGCAGCCAAGACAAAGTATCTGCCGCACATAAGTGCGCTCGGAGGATACGAACTGACAAGCCGTGAGATTTCATTACTCAGCAAAGACCAGAAGTCGGCACTTGCCAATGCAGGCACCAACACCACCGGTGCGCTGCACAACGACATTGCCGGCGCTCTGACAAGCCTTGCCCAGCAAGGCATACTCACACCCGAACAAGCATCCAATCTCGGAGGCATGTTCGGACAGGTGGGATCAAAAATAGGCGAAGCCGTCAACCATGTAGGACAGAACATCGTTGACGCTTTCCGCACAGACACACGCCAGATGTACGCCCTCTCGGTAATGCTCACACAACCTATTTATATGGGTGGAGCCATTATAGCAGCCAACCGCATGGCTGACATAGGCGAAGAGATGGCACAGAACAACATCGAGGCTTCGACACAAAACACGCTGCACTCTATCGACCAGGCCTACTGGACAGTCGTTTCGGTACACCACAAAAAGCAGTTGGCAGAAAGCTATCTGGCTGTAGTGAAGAAACTCGACGACGACGTGAGCAAGATGATACGCGAGGGAGTGGCCACACGAGCCGACGGACTGAAGGTGGACGTCAAGGTGAACGAGGCTGAAATGTCGCTGACACAGGCCGAGAATGGACTCGCTCTCGCCAAGATGCTGCTCTGCCAATTGTGTGGCATGGATGTCGACTCAAACATTACACTTGCCGACGAGAACGCCGACAACCTCGTAGAGCAAGCCGACGACGCTCAAGCCGACCGCGCTGTGGCTATGGAGAACCGCCCCGAACTGAAACTTCTGCAGAATTCTGCCGACATGAGTCGCCAAGCCACCAAGCTGGTGCGCGCCGCTTATCTGCCACAGGTGCTTCTTACCGGCGGATATGTAGCCACCAATCCCAATGTCTTCAACGGATTTGAACGCAAACTCTCTGGCATGTGGAATGTCGGAGTGATGGTGCGTGTGCCGCTATGGAACTGGATGGAGGGCACATACAAGGTGCGCGCAAGCCGCATTGCCACTACTATCGTAGAACTCGAACGCGACGACATCCGCGAAAAGATAGACCTGCAGGTGAGCCAAAGCCAATTCAAGGTGAAGGAGGCCAACCGCCGTCTGGCTATGGCAACGAAAAACGTAGAGAACGCTGAGGAAAACCTGCGTTGCGCCAACCTCGGATTTAAGGAGGGCGTTATACCCACTACCGACGTTATGGCTGCACAGACAGCATGGGTGCAGGCACAATCGCAGAAGATAGACGCCGAAGTAGACGTGAAAATGAGTCAAGTTAACTTAAAGAAGGCACTCGGTGTCTTGCAATAACAACACACATTATATATTATTATGTCAGAAAAATCGCAACATAAGAACATACTTATCACCATAGCATGCTCAACGGCTGTGGTAGCAGCAGTAGCTATCATTGGTTCGCTGTCGCTCAAACAAGAGCCTGAAACAATACAGGGACAGGTGGAAGTGTCTGAATACCGCGTGTCGAGCAAGGTGCCAGGACGCATTCTCGAACTCCGTGTCAAGGAGGGCGACTATGTCAACGTAGGCGATACGCTTGCCATTCTCGACGCTCCTGAGGTGCGCGCCAAGATGACACAGGCTCAGTCGGCAGAGAACGCAGCTTCAGCCATGGACGAAATGGCAAACAACGGAGCACGCAAGGAACAGGTGCGTGCCGCATTCGCCGTATTGCAGCAGGCAAAGGCTGGTCTGGACATTGCACAGAAGTCGTACAATCGTGTACAACGTCTGTTTGACGACGGCGTAATGACAGCCCAGAAGCGCGACGAGGCTTTTGCCAACTACAAGGCTATGGAGGCTCAGGTCAAGGCAGCACAGAGCCAGTACGACATGGCTGTGAATGGTGCCCGTATGGAAGAGAAGAAGGCTGCTGCTGCACAGGTGAACCGTGCAAAGGGTGCCGTAGCCGAAGTGAACTCCTATATCAACGAGACAATGCAGATAGCACAGATGGCTGGCGAGGTGAGCGATGTCTATCCGAAGGTGGGCGAGCTTGTAGGAACCGGTTCACCGATTATGTCAATATCAATAATGAACGACCTTTGGGGCACATTCAACGTTCGCGAGGACCAGCTCAACGGTATGAAAATAGGCAGCGAGATTAAGGCTTTCGTTCCGGCATACAATCGCGAAATCCGCATGAAGGTTTACTACATCAAGGATCAGGGCTCGTACGCAGTATGGAAGGCCACCAAGTCAAACGGACAGTACGACCTCAAGACATTCGAAGTGAAGGCCCGCCCGATTGACAAGATTGAAGGTCTGCGTCCGGGAATGTCATTGGTGCTGAAGAAATAAGATAAAAGCCCCACCCCCAACCCCTCCCCCGTAGGGAGGGGAGAGATGTGTTTAGTTATAATAAGTCGGAACATATAGCTCCCATCCCTGCCGGGGAGGGGCTGGGGGTAGGGCTTTTCTCTTTCCGATAGATTATCTCATAAACGATTCCCCAAATCATTTTTGTTAATGTCTTTCACCAAACGAATCATACAAATATTCATACGCGAGTGCCGCCGACTGAAGGAAAATCACTTATATCTGTTCTCAATGGTGATTTTCCCGATATTCGTGACCTTCTTCTTCACGTCGCTCATGAACGAAGGACAGCCGCAAGACATGCCTGTAGGCGTTGTCGACCTTGACAATTCTGCCACGACACGCAAGCTGACACGAATGCTCGACTCGTTCCAATCGACCAAGGTGGTGGCACACTACCCCAACTTCGAAGAGGCACGACTCGCTATGCAGCACAACGAAATATACGGTTTCCTGTATTTTCCACAAGGCACCACAGCCGACCTATTGGCTTCGCGACAGCCCAAAGTGTCATACTACTACAGCTACGCTTCGCTTACAGCAGGCTCACTCGTGTTTAAGGACCTCAAGACCGTAGCCACTCTCGGCACGGCAGGTGTCGGCAAATCGGTGATGTCAGCCAAAGGTTACACCGACAAGCAGATTGCTACATTCCTCCAACCCATCGCTATCGACCTGCATCCCGTAGGCAATCCATGGGTAAACTACAACATCTATCTCTCAACGATGCTCATTCCGACGTGTCTGTTGCTCTTCATTTTCCTCGTCACCGCCTACTCTATGGGCTCGGAATTGAAGATGGACACGGCACGCGAACTCATGAAGTGCGCCGGCGACAACCCGTTCGTGGCAATAACTGGCAAGATGCTGCCACACACCATTATCTGGCTCATCATAATGCTTGGCTACCTATACTACACGTTCGGCATTCTCCACTTCCCACATCCGGGCGGTTGGGGCAGCATAATAGGTTTGGGCGTGCTGACAGTATTGGCAGCCCAGGGCTTCGGAGTGTTCATGTTCGGTCTGTTCCCTTCAATGCGAATGGCAATGAGCATGTGTTCGCTGTGGGGCGTACTTAGCTTCTCGATGGTCGGAACAGCCTTCCCAACCCTCGCAATGGACCCAGCCCTGCAATCACTGGCACAACTGTTCCCCATGCGCCACTTCTTTATCATATATGAGATTGTGGTGTTCGGAGGCAATCCGTGGACCGATGTGGCACTCAACGCAGCCGCACTCACTCTGTTTGCCTGCGCTCCCGTGTTTGTAATCATGCGATTGGGCAAGGCTCTGAGAGAATATGTATATTTGGAGTAAAACTGTATTTAGATGAACAAGATAAGAACTTTCTGGGAAGACACGGCCAGAGTATGGCTTCACGAGATGCGCGACATGTTCAAGGACGAGGGCGCGCTTCTCTTCGTTATACTTTTACCACTCGCCTACCCTATACTCTACTCGTGGATATACAACAACGAGGTGGTGCGCGACGTGCCAGTGGCGGTGGTTGACAATTCGCATAGTCAGACGAGCCGCGAATTCGTTCGCCACGTAGATGCATCGTCCGACGTTCGTGTAGCAGCCTACTGCAACAACCTTGAGGAGGCAAGCCGACTCGTGGGCAAGCAGGAAGTGTACGGCATAATACTTCTGCCCGAAGACTTCGACCGCAACCTCGGACGCATGCAGCAAGCCCACGTCAGCGTGTATTGCAACATGGGACTGATGCTTACCTATAAGGCTATATTCCAGACCTGCACAGCTGTGGCTGCCGATATGAACTCGCACATTCAGATAGCATTGTCGGGCAACTACACCAACCGCGACGACCAGCTCACAACACAGCCTATGCTGATAACCGATGTGCCAATATTCAACAACACGGGAGGTTACGGCAACTTCATATTGCCGGGCGTTCTGGTGCTCATCATACAGCAGGTGATGCTCCTTGGCATAGGTATTGCCTACGGAACATCGCACGAGAAGCGCCGCTTTGTACGCCTCGTGCCAATGTACGAACGCCGTTTCGGACTGGCACGCATCATGGTTGGCCGCACAATGGGATTCTTCGTGCTCTTCCTGCTCATCGCAGCATGGGTATTGCTGGCGGTTCCACGGCTATTTCATTTCGTGCAGATACTACACGCACGCGACTTTGCTCTCTTCATTGTGCCTTATCTGCTGTCTTGCATAGGCTTTGCCATCACCTTCTCTTACTTCGTGCGCAAGCGCGAGAATGTGATGTTGCTCGTAGTGTTCACCTCCGTGCCATTCCTCTTCATGTCGGGCGTATCGTGGCCAAAGAGCAATATACCCGAAATGTGGCAATGGTTCTCATGGCTGTTCCCGTCTACATTCGGCATTCAGGGATTCATTAAGCTGAACACACTCGGCGGAGTATTCGGCGACATCCTGCCCGAAATCAAGGGACTCTGGATGCAGGCAATAGTATACGGAGCATTGGCTACCGTAGTGACACGTTGGCAAGTAAAGCGAGTTATGGAGAAATAACAAGAATAACAAACAACAATAAAGCGCCCTGTAAAGGAAAAAGCGTTAACAATCTATGCTTTTGCCTTTACAGGGCGCTTTCTGTTTAAATAAATATCTTGTTCGAATAATATATAAATCCTTTTCAAACTATATATATTACCTTTTCGAACTATCTGTGTATATTACTCAAACACCACATCACCGAAGAAGTCGGGACGATGGAAGTCGGGCTTGGGCAGATTGATGGGGAAGAGCGAGAGGAAGTGAGGATGAGGCAGCATGTCGCCACACTTATACACATTGCCCTTCACGTGCAAGCCGTCGAAGCTCTTAAGGTTGTGATGATAGTAAGCCTCAACGGGCACAGCCAGGCACAACTGCCATGTACGCTCACCCTCGATGTTGTCGAACGGCTCACGACCCATTGTCGACCAGCGCTGCACCTTGTCAAGAACAGCCTGCTGAGCACGCTCGCGTCCCTCACGACTGGGACCGAAACCGATGAGCAATGTGCCGGCTGCGTTGCACTCCATATTATAATAGGTGCCGTCAGCGACTGGCGAGAGGAACAGTTCGCAGCACGAATCCTCCCAAACGTTGCCATCGTCGTGCGGTGCAACGGCACGCACGCATTCCTCAGTAACACGATAGTTGATGAGCAACTGACTGCCGTTGTGAGCCATACGCACCTCAAACTTCGGTTTGTAAGGGAAATCAGCAGCCCAACAGTGGTTGTCTACCGGAACGAACTCAATCTGAGCCTCGTCCATAATACGGCAAATCTCAGCCGCCTCGACCGAGACAGCTGAGATTTTCTTTATGTTCAATGCTTTAGGCATAGACGATTGGGATTAGAGATTGTTCTTCTCGATATCCTTGAAGTAGCGGTATGTTCCAACCTTGAGCTCCTCAGTAGCAGCCTCGTCAGCTACGATGATACCGTGCTGGTGCATCTGCAGAACAGAGATTGTCCACATCTGAGTAACCGGACCCTCAACAGCAGCCTGGAGAGCGCGTGTCTTGTTGTGGCCATTAACGAGGATCATAACCTCACGGGCAGACATTACAGTACCTACACCTACTGTGAGAGCTGTTGTAGGAACCTTCTTCACGTCGTTGTCAAAGAAACGAGAGTTGGCAACGATAGTGTCAGTTGTAAGAGTCTTCATACGTGTGCGTGAAGTGAGTGAAGAACCCGGCTCGTTGAAAGCGATGTGGCCGTCAGGACCGATGCCGCCGATGAAGAGGTCGATACCACCAGCCTCAACAATCATCTGCTCGTAACGTGCGCACTCAGCCTCCAAATCCTCGGCGTTGCCATTAAGGATATGGATGTTCTCCTTCGGGCAGTCAACATGGTCGAAGAAGTTCTTAGCCATGAATGAGTGGTAGCTCTCCGGATGCGACTCGGGCAGACCTACATACTCGTCCATATTGAAAGTGAGGACATTCTTGAACGACACACGTCCCTCCTTGCAAGCCTCAGCCAATGCATGGTACATTCCGATAGGTGAAGAACCAGTCGGCAGACCGAGCACGAACTTGTGGTCGGGTGTCGGATTGAACTTGTTGATACGCTCAATTACATGCTCAGCAGCCCACTTTGAGAGCTGATCATAATCCTTTTCAATAATAAGTCTCATAATATCTTTGTTTTAATAAAATTTGATTAGCGTTTTTAAAACGTGCCCCGAAGTCACATCGGGGCACGTCGTTGATTGTTGTAGTAGTTGTAACTAAATAAGCAGTCATTTGTTAGTTGAAAATCGGTTTTTCCAAACTAATACGACTTGATGCCCTCTTTATTGAGGCACCACACTTCATAGTTTGTCTTAATCCATACAAAGATACGCATTTAATCAGTAACGCCAAAGATAATCGAACAAAATTAGTTGCTTAACATCAATTTTTAAACACAATTTCGTATTTTTGCACCATTCATACAAGTAACAGCACCCAATGGCATGCTGTTTGTGACAAATAAAGCGTAAGAAACACTTCACGCATAAGTGATATATTAAAATTATTCAATAAGTAAATGATCTAAATTATTTATATATATCAGTACTAATATGGTTCATTTTCCGTTTTATAGAAAAAATTAGAA
>URDM01000024.1 GCA_900546575.1 uncultured Prevotella sp.
GTGAATCTGCCTAACGGCTATGCATCGTTCATACGAGCTATGAAAGAGCGTCAGCCCGACAAACGTCTGGTGATGAATGCCGTCAGTAATTATGGCTCAGACAAGATTGTGTCAACAGGATGCGTTGACTTTATGTACTCCGAATTGTGGGATGGTGAAGACAAGTTCAGTGACCTCCATGACATATTGAAGGCCAATCGCCTGTATTCTGGCAATACGTTAGGTCAGGTGTATGCCGCATATATGGACTACGGACACAATAAGCCGGAGTTCAATACACCCGGAGTGCTGCTCACCGATGCCGTAATGTTCGCCCTCGGAGCATCACATCTCGAACTCGGAGCCGGACATATGCTGAGTTCGGAATACTTCCCTTATGCCGATGTGAAGATGAGCGCCGGACTGAAGAAGCAGATAGTGGCGTACTACGATTTCCTTACAGCCTATCAGAACCTGCTTCGCAACGGTGGAACAGAGACACAATGCGATATTGCAGCAGCCAAGTCTGTGGTAACGATCAATGCATGGCCGCCCGTACTTGGCAACGTAACGGCATACAGCAAGAGCGTAGACGGCAAGCAAGTGGTGAGTCTGCTCAACTTCCGTCAGGCTAACAGCTTGAGCTGGCGCGACAAGAACGGAACGATGCCCGAGCCCGAAGCCATCGACAACCTAACATTGCGTATGCGTGCAAAGAACGTAAAGAAGCTGTGGGTGGCATCGCCCGACCAACTCGGAGGCGCTCCGCAGGAACTGCAATATCGTCAGGATGGCGACTTCGTTGTATTCACCGTTCCGCAGCTTAAGTATTGGACAATGATTGTTGTAGAATAAATAAACAATTACACATGAAGAAAATATTGTTTTCAGCACTTGCACTTGCCCTCACATTGGGGGCAGGTGCGCAGACTGTGACATCGCCTGACGGCAACGTTTCGGTGAAGTTCTATCTGCAGGACGGACGTCCCACGTATGAGATGACATACAAGAAGAAGGAAGTGATACGTCCGTCGCATCTCGGACTGGAACTCGCCAAGGACAAGCATGCATCCAACGGGATGAACGAACAGAACCTTATGGACGGGTTCACGGTGAAGAACACGCAGACTGCCACGTTCGATGAGACATGGCGACCGGTATGGGGCGAGACCGCAACAATACGCAACCATTACAACGAACTTGCCGTAACGCTGAATCAGGCTTCAATGCAACGTGACATCTGCATTCGTTTCCGTGTCTACGACGACGGTATGGGACTGCGCTACGAGTTTCCGCAACAGCCCAAGCTCAACTATATCGTAGTGAAGGAAGAGCACACCCAGTTTGCAATGGCTGGCGACCATACAGCCTATTGGATTCCGGGCGACTACGACACGCAGGAGTATGAGACCGTAATATCGAAGATGAGCGAGATACGTTCGAAAATGAAGGCAGCCATAACGTCCAATGCTTCGCAGACATCGTTCTCGCCTACGGGTGTACAGACATCACTGCAGCTCAAGACCGACGACGGACTCTACATCAATCTGCATGAAGCTGCCTGCGTCAACTTCCCCACAATGCACCTCAATCTCGACGACAAGAACATGGTGTTCGAGTCGTGGCTCACGCCAGACGCTACGGGTATGAAGGGATATGTACAGACTCCGTTCAACACACCGTGGCGTACGGTGATAGTAAGCGACGATGCCCGCGACATGCTTGCGTCCAACCTCATACTCAATCTCAACGAGCCGTGCAAGATAGAGGATACGTCGTGGATTCATCCTACTAAGTATTGCGGAGTGTGGTGGGAGATGATAGCCGGAGGCAAGCAGTGGAGCTACACCTTCGATCTGCCTTCAGTGCATCTTGAAAGCCTTGACTATTCAAAGTGCCGGCCGCACGGACAGCATCCTGCCAATACCGAGAATGTGAAGCGTTATATTGACTTCGCTGCCAAGAACGGACTTCAGGAGGTGCTGGTAGAGGGTTGGAACATCGGATGGGAAGACTGGTTCGGTCATTACAAGGACTATGTGTTCGACTTCCAGACACCTTATCCCGACTTCAACATAAAGTATCTCAACGACTATGCCCACTCCAAGGGCGTGAAACTGATGATGCACCACGAGACGAGCGGATCCACACAGAACTACGAGCGTCATCTGGAGGCAGCCTATACGCTTATGAACAAGTATGGATATGATGCCGTGAAGAGCGGCTATGTGGGCGACATCATTCCGCGAGGCGACTACCATTATTCGCAGTCGACCAACAACCACTATCTCTACTGCATCAAGGAGGCCGCCAAGCATCACATAATGGTCAATGCGCATGAGGCTACACGTCCTACTGGATTGTGCCGTACATGGCCTAATCTCGTAGGCAACGAGTCGGCACGAGGCACAGAGTATGAGGCATTCGGAGGTAGTGAGCCTTACCATACGGTCATTCTGCCGTTCACCAGATTGCAGGGTGGTCCGATGGACTATACTCCCGGCATATTCGTTACGAAGCTGAGCGAGTGGTGCAACAATAAATCCTGTGTCAACACAACGCTTTGCGGACAGTTGGCACTCTATCTTACCATGTACTCGCCGTTGCAGATGGCAGCCGATCTGCCTGAGAATTACGAGAAGTATGACGATGCTTTCCAGTTCATTCGCGACGTAGCTTGCGACTGGGACGACTCTCGCTATCTGGAAGCCGAGCCTGCCAAGTATATCACTGTAGCCCGCAAGGCTAAAGGAACAGACAATTGGTTTGTGGGCGGAAAGTGCGATGCCGAAGGCCATAAGTCAGTCGTGCGCCTCGATTTCCTTGACAAAGGACGCAAGTACGACTGCGCCATCTATCAGGATGCACCCGATGCCGATTACCAGAAGAATCCTTCAGCCTACGTCATCACTCACCGTACAGTCAAGAAAGGTGATGTGCTGAAGCTGAAGCAGGCACGTGGCGGCGGATTCGCTGTCAGCCTTATGGCTAAATAAAAAACGGTTTGATTTTTGTAGTAGTATTTTTTAGGAGGGTGTGGCATTATTGTCATATCCTCCTGTTACTGATTTATAAAGACAATCACTCAAAGATTATTCACTGAACTTTCGCAAGTTCAGAGAATTCAGTAGTTAAAGGAGTTAAGAAGTTAAGCCAAATGCTTTTAAAGCTATAAATAAAGAAAAAACTAATGGCTTAACTCCTTAGCGACCGAAGGGCGCGAAAAACTCCTTAACTTCTTAACTACTTTCGCTTGCGAAACTTAAATTATTCAAACAACAAATATATACTGATAATGAACCGAAACAATTCTTCCTGCAAGCAGCTTGTTCTTGCCTCTGCACTCTCAGCCCTTACGCTCACCGCAGCGGCTCAGAACGACAACATAGTATATAAAGACAGCAACGTGCGCTTTACGCTTGTCACTGACGGAACGGTGCGCATGGAGTATGCACCCGACGGAAAATTTCTTGACAACAAGTCGTTCATTGCCGTCAACCGCTCTTATCCTGAAGTGAAATACAAGAAGAGCGAGACAGCCAAGAAGGTTGTCATATCCACCGACTATCTCACACTCACTTACACAAAAGGCTCAGGTCCGCTCACCGAACGCAATCTTTCAATAGTCTCGGCAAAGACAAAGAAGAAGCCGACTGACGGCAAACGCGTCATTCCCTTTGCCTGGCATCTCGGACAGAAGGATGCGCCGGGCGCCAATCTGAAGGGAACCTACCGCACACTCGACGGTTATGACGGCGACTCACGTGGCGATACTGGCAAGATGCCGATAGAAGACGGACTGCTGTCGAGAAGCGGATGGACACTCATAGACGACTCTAAGGGCTACGTATTCGACAACAGCGACTGGCAATGGGTGGCACATCGCCCCAACGAAGGCAAGACACAGGACATGTATTTCCTCGCTTATGGCAACGACTACAAGAAGGCTTTGCACGACTTTACGGTCTTTGCAGGCAAAGAACCGTTGCCACCCCGCTATGCGTTCGGCTACTGGTGGTCGCGCTACTGGTGCTATAGCGACAACGAACTGCGCCAACTCGTCGGCAAGATGCACTCTTACAGCATCCCGATGGACGTACTTGTGGTGGACATGGACTGGCACTACACTGAGGAAGGACGTGGCGGATGGACCGGATATACATGGAACAAGCGACTCTTTCCCTCGCCTGCGGGCTTCATGAAGTGGGCAAAGCAGCAGCAACTGCAAACAACCGTCAACCTTCATCCTGCCGATGGCATAAAGTATTATGAGGATTGCTATGCCGACATGGCACGTTGGATGGGCATGGATCCTGCCGAGAAGAAGGATATACCATGGAACGCCTCGTCCAAACGATTCATGCAGGGATGGTATGACAAAGTGCTGCGTCCTATGGAACGTGACGGCATCGACTTCTGGTGGCTCGACTGGCAGCAGTGGAACAACGACAAGGAGTTTCCACGACTGAGCAACGTGTGGTGGATCAACTATACCACATTCACAGACATGGAGCGTCATCACGACACCCGACCCATGCTGTATCACCGTTGGGGCGGACTGGGCAACCACCGCTATCAGATAGGATTCTCGGGCGATGCCATCATCAGCTGGAAATCGCTCGACTTCCAGCCTTACTACAACTCTACCGCCTCCAACGTGCTCTACGGTTATTGGAGCCACGACATCGGCGGACACATGGGAGCCGACTCTATCAATCCCGAGATGTACATACGCTGGATGCAGTTCGGAGCCTTCAGCCCCATTCTGCGCACCCATTCTACAAAGAATGCAGGACTAAACAAGGAGCCGTGGGTATTTGCCGACAAGGAGCGCGACATCATTCGCGACATCATCAAGCAGCGCTACTCGCTTGCACCTTATATATATACTATGGCGCGCCATGCCTACGACACCGGTGTGTCTTTGTGCCGACCGATGTATTACGACTATCCTGATGCGCAGGAGGCTTACAGCAACCGCAATGAGTATATGTTCGGCGACAACTATCTGGTCTATCCTATCACGCAGCCTATGAACAACGGCGTGTCGCTACAGAAGGTGTGGCTGCCGGCTGGCAACGACTGGTATGAACTCTCATCGGGCACAATGCTGAAGGGCGGACAGACGGTTGAGCGTCGGTTCCTGCTCGACGAGTATCCTATATATGTCAAGGCGGGCAGCATAATTCCGCAATATGGCGATGTGAAGAACCTGCGCCGTAATGACGAGGCTGTCACCGTGACGGTATATCCGGGCAACGTAGATGCCGAGTTCGTAATGTATGAGGACAACGGCAACGACAAGCAGTATGCCACAGCTTATGCCTCCACCTTGCTGTCTGCCACACATTCAGCCGAAGGCACATTGCGTGTAAGTATAGGAGCACGTAAAGGGGAGTACAGCGGAATGCCTGCACACCGCCAATACCGCTTGAAGCTCGTGGCGTCGGCAGTGCCTGAGAAGGTCGTAGTGGACGGAAAGCAGACCGATTTTGAATACGACGGCAACAACCTCAGTCTGACGGTTGACATCCCGGAGACCGACTGCTCGAAGGCAAAGACTATAGAAGTGGTCTATGCCAAGGATGCCCCCGTTCTGACAGACGGACTCATCGGCAAGTTCCGCCATATTCAGCAGAACTGCATTGCCGTGAAATATCGCAACCCGGGCATCGTGTTTGCCGAGCCACTCGGAACAATGGAGTCTGCCGGAATAGCAATGACCTACAATCCCGAAAAGCAGAAACAGATAGTGGAGACATTCCGCAAGAACTACGCTTCGCTTGCCGACATCCTTAAGCAGAACGGCATTGAAGGTGAAGATGCACGGAAGTTTATGCTTGCCGAGTAAAAGTCTTTGGTACAAAAAGTCGAAAAGTTAAGAATAAAGCTATCTGTAGGAGTGTATAGCATCCCTGTTATACCCACTCAATCAACTGAAAATGAAGGCTGAGTGGGTAGGGTCAAAAGTCAAAGCAGCACGTCCCCGTAAGGGCAAAAGCGTTAATTATCAATGCTTTTGCCCCTACAGGGCGTTTTGGTTTTATCAATCCGTACACCCAGGGCGGTGCCCTGGGCTATGAGCTTATTGGGCTTTCAGCCCGTATAATTGGCTTTTGAATTTACCCTCCTACTACTTTTTTTTTGTAAAACCCATATAACAGACATCTGACACACCCTTGGCTATGTGTTTATTGGGCTTTCTCTCCGCTTTGTTTATGTCTTGATACAACTTCCTTCTGCTACTTTCCAACCTCAACTGAAACGCAGTTTCAAGTACGATATTTGCATTTTTGACCGCTCAAAACTGCCAGTTGAACGAGCAAGACGACGTTCGGTGCGAAATTCTTGAGTTTTGCGCGTGCAGCACAGATATTGCTGATATACAGACGAATACAATGATTTGTGCCGCGAATGTGCAATCGGTGGAATTCTAAAAGGACTACATTTCACGGCAAAACGACCCCTTTTGCAGCACAAAAGGGGTCGTTTTGTAATGCAAAAGGGGCTTAATTGCAATGCAAAAGGGGCTTCTTTGCCCTCCTGAACGATAACTTCAGGAGGACAAAGAAGCCCCTTTTGATGTTTTGAGGTGATTGAAACGCTTTCGTGGACGATAAAAACCGCCCGTGAAATCTCTAGAATCAGATTTTCGTTTGTAACAATTTCTTACCGTCAGTACAATATTTGCATGGTTAATTTTGGGTTCATCCGGAATATTGAGTGATAATATTATAAGTTCATTTTTTAAGTAAGTAGGCAAAGCAAATAGCAGGAGGAGAGTGTGTCAAAAGTTTAAGCAGCACGCCCCCGAAGGGGCAGAAGCACATAGCCCAGGGCACCCGCCCTGGGTAAAAGTTCCCAAACAACCAAACGCCCTGCAAGGGCAAAAGCGTTAATAATCAATGCTTTTGCCCTTGCAGGGCGTCTTGCTTTTATCAATCCGTACACCCAGGGCGAATGCCCTGGGCTATGTGCTTATTGGGCTTTCAGCCCGCTTTGTTTTACTCTTGCCTAATCCTCCTCTTATAGAAAGCAGCTCATATATAAAAATAAATATGACCACATACTTATTATATCAATTCTCCGCCCCGTTCCACTTGCTTACAAACTCCGTAACCTTCCTTATGTATTCCGCTTTATGGTCGCGATAGGAGAGGGCATGCTTGCTGCCGGGCGCAATCCACAGCTGTTTGGGTTGAGGCTTGGCCTCGTAGAGTGGATAGACCATAGCCGTAGGTACGTAAGTGTCGTTGTCGCCATGGATGAAGAACATCGGTTTGCGGCACTTTGCCACCTGCTTGAGCGGCGAAGCCTCACCGAACGACCATCCGTACTTCATCCTTACCACCCACGACGCAGTATAGAGCAGCGGAAATTCGGGCAGCGAGAAACGTCCGCTCAGCTCGTGCGCAAACTCGTCCCAAACACTTGTGTATCCGCAATCCTCAACAAAGCACTTCACATAATCGGGCGTGTGCTCGCCGCTGACACACATTGTAGTGGCTGCACCCATCGATATGCCATGCACCACGAGGCGCATCGAGTCGGCAGGCGTACGGAACATGCCGGGTGCCAGACCAATCCAGTGCATCACGTCGAGACGGTCCTTCCATCCCATCTGAATGTCGTTGCCGTAGCTTTGACCGTGAGCGTGCAGGTCGGGCAGCAGGATGTTGTAGTTGAGGAAATGGTTGTAGATGCGTGCAATCATAAGCATCGAAGTGGCATTGTCGGTATATCCGTGCACCAATACAGCCGTTGCGCCATGCGCCTTGGACGAACGTGCAAAGATAGCGTGCGCCCTTTCGCCCGTAGGCATCACCACGAAGGTGTCGCGCAGGGCACCCTCAGCCTGCAAGCTGTCAATCCACGAGCGCAGTTCGGGATAGTTGGCTATGGCACGATTGAAATTGCTGTCACGATGGCGCGGCGCATCCACCAGCGCATAGTTGACCAAATAGAACGAACCCGCAACCACGAGCAGCACAACGACAGCAGCCGCTGTCAGCAGAATTTTCTTTTTCATTTATAAATTGCACACGAGCGCGCGAGTTTAAAAGTTAAATAAAAACCACGAACAGATAAAAGGTCCGAACTTAGACCAAAATAGAGCGATACATAACAATGTTAACAATATCGCTAAAACAATACGTAGATACCTATTCATATTGCAAAGATACTACTTTTTTCGGGTACTAACGTGTTTTACAATAGAAACTTTTGTTTTACCTGCGTTCCTTTTAGTATTCAATGTTTTGTTATATCCCCATTTGTAGTATAATGCGATAAAGGTATTAGAAAAATCTCAGATAACACAGCAAGGCAGCCGAAAATATTTATTCAATGTTTCATTTGCGTTAAAAAAAGCCCGTCAGCGTGCAAATAAAGTAAAAGTAAGGCGTGCTTATTCGCCATTTTTATTTACCTTTGCAGCCGAAAATCAATATATACGCAATATATGGACGACTATCACGCGGAAAATATGAATTTGTAGTGCAGGAGGACAGCAACTCATAACGGCTGGTCTCCCACACATTGTTTTAACCCATGGAGACCTATCTTTATGAGAACATTTTGGAATACAAACTCTACACTTAAGACCATCGACGAATGGCAGCCCAACTGCTGGATACAGGTAACGTGTCCGACAGACGAAGACCAGCAATTTCTGGAAGACAAATTCAACATACCCGACTATTTCCTGTCCGACATCAGCGATGCCGACGAACGTGCACGCTACGAGTATGACGACGGATGGATGCTCATTATCCTTCGTATACCGTATGTCAAGGAGATACGCTCGCGCACGCCATACACCACCGTGCCGCTCGGTATCATACACAAGCGCGACGTGACCATCACCGTATGCTATTACGAGACAAACATGATGATTGACTTTGTGTCGTACCAGCAGAAGCGCGGCGAGGGATTCACCGACTATGTCGACATGATTTTCCGACTTTTCCTGTCGTCGGCTGTATGGTATCTGAAGCGGCTGAAGCAGATAAACACCCTCATCGAGAAAGCCAAGCACAACCTCGACCACAACGTCAACAACGAGTCGCTTATCGCCCTGTCGCGACTGCAGGACTCGCTCACATACTTCGTTACGTCCATACGTGGCAACGAAACGTTGCTATCGAAGCTGAAGTTCAAACTTCAGGTGGACGAGCTTGATGCCGACCTTATCGAAGACGTTAACATCGAGATGTCGCAGGCACGCGAGACCACCAACATCTATTCGAACATTCTTGAGTCGACGATGGACACCTACTCCAGCATCATCAACAACAACATGAACACCGTGATGCGTACCCTTACGTCCGTGTCAATCATCATGATGTTGCCTACGCTTATATCTTCGTTCTTTGGAATGAACCTTATAAACGGTATGGAGGACAGCCGTTTCGGATTCCTCATAGCGCTGCTCATATCCGTTGTCATCTCCGCCATGTCGTGGATAATACTCCGACACAAGCGACTCTTATAGAAAACATAAAAGGCCCGAATAGCACTCATTCACAGCGGATTGTGCTATTCGGGCCTTGTTTGTGTTGAAAAAAATCCGATTTTTTATTATAGTATGCAATTTTTTTACTAATTTTGAACCAATTAAAACTATAACCAGTGTCCACGCGGCACAAGAACCTTAACTGTAATGACCATTCAATTTAATATTAATTACAACACCTCTTTTGGCGAAGAATTGTTGCTCAACGTCATTGTGCCGACCGAAGACGGACAGGAGAAGACTGCCGTATTCGGCATGTCGACTGCCGACGGACGTCGCTGGCAGTACACTCTGAACAACATTGACGCTGCAGCCAATCCGCATATAGACTATTATTTCTCGCTTAGCAACGCCGGTAAGGAACTGAGTCGGGAATGGATCACCGTGACGCACCGCCTCGACCTCAACATGGGTGGGGCTACAAACATAACAGTAAACAACCGCTGGAACGAGATTCCGCACGACTCCTATCTGTATACATCGGCATATACCGACTGCATCAACCGTCATCCGCGCCACTCGGTAGGACGCTCAGCATACAGCCGTACGGTGCGTCTGATAGTGCGTGCGCCTCAGCTCAGACTGGGCGAAAGGCTTGCCATAGTAGGCGAACATGCCTCGATGGGCGAGTGGAACACCGACCACGCCCTGCCGATGCACGAGCATAACTACAACGAATGGCAGATTGACCTCAACGCCAACGCCCTCGGTGTGCCCCAGCCAGCCAATAAAGGCGCTGAGGCTGTGCCAATGAAGGGATTGGAATACAAGTTCATAGCCGTCAGCACCGACGGTAAGGTGATGTGGGAGACATGCGACAACCGCACGCTGAAGCTTGATGCAATGGCTGCAGGCGACGTGTGTGTAATCGAAGAAGACCAGTCGTTCTTTGCCATGTGCAACCGACGCCTCTCCGGAACACTCGTGCCGCTGTTCTCATTGCGCACCGAAGGCAGCTTCGGCGTAGGCGACTTCGGCGACCTTGCCGCAATGACCGACCTCGTGGCAGACACCGGTCAGCGAGTGCTGCAGCTGCTGCCCATCAACGACACTACCACGACGCGCCGATGGACCGACTCCTATCCCTATTCGTGCATAAGCATCTTTGCACTCAACCCTATATACGTCGACCTGCGCCAGTTGCCGCCTCTGGCAGATGCCAAGCAGCAGGCAGAGTTTGAAGCGTTGCGCCAGGAGCTCAACGCACTCCCGGCTGTCGACTACGAGCGCGTGATACGCGCCAAGGAGCAGTACATGCACCTCATGTATGAGCAGGAGAGCGAACGCACCATGCGTTCGGCAGCCTTCAAGAAGTTCTTCCGCGACAACGAATACTGGCTCGTGCCATACGCACAGTACAGCTATCTGCGCGACGCATACGGCACAGCCGACTTCAATACTTGGCCCAGCCATCGTGAATGGACGGAAGCCGAGCGCGGACAACTGTCAAATCCGCGCACCAAGGCATACAAGAAACTCGCCTTCTTCTACTATCTGCAGTTCGTGCTCGACCAGCAGATGAGCGCCGCACACGAGCATGCCATGGCACGTGGCGTGATACTCAAGGGCGACATCCCTATCGGTGTAGACCGTACAGGATGCGACGTATGGTTCGAACCGCAATACTTCAACCTTGACGGACAGGCAGGTGCTCCGCCAGACGCATTCTCTGTCAACGGACAGAACTGGGGATTCCCTACATACAACTGGGACCGTATGCTTGCTGACGGATGCCAGTGGTGGGTGCGTCGATTCCGCAATATGGCCAAGTATTTCGACGCTTACCGCATCGACCACGTGCTCGGATTCTTCCGTATATGGGACATTCCGGTGGACTGCGTACATGGTTTGCTTGGACAGTTCTCGCCGGCTCTGCCTATGACCAAGGCGGAGATAGGCAGCTACGGATTTGAGTTTGACGAGGAACGGCACACACGTCCGTTCATCAACAAGTGGGTGCTGGAGCGCATCTTCGGCGAACGTGCCTTGGATGTAGCCGAAAAATATCTGCAGCCCATTGCCGAAGACGGCACCTTCAGCATGCGTCCCGAATACGACACGGAGCGTAAGGTGCAGGCTGCATTTGCCGGTAAGAACTCTGCTGCCGATACGGCATTGCGCGACGGATTGTACAAGCTCATCGAGAATGTGCTGTTCGTGCGCGACCGCAAGCGCAACTATCTCTATCATCCGCGCATCACGGCACATCTCACCTTCGCCTATGCTGCACTCAGCGACGACGACAAGCAGCGCTTCTACCGACTCTATGACGACTTCTATTATCGTCGCCACAACATGTTCTGGTATCGTGAGGCTATGAAGAAACTGCCCCGACTGGTGCAGGCTACACGCATGCTTGTATGTGCCGAAGACCTCGGTATGGTGCCCGAGAGTGTAGACTGGGTCATGAAAGACCTGCGCATTCTCTCGCTCAACGTCCAGACCATGCCCAAGGAGTATGGTGTACGCTTTGCCGATCTGTCGAAATATCCCTACCGCTCGGTTTGCCTCTTCTCATCGCACGACATGCCTACGCTCCGTCTGTGGTGGGACGAAGACAAGGAGGTGGCACAAGACTACTACGAGTCGGTACTCTATCATACTGGTGCAGCACCTCATCCGCTGCCAGGATGGCTGGCACGTGAGATAATAGTGCGCCAGATGCAGACCCCGTCGATGTTGTGCATAGTGCAGTTGCAGGACTGGCTTGCTACAGACGAACGCATCCGTCAGGTCGATCCTACCGGCGAGCGTGTCAACGTGCCTGCCAATCCGTTCCATTACTGGCGCTATCGTATGCCTATGACAATCGAGTCGCTGAAGGCTGACCGCGACTTTGTGAACAGCATCAAGGATATCGTCGACGAGACAGGAAGATACTAATAAACCAAATACAAATGCTTAAAAAAATTCTCTACACCGTTGCACTCGTTGCAACTTCATCAACAACAGCCATGGCGCAGCACGGCCTTAGCTATTGGTTTGACACTCCAGCCACTATGCGAGGACAAGCCGTCTGGTATGGCGGTAATCCACAAATGTGGAAAGGCGAAAACAAGCCAGAAAGAGCGGGCGATACTGTGAAGAATCCCGACCAGGAATGGGAGTCGCAGTCGCTTCCTATAGGCAATGGCTCGATAGGTGCCAACATCATGGGTTCTGTTCCTGCCGAGCGTATCACGCTCAACGAGAAGACACTATGGCGTGGCGGACCTAACACAAGCAAGGGTGCACGCTACTACTGGGATGTCAACAAGCAGTCGGCTGGTGTCATCAAGGACATACGTCAGGCTTTTGTCGACAACGACTTGAAGAAGGCGGAAATGCTTACACGCAAGAACTTCAACAGTCCGGTGCCCTACGAGGCAGATGCAGAGAAACCTTTCCGCTTCGGTAGCTTCACTACAGCAGGCGAACTGTACATTGAGACCGGACTGAGCGAGGTGGGCATGACGGGCTATCGCCGCTCGCTCTCTATTGACTCGGCTCTGGCTGTAGTGTCGTTTGCCAAGGACGGCGTCAGCTATACACGCGAATACTTTGTCAGCTATCCTGCCAACGTGATGGCTGTACGCTTCAAGGCTTCGCGTAAGGGGATGCAGAACCTCGTGCTTTCGTATGCCAAGAACCCCGTTTCGGAGGGCAAGATGATAGCCGAAGGCAACGACGAACTCTTGTGGAACGCTCGTCTCGACAATAATAATATGCAGTATTGCATACGTATGAAGGCGGTGGCAAAGGGCGGAACCGTAGACAATCATAACGGAAAAATCACCGTTAAGGGTGCCGACGAGGTGGTGTTCATCATCACAGCCGACACCGACTACAAGCCCAACTACAATCCCAACTTCGACGATGCAAAGGCTTATGTAGGCGTCAATCCTGAGTCTACTACACGCCAGTGGGTCGACAAGGCTGTAGCCAAGGGCTATGAGTCGCTGTTCAAGGAGCATTACAATGACTACGCCAGTCTGTTCAACCGCGTAAAGCTCAACATCAACAACGCAACAGCCAACGTTAAGGACATGCCTATCAACCAGCGACTCAGCAACTATCGTCGCGGTCAGAAGGACTTCTATCTCGAACAGCTCTACTATCAGTTCGGTCGCTATCTGCTCATCGCTTCGTCGCGCCCCGGCAATATGCCTGCCAATCTGCAGGGAGTATGGCACAACAACGTTGACGGACCTTGGCGTGTAGACTATCACACCAACATCAACGTGCAGATGAACTACTGGCCGGCATGCCAGACCAACCTCAGCGAGTGCGAACAGCCGTTGTTCGACTTCATACGTACTCTCGTCAAGCCGGGCGAGGTTACTGCCAAGGCATATTTCGGTACACGTGGATGGACAACATCTGTATCTGCCAACATCTTCGGATTCACTTCGCCCTTGGCGAGCGAGGATATGTCGTGGAACTTCTCGCCGTTTGCCGGTCCGTGGCTTGCCACACACATGTGGAACTATTATGACTACACCCGCGACCGCCGATTCCTTGCCAATGAGGCTTACGACATAATCAAGGGTAGTGCCGACTTTGCTGCCGACTATCTGTGGCACCGCAAGGATGGAGTATATACAGCTGCGCCTTCTACTTCGCCCGAACACGGACCGGTAGACGAGGGTGCTACGTTTGCTCACGCTGTAGTTCGTGAGATTCTTATGGATGCTATCGAGGCAAGCAAGATTCTCGGTCGCGACGCCAAGGACCGTCGTGTGTGGGAAGATGCATTGAAGCACATCGCTCCTTATCAGATAGGTCGTTACGGACAGCTTATGGAATGGTCGCGCGACATTGACGACCCGAAGGACGAGCACCGTCACGTCAATCATCTGTTCGGCTTGCATCCGGGTCACACCGTTTCGCCTGTCACTACTCCCGAGCTTGCAAAGGCTTCGCGTGTAGTGCTTGAGCATCGTGGCGACGGAGCTACAGGCTGGTCGATGGGATGGAAGCTCAATCAGTGGGCACGTCTGCATGACGGCAACCACGCATACAAGCTCTATGGCAACCTGCTTAAGAATGGTACACTCGACAATCTGTGGGACACTCACGCTCCATTCCAGATTGATGGAAACTTCGGTGGTACGGCAGGTGTGACCGAAATGCTTATGCAGAGTCACATGGGATTCATACATCTGTTGCCTGCATTGCCCGATGCATGGGCTGAAGGCAATGTTGAGGGACTGCGTGCTCGTGGCAATTTCACCGTAGGTATCGTATGGAATGGTGGCAAGCTTACTAAGGCTACCGTTTATTCAGGTGCTGGTGAGCCGTGCGAGGTGCGCTATGGCGACCAGACCGTACGCTTCAAGACCCAAAAGGGCAAGACATACAGCATTACCAGCGTGAATGGTAAGCTGATTGTTAAGTAAGGGCAAAACATTTATATACAAAAAAAACTGGCAAGTCGACCAATTGGTCAACTTGCCAGTTTTTTTATTTATTTAGTAAATCCGTAGATTACTTGTTTATTTGGTTAATCCGTAGATTACTTGTTGTCCTCAATAAGGTTCTCGCCAGTCATATCGGCAGGCTGCTCCAGTCCCATAATGTGGAGAATAGAAGGAGCTACGTCAGCCAGACGACCGTCCTTGACAGTTGCTGAGTTGTTGTCAGTAACGTAGATGAACGGAACCGGGTTCAATGAATGGGCTGTGTTAGGAGTGCCATCCTCGTTAAGAGCGTGGTCGGCGTTGCCGTGGTCGGCGATGATGATAGTCTCGTAATCGTTAGCCTTGGCAGTCTCAACAACCTCCTTAACGCAGTTGTCGATAGCGTGAACAGCCTTGGCGATAGCGTTGTAGATACCGGTGTGGCCTACCATGTCACCGTTGGCGAAGTTGACAACGATGAAGTCGTACTCCTGAGTCTTGATAGCACCAACGAGCTTGTCCTTAACCTCATATGCGCTCATCTCCGGCTTCAAGTCGTAAGTGGCAACCTTTGGTGAAGGAACAAGGATACGGTCCTCACCCTCGTACGGAGTCTCACGTCCGCCGTTGAAGAAGAATGTTACGTGAGCATACTTCTCTGTCTCGGCTGTATGGAGCTGACGCTTGCCGTTGGCAGCGAGGTATTCGCCGAGAGTATTTGTTACGTTCTCCTTCGGGAAGAGGATGTGTACACCCTCAAACGAAGCGTCGTACGGAGTCATGCAGTAGTACTGCAGATCCTTGATGGTGTGCATGCCAGCCTCGGTGTAGTCCTTCTGTGTGAGCACTTCGGTAAGCTCCTTGGCACGGTCGTTACGATAGTTGATGAAGATGACAACGTCGCCCTCCTGGATTGTACCATCAACAGTAGAGTTGTTGATAGGAAGGATGAACTCATCAGTTACGCCGTCATCGTAGCTTTCCTGCATAGCCTGAACCATATCAGCCGACTGCTTGCCCTTGCCTTCAACGAGCAGGTCGTAAGCTTCCTTGACGCGCTCCCAACGCTTGTCGCGGTCCATTGCATAGAAACGACCTACGATGCTTGCGATGTGTGCGCCGTTGTCAGAGCAGCACTTCTGTACCTGCTCGATGAATCCCTTGCCCGACTTCGGGTCGGTATCACGGCCGTCCATAAAGCAGTGTACGTATACGTCCTTCAGTCCGTACTCCTTACCAATCTCGATGAACTTGAAGAGGTGGTTGAGTGAAGAGTGTACGCCACCGGTAGAAGTAAGACCCATGAGGTGAAGCTTCTTGCCAGTCTTCTGAGCATAGCTGTAAGCGTTAATGATTTCCTTGTTCTTGAGGATAGAACCGTCCTTGCATGCGCGGTTGATCTTTACGAGGTCCTGATAAACGATGCGACCAGCACCGATGTTGAGGTGACCTACCTCCGAGTTACCCATCTGTCCTTCGGGCAGACCAACGTCTTCGCCACAGGTGAGGAGCTGTGAGTGAGCACTAACAGCTGTGAGATAGTCGAGATAAGGAGTAGGTGTGTTGTAGATAACGTCTCCCTTGCCATGCTGGCCGATGCCCCATCCGTCGAGGATCATCAATAATGCTTTCTTTGCCATAATTATTATAAAATCTTATAAATGAATTGTTTTGCGACATAAAGGCTCCCCAATGCTTTACACATTGTCACCTTATTATATACAATATGCAAAATTACAATTTTCGATTTAATTGGCAAAATAACACAAAACAAGTTTAACAACAATTATATAGAACCTCTTTAGCCCTGCATTTCGCGCCATTCGCGTGGCGACATGCCCGTATTGTCGTTGAAAATCTTGTACAGTTGGCTGCGCGATGAGAATCCGCAATATACCGATATTGTGTCGTTGTTGTATTCGGGATGTGCCTTGACAAGCCGTTGCGCTTCGGCAAAGCGTATGCCCGACAACCATACTCTGAATGTAGAGTTAAGGTACTGGTCGAAGTATTGGCTCAGTCGTATGCGCGAAATGCCGGTTTGTTGCGACAGCTTGCCTATGTTGGCAGAGCTGTCCCTGAATCCTCCATTTGCAACCCATTGTTCCAGTATATTGCTTATTCTTTCGATTTGTCCAGTCGATATGGTTGTAGGGTCATCGTCAGCCAATTCATTGTAGTAGTCTGATGCATTGCCGTATGTTTCGTCTTCGGTCAGCACGTCTTCAACGGGAGCCATGTTGAAGCCTAATGCCACAAAACTTGAAACGAACAGAAACATAGTGAACAGCATTAGCGGACCGACGACATATAATGCCGGTCGCCAAGTTACAGCAAAAATAAGTGTGGACGACAGCATGGAAAGCAATAGATAACTTGCTTTTGTGTAGCGGTCGTACGTTGATATGTCGCCGCCGGTGTCGTTGTTGATGCGGTGTTGTGTGCGTCTTAGTATAATGGTAGGCGACGTCATAAAGTACACCATGCTCAAGGCGAACATGGCGAATATTATACCACGCATTCCGTCAAGTGCCATATTGCCACTTGTATACTATCCTATTGCAAACACCCCGACTATGGATAAGCAAGCCAATGCGCCTACTATGGCATAGCGACGTGTGGTTTTGCGCGAACTTTGTAGCTGTATTATTGAACAAGCCAGAAAGTAGTTGGCTATAGGATAGAACAAAGTATTGAATACTGTGCCGACATTATCGTCATTAGCTCTCAGCTTGAACTTTATCTGCAGAGCGTAGTGAACTACCAGTATCAGCATTGTTGCAGCCAGCAGCAGTCGTGACTTCTCGTATTGCGGGGTAGTGGAATTCTGGTACAGTCGCGAAACAAGCAGTTGCAGCATAAGCATTGCGAATACAAGCAAGCATGTGTATTGTAATGTAAATAATGATTCCATATCGTAATAGAAATATTAAAAGCAGTATATAGTAGTAATCTTTTCGCTTATCTTTAACATTACAAAATTACCATTTATTTTCAAGAAACGAATATTTGTAATCGAATTTTATTCTTTTTTTAATTTAAGTTTCGCAAGCGAAAGTAGTTCGAAATGCCGCTAATGTGAATACAAAAAAAATGAGGGTGTTCAAAACATTTCTGTTTTGACACCCTCACCCTTCATTTTGACCTTTATATATAGTGTTGTTGTCCTATGATTGTATACTATGTTTTAGCGACGGCTTCCGAATGAGCCATGGCTTCCGCCACTATTGTTGCTTCTGCTTCCACCATTTGAGCGCGAACCGCCTCCGAATGATGCTCCTCCATTGCTGCGTGAACCTCCGAATGAGCTACGTGAGCCGAACGAAGAACTGTTGTTGGAGCGCGAACCGCTTCCGAACGAATACCCGTTTGAACGTGAACCGCTACCGAATGAAGATGAGTTGCTGCGGTTGCTGTTGCCGAACGAAGGTCTTGACTGGTTTGAAGTGTTGGGACGTGTGAACGTATTGCGTGGTGTGCTATATACGTCGTCACCTCCACGTCGAGAACCAAACTGTCCGCGATTAGTGCTGTTGTCGTTCAGTTGCTGTCTTACTGTAGTACGTGTGCTGCTGCCACGGCTGCCGAACGAACTCTGCTGACGGTTGTTATTGTTGCCGAACGAACCGTACTGACGGTTTGTTATAGGTTGCGGATTGCGTGAACCGAACGACTGTCTGTTGCCACGTCCATAGTCACCACGGTCAAATCCGTCGCGCATTCCAAAGTGGTTGTCGCCACGACGCGGACCATAGTCACGTCCATGATACCAAGAACGTCCACGGTTCATGCCCCATGAGTGTCCGCCACAATAGCTTACGTACACAGTAGGACGATTGAAGTAGAAGTAGTCGCGATGCGGATAGCGGGCGTAAATGCCAAAGTGCCAGTAGCCTGCGTTGAAGTAAAGCGGGCGATAGAAGTAGGCTGCGTCGCAGAAAGCACGATACTGCCAGTCGAGCAGAACATAGCTCATGTCGAGATTGCGGTAGCGCCAATAGGCACCATACAGATCGTCGACGGTATTTACACTCATAAGGTAGTCGAGGTTTATCTCGTATGCTGCCTCATACTGGTCGTTGGTCAGATTCAGTTCATAAGCCATCTTGTCCGTCAGGAACAAAGCCTGCTGGCGAGCCTGTTCATAACTCATGGCGTTTGACGACATCGTGAACGCCATCAGAAGCATTAGTATGGAAATCAGCTTTTTCATAATGTATATGTTTTATATTGTTCGACAAATGTTTTCTTTTTACACTTGCAAAGGTACATACACATTATGGGCTGGCAAAAGGATTTTCCCTAAACCCCTGTGGGAAAATCCCTATTGTGTTGTTTCCAGCCTTTTATAATATAGGTTTAAGCCTTTTGAAATGTTGGTTTAAACCTTTACGGTTATTGGTTCGGGTCTTTTGGTTGCTGCTCGTCTTCCTTTACGTCAGTACTTACGCTACGCTCCATGCTGCGACGCAACTGGTGCAGCTTGATGGCGTTGGTCAGTTCCACAACTCCATAGACAATCATGGTCCAGCCTATAACGAATAACGGAGCCGATGCAATAGATGATGGCGAAACAATAGCTACAATACCTATAAGCAGAGTAAGAGCCGGCATAATCCAATAGTAGAACCCGATGCGTGCCATGCGTGATGCTGCTACAAGATTAGCCATCTGGCTTATGGCTCCCAGTATGAGTATGGCTGCAAGAATGTACATCAGGCTTTGCACGAATGTGTTGGGCATAAGAGCCAGGATGAGTCCAAGGATGAGGCTGCCCAGTCCTACGATTGGAAACGTTGGCTTCATGCCAGTCAGCTGTCTGCCGTCGGCATCAAACACCTGTATGTCGTTTTTCTTGCCTCGTGCAATGAAGTAAGTTACGCACGAGAACACTCCTGACAGGAAGAACAGCACACCAATGGCAATAGTTATCCACGTTACGGTAAGTTCGCGATACTTCACGATGAGCGCTCCTACAATAATGGCGCACAATGCGCGCACAACAGAACTTTGAAATACTTTCATATCTTCTTCTTTTTTTGATAGAGTACAATAATAAATAGTGTACAATAATAATGTGTATGGCAAATTTATACATTATTATCTATATAGACAACAGTAATGTCGTTTTTATGACAGATAAAGTAGCAAATAGGGATTTCCCTACTTACTATTATGGTTTTTATACATTGCCGTATTGTTTGGTTTTTCTATCTTTGCACCAGAAAATAATTAAAACACATACATTATGAAACGAATTTATACTTTCCTTACAATGTTCATGTTGGCATTAATGCCGGCAATGATGACAAGTTGCGATACTGATGATGAGTATTGGTGGGACGACTATTATGGTGAATGGTATGACAAATACGATTGGTATAATGATCCTTTTGATCATGGTAACAACCAGCTTGTATCTATGGCTCGCACCCTTAACGGCACATGGACTGGTAAAGCCAAGAGCGATTATAAAGAAGATAATGGTCAGTGGTATACGGCTTATTTCAATGTAGAATTCACCTTCACGCAGTACACCTCTTATTCATGCAACGGTACAGGTTACGAGACGGATTCTGATGATACGGGCTATTCAGAGGTTAGACGTTTCAAGTGGTATATCGACCCACGTACGGGCAATATCAATATAGAGTACATCCCGAGCAAATCCCGATACCTTCTCGATGCAAACGGCAATTCCGATACATCTGGTTTCTTCCTCGGATGGGACTCTAAAGAGAAGCAGGATTTGTTCAACGGAGTTATGGAAGGCATCAACGTTGACGAGCACATAACGTTCGATTGCGAGCGTGTCACTGGTCGCGGCACACGTGCCCTTGGCTCAGATTCTGTACAGACAACATCACAGGGCAAGTCGTATGGCAAGGGTGTCACCCTGAAGCGCATCGACAATAATGTACCGAAGACTCTGCGTCGCAGATAATATAGGAACGGCTGACTCCAGTCCGAAGCACAGCAAGAATATTAAAACAGCAAACTTTAGTAGCGGAGGCCGAAAGACCTCCGCTATTGTTATTGTGTAAAATCCCATTCTTTTCCATTGTTTATTTTCTGTAATTCCGTAACTTTGCAAATAGCAAACAAAGTGAGAGACAATGGAAAAAGAAAATGATATATTCCAGAGAGCCGAATTGCTCTTGGGCAACGATGTGATGAATCAAATAGCCTCCAAGCGTGTCATCGTGTTTGGGGTAGGAGGCGTTGGCAGTTGGTGTGTAGAGTGTCTGGTACGTTCAGGCATACGTCGCATTACGATAGTCGACTTCGACAGCGTGTGTGCATCTAATGTCAACCGTCAGCTTATGGCCACAACCGCCACTATAGGTCGTGTCAAGGTGGAGGCGTTAAAGGAGCGATTGCTCCAAATCAACCCTGATTGCGAGGTCACAGCCTTGCAGAAGGTGTTCACCGAGGAAACAGCCGACGAGTTCTGTCTCGACCAGTATGACTATATTATCGATGCCATTGACTCGCTTAAGGACAAGGTGGCGCTCATAATGCGCGCATGTCAGACCTCAGCTGTTTTCTTCTCTTCTATGGGAGCAGCCTTGAAGATGGATCCAACCAGAATACGTGTGGCAGAGTTTTGGAAAGTGCGTGGCTGTCCGCTTGGCTCAGCCTTGCGCAAGCGTATGAAGCGTGCCCAACTTAAGCCTGCCCACAAGTTCCAATGTGTGTATAGCGAGGAATTGCTTGACAATGTCGGTCCGCAACCCGAACCTGAATCAAAGAGGCAAACCAATGGCAGCATGTCGCACATTACAGCCATCTTTGGCTTCACCATTGCAGGATTGGTGCTCAACGATATTCGCGATAAAGCACTAAAAGTCGACAACGAACACAACAATTAATCCGTTTTGCAGTTATATATATTATATAATGTATAGATATAACAGTTTAACGTATTCACATAATAATTCATAATGAGACGATACATAGTATACATATTGCTCGCTCTTCTGATGCCTTTGGCGGCAGCAGCACAGTCAATGACCGACGATCAGGTTATGGCATTTGTAGCCAAGGAGCATGCAGCCGGCACGTCAAATGCCCAGATAGTAACCAAACTCATGCAGCGTGGAGTTGACATATCACAGATACGTCGCGTGCGCACCAAGTACGAGAGCCAGATGAATCAAGGCTCGATGAGTTCTATGTCAGGCAAGGGCGCAAGTGAAGCTTCACGTATGCGCACCAACAACGGCAAGAAACGTCAGGACTATGGCAAGAAGGTTGATGCTGAGGCTGCCGAATATTCTTCGCAGCGAGTAAAAGCGCAACCTGACCGCAGCTATACTCACACCTACGACGATAACGATGAGGAGTATGTCGACTTTCAGAAAGAAATGTCTGGATTGATTAAGAACGACATAGATAATAAGGCAGACGGCACGTCGAAGAGCGCAAACCGTGTATTCGGCCGCGACATATTCAACAGCAAGCTACTTTCTTTCGAGCCCAACATGAACATAGCCACACCTCAGAACTATCGTCTTGGTCCTGGTGATGCCGTAATTATCGACATCTATGGAGCATCACAGAAGACCGAGCAATGTACCGTATCGCCCGATGGCGACGTTACAATCGAGGGCTACGGACCGGTTCAGGTGTCAGGACTCACCGTGGCACAGGCCAATGCACGCCTGCGTTCTACGCTCGGCAGTCGCTATACAAGCAGCCGTGTACGCCTTACGGTAGGTCAGACACGTACTATTATGGTCAATGTGATGGGCGAGGTGCGTCTGCCAGGCACATACACTTTGTCGGCTTTCGCTACAGTATTCCACGCCCTATACATGGCAGGAGGCACTAACGACCTTGGTACATTGCGCAACATAAAGGTTTATCGTAGCGGTAGACTCGTTACCGTAGTCGACATTTACGACTATATTCTCAACGGACGTCTTACTGGCAATGTGCGTCTTGCCGAAGGCGATGTCATCGTGGTAGGTCCCTACGACTGCCTTGTCAATATTTCGGGCAAGGTGAAGCGTCCTATGTTCTACGAGATGAAGAAGAACGAGTCGGTAGCTTCACTTCTCAAATATGCAGGTTCGTTCACAGGCGATGCCTACACCAAGGCTGTTCGTGTCAATCGCAAGACCGGACGCGAGTATTCTGTCTATAATGTAGGCGAGTTCGACTTCTCAAGTTTCCAGATAGCCGATGGCGACTCGGTTGAGGTAGACTCCATCTTGCCTCGTTTTGCCAATACCGTAGAGGTACGTGGCGCAGTATTCCGCCCCGGCAAGTACAATCTTGGAGGTCAGGTCAACAGCGTGCGCACTCTTCTTGCCCAGGCAGAGGGCGTGACCGAGAAAGCCTTTACAGCTCGTGCCGTTATGCATCGTATGAAGGCCGACCGCACTCTTGAGGCTATACGTGTCGATGTAGCAGGCATCTTGAGCGGACGAGTAGCCGATATACCGTTGAAGGAGAATGATGTTCTCTTCATTCCTACACGTTCTGAAGAAATACAGGAGCGCACCATCACCATACGTGGCGAGGTAAACTATCCTGGCACATATCGTTATGCCGAGAATGAGACCGTTGAAGACTTCGTGCTTCAGGCAGGCGGATTGACCGACCGTGCCTCGTCAGTTAATGTCAACATAAGCCGTCGCATTACCGACCCTAAGGCTTTGCGTCCCGATTCAGTCATAGCCCAGACCTTTACCGTATCGTTGAAGGATGGGTTTGCAGTAGATGGACGACCTGAGTTCAAGCTTATGCCATTCGATGAAGTGTATGTAATGCGCAGCCCAGCCTATAGCGAACAGCAGAATGTAAGTGTTGAGGGCGAAGTAGTGTTTGCAGGAATGTACACTTTGCCTAAGGACAATGTACGATTGAGCGAGCTGTTCCGCAAGTCAGGCGGTTCCAACGGACTTGCCTATATCAAGGGAGCACGCCTTATGCGTCGTGCCAACGAGACCGAGAAGGAGCGTATGCGTGCTGTGTTGCGTATGCAGCAGGAGCAGTTGCAGAAGAATCTGCTACAGCTTTCGGCAAGCAGCAACAATGCAGGTGGTCTGCAGCAGGCTGCCGAGGGAGCCAAGAATGCCGAACTTGCCAAGTTCAATGTGCCCGACGAATATCCCGTAGGCATCGACCTTGAGAAGGCATTGAAGAATCCTGGTAGTGATGCCGACGTAGTGTTGCGCGAGGGCGACCGTCTCATCGTGCCTAAGTACAACGGAACGGTCAAGGTGAATGGAGCTGTTATGTATGCCAATACCGTAGCCTACGAGAAGGGCAAGCGTGCCTCTTACTATATCGATCAGGCAGGAGGCTATGCTACAGATGCCGTCAAGAGTCATGCTTACATTATATATATGAATGGTTGTGTGGCAAAGGTAAGCCATGGTGCACGCGTAATGCCGGGTTGTGAGATAGTGGTTCCAGCCAAACTGAAGCGCAAGATGAGTATGGCAGAGACCATGAGCCTCGGCACAAGCATGTCGTCGATAGCCGCCATGATAGCTACGATAGCCAATCTGACGAAGTAAAGGGTTAATAAGCATAGTAAGCACCTTATTTTATAAGGAGGAATAAATATGAGATATCCAGTAGGAATACAGAATTTCGAGAAACTGAGAAAAGACAAGTTCTTGTATGTCGATAAGACGAAGTTGATATATCGTCTTGTTGACGAGGGACAGTATTATTTTCTTAGCCGTCCAAGGAGATTTGGTAAAAGTCTGCTAATATCTACTCTTGAAGCTTACTTCAGCGGAAAGAAAGAACTCTTCGAGGGGCTTGCTATATACGATTTGGAGCAAGATTGGTTCGAATATTCCATCCTTCACATCGACTTGAATACAGCCAATTTCAGAGAAAGTGGCAGTCTGTATGCAATACTCAACGATTATCTATGCAATTGGGAGAAGAAATATGGCAAGTCTGAGTCGGAAACAACACTCGCTCTACGCTTCAAGGGAGTTGTAGAGCGTGCTGCCCAAAAGAAAGGACGCAATGTGGTGATTCTTGTCGACGAATACGACAAACCTATTTTGCAGACCTTTCACGATAAGGAATTGCAGGAGAACTATCGTAACGAGTTGAAGGCATTCTACTCTGTATTGAAAACTCAGGACAAATATATCCGATTTGCATTCCTTACGGGTGTAACTAAGTTTGGCAAGGTGAGCGTGTTCAGCGACCTCAACAATCTTATGGACATCTCTATGGACAGTCGCTTTATCAGTATCTGCGGTATAACGGAGAAGGAACTGAAGGCTAATTTCAAAGAGGGAATAGCAGAACTGAGCGATGCTACCGGTAAGACCGAAGAGGAGACACTTGAAGAGCTGAGGATTAATTATGATGGGTATCATTTTAAGTCTGGCAGCATAGGAATATATAACCCATATAGTGTTCTGAACACAATGTCAAAGTTGGAGTATGATGCATATTGGTTTGAAACCGGTACACCAACATTCCTTGTAGAACTCTTAAAGCTTCATCATTACGAGTTGGAGAACCTTACAAAGGAGCAGATATCTGCCGACGTTATAAACAGCGTTGATTCGATGTCTACCAATCCTATTCCTATGATATATCAGAGTGGTTATCTTACTATAAAAGGTTACGACGAGCGTTTCAAGAAATACCGGCTTGGTTTTCCCAACAAGGAAGTGGAAGAAGGTTTTCTTAATTTTCTTTTGCCGTTATATACATCGGCAGGTGGTAATAAATAAAAAGTAATAAAGACATGCAAGAAAGAAGATTGCCGTTAGGCATACAGGACTTTGAGGAGCTGCGTAAGGGAAACTATCTTTACGTGGACAAGACCGATATGGTGTGGGCTGTGGCTAACAACCGCAAATACAACTACCTCAGTCGCCCTCGTCGTTTCGGCAAATCACTTTTTGCGTCTACTTTGAAATGCTATTTCGAAGGCAGAAAGGAATTGTTTGATGGCCTCAAGATAATGTCCATTGAAAAAGAATGGATTGTGCGTCCAGTCATATATTTAAGTATGAGTTTAGGAGGCTCTGATGCTCAATCGTTGAAGGAATATCTCAATGAACGTTTGGGTTATTACGAGTCTGTATATGGAAAGGTACAATCCGAGCAATCATTGGGCAATCGTTTTAATGGTGTGATTCGTCGTGCGTACGAAAAGTCTGGAGTACAGATAGCTGTAATAGTAGACGAGTATGACGTGCCGTTGCAGCATACGTACGATACAGAACAGCATGAGGAATGTCGAACTATATATCGTGATTTCTTTACGGGGTTGAAAGATTTTGGCTATTGTATAAAATGTGTCTTCATAACAGGCATTACTAAGTTTACGCAGATAAGCCTGTTTAGTACTTTGAATACTATTGCCAATATAAGCTTTGACGAATCGTTGGCTGCTGTTTGCGGTATCACGTATAGTGAATTGACAGACAATTTTCAGATTGAGATAAAGAGATTGGCTGACAAATGCAATATGAGCGAAGAGGCGACAATCAATGAGATGCAATCCTTGTACGACGGTTATCACTTTGCCTCCAACATGTTGAATGTGTACAATCCCTATAGTGTGTTGTCGGCATTCTCTCGTGGACGTCTTAATTCTTATTGGATAGCATCAGGTTCTAACGAGATGTTATTTAAGGTGTTGAAGAAGTTCGCCAAGGATATCCCCATGCTCGATGGTTGTCTTATTGATGCCGACTATCTGGAAGAGAGCGATGTGAATATGATTGACCCGAAGCTGTTCCTCTATCAAGCGGGCTATCTGACAATAAAGTCAGTAGATGGTAATACTTATGTATTGGGCTATCCGAATCGTGAGGTGAAGAAGGCTGTTCAAAACTCGACATTACGCTGACTCTTATGCTGCTTCTGATAAAAGAGTGATTTGTTTGGCTCTTGAATTCGGAAGAGATAGCAGAGGACTGGAACGATGGGCTGTCATATAATAAAAAAGTATGTAAACAAGCCAAAGAACGCGTCGGGGCATTGCAAAGGTAATAATTGGCGCAAGGGAAAGCAAGGGAAAGATAATAATGAAGTATAATAGCCGTTAGTTATAGCGGTTGATAATAAAATAAAATGGTAGAAAATAATAGTAAAGTTATAGATTTGAAATTGGTATTAAAGAGAATAATGGCAAATAAGAAGTTATTTGCCATACTGATACCGATTGTATTTTTATGTTCGTGTCTTTATATCGTAAGTGTACCGCGGTATTACTCCACAGAAACAAAGTTAGCTCCAGAGATAGAAAATTCCATGAGTTCAGGAACTTTGGGGTCTATTGCGTCTTCATTTGGATTTGATATGTCGCAGATGAATTCTACAGATGCTATTACTCCGTTGCTTTATCCTGAATTATTGAAGGATAATAGTTTCGTGTTCAAATTCCTTCCTATTTCTGTAACAACTCAGGATGGGAAAATAAAGACAAATTACTATGATTATTTGACGAAATATAATAAAGTATCGCCAATTTCAAAGTTGTTCAGTTCTGTACAAAAACAAGAGAATCTACCTGATAAACAGACAAATCCATATGATTTGACTGCCGAACAGGATAAGGTGTTTTCTGCGATAAGAGATGACATCAAATTTGTCGTAGACAGTAAAACTGGGGTAATAACAATTTCCGTTAAGTCTCAAGACCCATTGGTATGTAAAATATTGGCTGATTCAGTACGGGGTATATTGCAGCAATATATAACATCTTATCGTACTAATAAGGCACGAGCAGATGTTGAATATTATAAATCGCTTGTTACTAAGGCAAAGGCAAATTATGAGAAGGCTCGTCAATTATATGGTAGTTTTTCTGATTCCAATGCCGATGTAATTCTTGAGAGTGTTCGTTTAAAGCAGAACGATCTTGAGAATGATATGCAGTTAAAGTTCAATACATACAGTCAACTTAATCAGCAACTACAGGCTGCTATAGCAAAACTACAAGAGAAGACGCCTGCTTTTACAACATTAAAGGGAGCTGCCGTTCCTATTAAGCCTGCAGGTCCGAAGCGAATGATATTCGTTTTGTCTATGGTTTGTGTAGCTTTTGTAATAGGAACGTTGTGGACACTGAGAAAGGATATTCCGAAATTGTTTGTTTAAAATAGATATGGGTCAAAACTTGAGTTTTCTTACTATAGTCGGTATATTTGTCAAAAAAATGACAGGTATTAAGGATATATCTGCATTTAGAAAAGATGTCAAGAAAGTTGTTGGCAGTATAATCTATCATAAAAAGTATAATGCAGATGATGTTGTGCGTGTAATGCAAGACATGGGCATGAAGAAAGGCTCTGTAGTGTGTATACATGCCGCAATGAAGGAATTCTATAATTATCGTGGTACTGCACAGGAATTGATAGAAAAGATTCTTAATGTGATAACGCCTGAAGGAACATTACTTATGCCTGCTTATCCAAAGCGTGAGTGTATATTTGATGAATCATTTGTTTTTGATGTCTATAACACGCCAACTTCCGCTGGTTATCTTGCAGAAACATTTAGAAAACACCCTGGTGTACGACGTAGCATAAACGTTCAGCATTCGGTATGTGCCTGGGGAAAACATTCAGAATGGCTTATACGGGATCATCATAAAGGTGTAAATTGTTGGGATGAACATTCACCTTGGTATCGTATGACACAGTTAGATGCTCTTGTATTTACTTTAGGATTGCCTGCAAGTTATATCGGAACATTCGATCATTGTGTTGAGGGTCTTTTATATAAGGAACATCCTTATTGGAAACAGTTTCTAACAAAAACTTATACATTCAGATATTATAATGAAGAAGGTGAGGTTTGTTCCTATACCTGTCTTACAGGTGATATAGACCGCAGAACCCACGAACAAGTGTTGATATCAAGAATGGGAAGTGCTTACAGAAAACGTCGAATCTCCAATCTGCTGATAAAGGAGTTTGATTCGAAAGCCTGTCTTCAAAAAATGTTGGATTTGGGACGACGTGGAATTACAATGTATTACGTACCATCACCTAAGAAATATAAGTTTTGAATAACTATTTAAGTAAACTGCGTGGCCAGTCTTTATTGGTAAATACAGCCAAATTGTCGGTCAGTAATATAATAATGTATGTGTTGCCTATAATAGTGACACCTATATTGTCGCGTCTATACGGACCTGCTGCATTTGGTGAATGGGGCATATTTTCTTCATTAACATCAATTGTAGCCATTGTTATGTTCTTAAGCATAGATAACATTATAGTCAAGGCAGAGGAGGATGAACTTGGAAATTTATTGGTACTATGTGGAGGAATAGGTCTAATGGCAATATCTATTTTATGTGTAGCCTTTGCTTTGTTTGATATATATGACAGCGGTTTTTGTTATATGATTATAACATATATGCTGGCATATTTTGTCTATACAATTGTTTATAATTTAAATAACAGATATGGAAATTATTCTAAATTGGCTGTATCGAATGTTCTACAAGGGGCGACACAGGCTATTGCCAGAATTTCTTTAGGTGTTTTTTTTCTTGGAGTTATAAATGGACTTGTATGTGGAACGATATTGGCTGAAATAATAACTTCTTTATTTTTGTGTTTTTACCTATTCAAGATAGATACTCGCAAGTGGGCTACTGTTACTAAGAAAGGTGTAAAGACCCTGTTGGTTAAGTATCGAAAGTTTCCACTTTATGATGCACCGTCAAACCTTCTTGCGTTCTCAACGTTGAATTTGCCTATTATAATTCTTGCTGGTACATATAGTAAGTCAAGTATAGGTTGTTTTTCTATTGTTTTGCAGTTGCTACTTCTGCCAATGTCATTGGTAGGATCAGCAATGGGTAAGGTGTATTATCAAGAACTATGTAGTGCTGCAGGTGACAGTAAGCGTATAGAGAAAATGTCAGAGTCAATTCTTAATATACTATTGATTGTTTCTGTAATTCCAATGTTGTTGCTGTGTTGCGGTGGAGACTATTTGGTTGTGCTGTTTCTTGGTGAGAGTTGGAGTACAGCAGGACATGTCGCTTTGATATTGTCGTTGTGGTCTTTTCCTGTTATCTTGACACAACCTTTATTGCCGTTGTTTAGGGCTTATAATATCCAGAATGTGCTATTGCGTTATGATATATTGTATTTTATTGGAGGAATAGGTAGCTTGTTATTATGTTGCCATTGTTCATGTAGTATGTTTACGACTCTTATTGTCTATGCTGCAATATGTGCATTGGTAAAGTTCGCCCTCTTTCGCAAAATGGCAAGTATAGTTAATTATAATTTGTTTAATCATCGTATGGCATTATCTGTATGGGTGTTTGCTGTATGTATTTTGGTCGTACGACTGGTGTTATTATGAAAAAAGCACTTTCTTATATATTGTCTGCTGATTGTCTTTCAGGCAAGCTTATGCTGGCGTGTATATATGCGTTGGCATACGACTTTATGTATGAAAATTTTGTCTATAAACTGTTCAGCTATATTGGCAACATGGATTATGTTGAGATGGGTGTGGAGAATCGTGTCCTGTGGATATTGCTTTCCGTATTGCCATTTGCTGCATACAAAGGTCTGACTAAGATTTCTTCTTTCTTTTCATTGTTCCTCTATTTGTTTGTGTATCTGCCTTTTGTCCACGCCATATTTGTGGCGTATAATATCAGTCAATTGCAGATTTACTCTTATTGTCTTGCAATGATGGTCATTATGATATCGCTGTTTAAGTTAGGTGGTGAATGGACATTGTTGCGTGATATTGTAGTGAAACCACAAGTGTCATTACGAACAATAGAAATTATCACTTTGGTCTTGACTCTTTTATATGTTGCAATAGCGCATAATTCTATGCATTTTGTTAATATATTTACACAGTCAGGAGATATGTATGCTTATCGTGCACAAAATTCAGAAGCTGAGTCTCTTGGAGGTATTGCCTATGTTCAAGGTTGGTTGTTTGGCGCTTTCTATCCGTTCTTGTTGGTTAGTTATCTTAGGATGAAGAGACGAAAGATGGCTTTGTTACCTTTGATAGGATATTTCCTGCTGTTTGCGGTAGACATGCAGAAGATGACATTTCTTATGCCATTTGCTTTAATATTTATGTATTATGTCATTTCGCTAAATGAAGAAAAAATATGCAATTATCTGCATTCCTTCATGATGGTGTGTATATTAATACTATCATTGGTGCTATATATCTTTCAAGATGATGAGATTGTGTTTACTTTAGCTGCTATCGTCTTGTTGCGTACTGTATGCGTTGCAGGCTGGCTTACTCAGTTCTATATTCACTTCTTTAATGAGAATCCGTACACATACTATTCGCACATTAATATTGTTAATTATATTACCGAAGCATACCCATACTCAGAGCCATTGGGAAAAGTTGTAGCTTATGGTAGCCAGAATGCCAATGCTAATTTTTTCCTTACCGATGGTGTTGCGGCTTGTGGTTTGGTTGGTATAATAATAATAGGAGTCTTCTTTACTGTAATTCTGATGCTCATCAATTCAATATCAGCAAGATACAAGAAATCAGATATGTTTATTATGTTTATGCCTACTATAGCATATTTTCTGAATGTCTCATTGTTCACAACCATGTTGTCAAATGGATTGTTGATATTGATGTTATTGGTAGTATGTGCTAAAGAAAAATAAATACACATAGAAATGAAACAATATAAGAAAAATAAAAGACTTTGCTTTATTTTTAATATAGGTCCACACTATCGTTTTCCTATATTCAAGGCTATAGATGATAGATTTATGTCAAGTTTTTATTTTGGCGACCATATGCGTCTGCCAATAAAAACTTTTGATTATAATGCTTTGAAAGGATATGTGACTACATTGAATAACCGCTTTATACGAAACTTCTATTGGCAATCCAAATCGTTAAGGCTTGTGTTCGGAAATTATGATATGTATTTTATGGATGGTGAGCCTTATAGTTTGTCATCTTGGCTTTTACTCCTTTTATGCAGAATATTGGGCAAGCAGACTGTGGCGTGGACACATGGATGGTATGGCAGAGAAGGGTTTGTAAAGAGGCTTATAAAGCGTCTTTACTATTCGTTATATACAAAGTTGATGGTATACAATGAGTATTCAATAAAGTTGATGGAGAGAGAGGGTTTCAATCCTGATAAGATGTATTGTATTGCAAATTCACTTGATACCGACAAAGACCTGAAAATACGTTCGGAATTAAGTCCATCAAATATTTATCGTGATCATTTTAAGAATGATTGCCCGACAATCATATATTGTGGACGAATTCAAAAATGGAAAAAATTGGATCTCGTACTTCGCTGTATAGCTCAATTCAAGTCAGAAGGTGTAATAGTAAACGCAGTCTTTTTAGGTAAGGATGTTGAAAATGTAGCACTTGATAAACTTGCTGAACGTCTTGGCATAGCAGACCAAACATGGTTGTACGGCCCTTGTTATGACGAACGGATTATAGGAGAGATGTTCTTTAATGCCGATGTATGTTTGTCGCCAGGAAATGTTGGCTTAACAGCCATACATGCTTTGAGCTTTGGTTGTCCTGTTCTTACTCATGATGATTTTAAATATCAAAATCCAGAATTTGAAGCAATCATTCCAGGTGAAACTGGTGACTTTTTTAAAAAGGACAATATGGCAGACATGAAAGCCAAAATAGAATTATGGATAAATAAAGACGAAGAATCAAGAAATAAAACACGCATAAATGCGTTTAATGAAATAGATAGGAAGTGGAATATTTACTATCAACTTGGAGTAATAGACAAAGTAGTAAATGATGAACAATAGTAAGTTGTTTGTACTTAGAACGTGGCTTCGTGCCAGAGTGCTTGATGCGTTGGGGGGCTTCTCGGTTCCTCAACCTGGTATACATATTCTCAATGGTCACCGTATAGAGAAGAAGAGTGATGCTGATGCTTTCCGAAAAATGCTGACAGAGTTGTCTGAGAGTGTTACTTTTATACGAATAGAAGATGCTGTACGGATGATCATGGAGCGTCAACGCCCTTCCATACCTTTGGTGGCATTTACTTTTGACGATGGTTTTATGGACGATTATGATGTGTTTGCACCAATACTTGAGGAGTTTGGCACTAATGCGTTGTTCTTTATCAATCCTAACTATGTGGAGGGCGATGAGGACTATATCCAGAATTTTGACGATAATGTAGTGATGACACCTGACAAGCGTCCTATGCGATGGAACCATATATGTGAATTGTCAAAAAGAGGACATATCATAGGTGCGCATACCATGGACCATTATATGGTGAACTCCGACAATAAACAGATATTGGAGTATCAGATAAACACTTGTAAGGAAGTTATAGAGAATCATACTGGTGTGCCTTGTGATTATTTTGCATTTCCTTATGGCAAGTTGACTCAAGCCAACGACCTGTCTATCTCTATAGCATGTCAGAAATATAAATATGTATTTTCGCAGTCTGACTACAAACATTATTATTCTTTTGGTGGCAAGGTTATTAACCGTAGACATTTCGAACCGTTTTGGCCTATAGCCCATGTGAAATATTTTTTAAGTTGTAATAAGACGTATTAATGACCAAAAAACTTCTACAGATAAATATCACAGCCAATTGGGGGTCGCACGGAAAGATAGCTGAGGGTATAGGTAATGTTGTAATGTCGCATGGCTGGGAAAGTCATGTGGCGTATGGTCGTTGGGCAAATCCAAGTAGCTCACAATTGTATCATATAGGAAGCATGATGGACGAGCGTATACACGGAGTTGGCTCGCGATTGTTCGACAATCACGGACTCATGTCGAAAAGGGCAACAATACAACTCTTGAACTATGTTGAGCAATTGAATCCTGACATTATCCACCTGCACAACATACATGGATATTATCTTAACTATCCTGAACTTTTTTCTTTCTTTTCACAAGCAAACAAGCCGGTGGTATGGACTCTGCATGATTGCTGGCCGTATACGGGGCACTGCGCTCATTATATGTATGTGCATTGCGATAGGTGGAAGACTCATTGTGAATTTTGTCCACAAAAGCGTTCTTATCCTGCAAGCTTATTGCTTGACTGCTCGTATCGTAATTATGATATGAAGAAACAGGCATTTCTATCTGTTCCCAACCTTACGCTTGTTCCAGTTAGTAAATGGCTTGAAGGTGATCTGCGACAATCATTTTTGAAGGATTGTAGAATACAGCAAATATATAATGGTATAGATATTAATGTCTTTAAACCACAAACGGACACGAAAGCAATAATGGAAAAATACAATATACCATCAGGCAAACGTGTTCTGCTCGGTGTCGCATCTAACTGGTGGCGTAAGGGCTTTGAAGATTTTCTTCAGTTGAGAAGTTTGTTGGACGATAAATATGTAATTGTCCTTGTCGGACTTGATGAGAAACGAATGAAATCGCTTCCAAAAGGAGTTATAGGCATCAGACGTACAGAAAATGTAACCGACTTGTGTGGACTTTATTCTTTGGCAGATGCCTTTTTGAATCTTACCTTGGAGGATAATATGCCGACAACCAATCTTGAGGCATTGGCATGTGGCACACCAGTTATTACATACCGTACTGGGGGCAGTCCTGAGGCTATTGATGAACTTACGGGAAATGTTGTCATGCAAGGTAATTTGGAGGCAGTATGTAAATTGGTAGAAAGTGTCTGCAACCGAGGTGAAACTGTATATGCGTCGGCTTGTCGGCAACGTGTTCTTGATAAATTCTGTAG
>URDM01000025.1 GCA_900546575.1 uncultured Prevotella sp.
ACATGACAAAGCCCTGGCTTGTGAAAGTCGGGGCTTTGTTTGTAAAAAAAGAGGATGCGTCGTTTTGACACACCCCCTTTTTTTATGCCTGTAAGCATTTTAAGGTAAACCGCTTTTTGCTGTTGCCAAATAATTGTATATATACCGTCTGACTTTTCTTACTTTCAAGCTATTTGCATAGTGCTTTGCAAATGTAGTCCTTTTGCACTTCAAAACGAGCCCTTTTGCAATGCAAAAGGACTACATTTTGTAAGCGATATGTTTTTTACTTCTTTCGTGGCACGTAAGGAACGTCGGCGCGCGACGATTTTACGCCATACTGCTGCATCCACTCTTCGAGTATACGGCGGTGCTGCGACAGCGTTTCGGCGTATGCTTTCTCCACTGCAAGGTTGCGTGTCTCGCCACGGTCGCGGCGCATATCGTAGAGCTGTTCGCGATAGCGTCCCTTGTCGTAGAGCACATACTTGAAGTCGGGCGTGCGTACCGACCATCCCAGTGTGCCCGCTCCCTTGTCAAAGAGGGTCTCCGTCACTACGTAAGGCTGGTGCTGTGCGTTGGCGTTGCCGCTTTCGGCAATGTTGCGGTAGGACACTCCACGTGTGCCTTTAGGCTTGTCGGCACCTGTCCAGTCGCATATCGAGGCAAAGAAGTCGGGACCGTTGTTGATGAGTTGGGGCAGTTGTTTGCCGGCGTTCTTCTTGCCAGGTAATACAACTATCATCGGAATGTTGGTCACTTCGTCGTAAAGTGCCGACTTTTGGTTCCAGTGGTGGGCGCTGGTGCCGTCGCCGTGGTCGCTCGTGAATATCACTACGGTGTTGCGCCAAAGCGAATTCTTGTCGATAGCATCCACAATCTTGCCTATCTCCTTGTCCACATGCTCCACCAGTCGGTAGTAGGCGTAGCGGTAACGGCGCCAGTCGTCGTCGGTGTACGATGTTGTAGGGTAGCCCGAATAGTTGAGCGACTTCTCGCGCTGTATGATGTCGGCATCGTAGGGGCTGATGGCGTAGTTGGCAGGCAGACCCGGACACTCGCTCACGTCAGGCACGGTGATGTCGGCAAAGGGCAGGTCCTGCTGGCGTGCAAACTCGCATATGTTGTGCGGATTGTCAAACGATGCCACGAGGAAGAAGGGGCGTTGGGGCTTGCTGTGGCTGTTGAGGAAGTCGACGCATGCTTCAGCTAGTCCGGTATCGTCGTGATTGTGTATGTTGCGGAATCCGAATTCACCGTCGGGTATTGAGGCTGTATGGGCGTGCCATTTTCCGGCGTAGGCGCATTCGTATCCGGCTTCGCCCACGAGTGTGCCGAGTGTGCGCGTGCGTACGGAGTCGGGTATGGGTGTGCCGTTGCGCTCCACTCCCAGTTCGTGAGCCATGTACCCCGTGAACATTGATGCGCGCGATGGTCCGCTGAGCGGCGACGAGCAGTAGGCGTTGGTGAATGTCACGCCAGCGGCAGCCAGTCGGTCGATGTTAGGGGTGTGAAGGTCGGTGTTGCCAAGGCAGCTCATGGCGGTAGCTGTCTGTTGGTCGGTCATGATGTAGATGATGTTGGGGCGCTGTGCAGCCATCGTTGTGATAGGCGCAAGTGCCAGCAGGGGTTTCAGTAGATGTCTCATTTCTTTATTATTGTTCTATTAGTATTATTTGAATATATGTTACGGTTTGCTTGTATTTGGGCCTTGTTATGCTTCGAAACGTCACTTAAACTATGAAAAAACGTGAAAATGCAACTTTTTAGTTATTTTTTTTCCGTTTTTTTTTTGCAGCAATGGAAAATATTATTAATTTTGCCATCGTGTAAAGAATAACGCTAAATGTAGCGAAGATTTTTTTGATTTGTTTTAGTAGATTAGTTTTTAAGTAGTTTGTTTTTGAAAGTCGGATGCCGTGAGGCACCCGATTTTTTTGTTATTATACTTTTCCTGTTTTTGTTTTCGAGGCTGATTGTCTGCCGTTTTCAGAAATGGTAGTCTTAGATATTGCGCTCGAAATGTTCGTAATAGTATTGTCCCTTGTCCTTGGTGCGGTTGCCGTATTCTATGGCACGGGTGGGGCAGTGGTGGTAGCAGGCAAAGCACGATAGGCACTTGCCGTTGTGTTTCCATTCTGGGCATTCGCCCTTGCTCCATTCTATGTCGTCGGTGGGGCAGACACTGGCACACTTGCCGCAATGTATGCAGCGTTGCGGGTCTACACGAAACTTGCTGTCGCCTATAATCCATTTGATGAAAGCGTGGCCGATCAAGCGGCTGTTGATTCGAGGCCAGTGTCCTCTGGTTATCTTGAATATTCCGCGGTCCTTGTCGATAATGTGGTCGACGAATGCGCATATCATGTGGTTGGCATGCATTTTCTTCTGGATTTCCTTCTTCTCTTCGTCTACATCCATGAAGGGCAGGCCTACATACGATTCGGGCATGATAAGCGATATGGCGCTGTCGGCCTTCAGTCCGATGGCAGCCAGGTCTTTCTGGAATATGTCGACGGCTTCGCCCACGGTGTCGCCGGCTGTGCATATTATGTAGCAGTAGCGTCCTTGGGCGTTGGTGATGCGCAGATTGGCTATAAACTCTCTCACCATGAGTGGCGGTCGCCATCCATGTACGGGAAAGAGGAATCCGATTGACTCATCCGAATCAAGCGTATATTCGTGGATTTTGTCGCTGCCGCCATGCTTCTTGCATTCGGCTGCGATGTCGATGATGTCGTCACCGGTGAAGTATTTTATTCTTTTGGCTGCCCAGCGGGTGTTGCCGGTGCACGAAAAGTAGAAAACCATAAGCTCTCAGTGATAAGGATTGTGTAGTAAACGAAAAAAGGCAGGGTGCGCGGTTGTTATGTGCGTATCCTGCCTTTATGTGATGTCGGTCCTGATGTAAGACCGTCTGTAGAAAGTGCTTTTTATTTTGCTTCTTCCATTACGCCTTCGATATACAGACGTGTAAGCTCGGTTACGCCGTTTGATCTTACCGTAATGGTTTTCTTGAAGTGTCCCGGGAATGTGCCTCGACCGTTGTATGTCACCTTTATCTCACCCTTCTCACCCGGCTTGATAGGAGTCTTGGTGAACGAGGGGATGGTGCATCCGCAGCTTGCGATAGCCTGGTTGATCACCAGCGGTGCTGTGCCCTGGTTGACGAATGTGAATACGCACTTCTGTACTGGCTCTTTCTCAGAGAATTTTCCGAAGTTGTAGTTTATCTTCTCAAACTTGATTGAAGCCTGTTTCTCTTGTGCCATTGTCATGCTGACGCATGCGATGAGCATGGCAAACACTATAAATATTCTCTTCATTTTCTTTTCTAATTTTTTTGTTGTTAATGAAATAACTCTGCAAAATTACAAAAAGATTTATGTCTTGGGCACAAAATGGGCATTTTTTTGCAATTATTATATTAAAATCTACCCTGCTCACCGAGATAGCTGTCCTTGAAGCCGAGGAAGTAGAGCACGCCGTCGATGCCGATGGTGTTGATGCTCTGCTTTGCATTCGCCACAACGCGGGGCTTTGCATGGAACGCTATGCCCAGACCGGCTTCGCCAAGCATTGGCAAGTCGTTGGCTCCATCGCCTACAGCAATAGTCTGTGCCAGATTGACCTTCTCCACCTGGGCTATGAGTTTGAGCAGTTCGGCCTTGCGGTGTCCGTCTACTATCTCGCCAACGTAGCGTCCGGTGAGCTTGCCGTTGTCGTCAATCTCCAGTTCATTGGCATAGACGTAGTCGATGCCGTACTTGCGCTGCAGGAATTCGCCGAAATAAGTGAAGCCGCCACTGAGTATGGCTATCTTGTAGCCACAACGCTTCAGCACAGCCATGAGGCGGTCTACGCCCTCGGTGATGGGCATATGTACGGCTATGTCTTCAAACACGCTTGAGTCCAAACCTTTCAGTAGTGCCACGCGACGTGTAAAACTCTCCTTGAAATCTATCTCGCCACGCATGGCACTTTCGGTGATAGCCTTCACCTCAGCGCCTACACCTGCGCGCTCGGCAAGTTCGTCGATGCACTCGGTCTGGATGAGTGTGGAGTCCATATCGAAGCAGATGAGTCGGCGCATACGGCGATACATGTCGTCGCGTTGGAACGAGAAGTCAATCTCCATTTCCGAAGATATGTGCATAAGTTCCTCCTGCATGGCTGCGCGGTCGGTGGGTGTGCCGCGCAGCGAGAACTCGATGCAGGCACGCACGTTGCGTTCCGGGTGCTTTATGCTCATGCGTCCGGTGAGTCGCAGTATGGAGTCGATGTTGAGTCCCTGGTTGGTTATGACTCTTGTAGCGGCTTCTATCTGCTTTGCCGAAAGCGACCTGCCGATGAGTGTGAGTATGAATCGGTTCTTGCCCTGGCCGTTTACCCAGTTCTCGTATTCGTCGTCGGTGACGGGTGCGAATCCGATGTTCACTCCCAGTTCGGTGGCTTTGAACAGCAGTTCTTTCATTACCTGACCCGAAGCATTCTCGTCTATGCGTATGAGGATGCCCAGCGACAGTGTGGAGTGTATGTCTGCCTGGCCTATGTCCAATATCTTTGCATCCTTGCTGGCAAGGATTTCCATTATGGATGTGGTCAGACCTGGGCGGTCGTTGCCCGTTATTCTGATTAGTATCTGTTCTTCTTTCGTATTGTTAGTTTCCATTTATTCTATTGGTTATTCTTCTGCAAACAGTCGTATGCGCTGTTCTTCCGACAGTTTGCACACAATCAGCTGGTTGTCTTTTTCGGCTACGATGTAGCCGTCGAGTCCCTGCACCACCACTTTCTTCTCCTCTGTGGTGTGTACAATGCAGTTGTGTGAGTCTATCATGTGTATGTTCTCGCCTATGAGGGCGTTGCCGTAGAGGTCTTTGTGGGTCTGCTCCATGAGCGAAGTCCATGTTCCGAGGTCGCTCCAGCCGAAGTTTGCCGGACAGACGAATATCTCCTCGGCCTTCTCCATGATGGCGTAGTCTACCGATATGTTGTCGCATTCGGGATAGCGGCTGTCTATTGTGGGCTGTTCTTCGGGCGTGCCGTATATGTCGAGCATGCCTTCGAACACCTTGCTTATAGTAGGGCTGTACACGCGGAAGGCGTTGACAATGGTGGAAACGCTCCACACGAAGATGCCTGCATTCCAGAAATAGTTCTTATGAGAGATGTATTCCTTGGCGGTTTCGTAGTCGGGCTTCTCGCGGAACGAGTCGATACGGTATATCTCCTTGTTGCGTGGCGAGGCTGTAGAGAGGTCTGCCTGGATATATCCGTAGCCCGTTTCGGGACGTGTAGGAGTCATGCCGAGCGTCACGATGGCGTCGGTTTCGGACGTGAAATTCATACATTGGCGTATGATGCGTCTGAACTCTTCGGTGTCGGTAACGATGTGGTCGCTCGGTGTTATCACCACGTTGGCCCTTGGATCTTGCGACTTTATGCGCCAGCTTACGTAAGCAATGCATGGTGCGGTGTTGCGTCGGCAAGGCTCGAGCAATATGTTTTCGGCCTTCACTTCGGGCAGTTGTTCGCGCACGACGTCGGCATACTTCTTATTTGTCACTATCCACACGTTCTCGGGCGGGCATATGCCCTTGAACCTGTCGTATGTAAGTTGCAGCAGCGATCGACCGACACCAAGGATGTCGATGAACTGCTTCGGGCGGTCGGCTGTGCTCATAGGCCAGAATCTGCTGCCTACTCCGCCTGCCATAATAACAAGATGATTACTTACTCGAGCCATAAAAAAGTTTGTTGTTTATCTTGCAAAGATAGGAAAAATTGGCTACATCAGAAACTTTTTAGGCTATGGTTTTCAGAAAACTGTGTTTTTATTTGCTTTTATAGCATATCGTCGAACAAAAAGCCCATTTCGGGTTGGCTGTTCTGTTGTTCTTCGTGTAGCGACGGTTCGTGGTTGTCGTCGCAGAATTGCAGCATCAGTTGCTGTGCTGTTTGCGACGATGTGTTGATTTTGTAGTATCCGCGCTTGTCGCAACGGCACACAAGCGAGTCTGTAGATTGTGAATTGGCTTTGAGCCAAATGCGAACATCGTGGTGTACGTCGTCGATGAGTACGGGCGCGAACAGGGTGTTGCACGTATTGAATACATGCAATGCAATCTTGCGAACAGGCAGTCCGTTGTCGCCGGCTTCGCACAGCACACTGATTATTTCGTTGGCGTATTTGCTTGTTTCGCGCATATCATCAGGACAAAAAGAAAGCTGCACACATATCATACATACGATATGCATGCAGCTATCTTTCTTATAAGATAGAAACGGTTATTCTATTTTACATTAGGCCAAAGTAACGAGGTTGTCCTCATTCTTTACCTTGCCCTCTTTCAAGAGCCATCCTGTACCGAGGTAAACTTCCTCAGTAGCAATCTTTGCGGCCTTAGCTATCTCGGCTACGCTCATAGCCTTGCCTGCAGCTACCAATGCCTGGTATACATCACCGGCACGGAAACCAGCGTTTTCTGCGCTTACTGCTACCTCTACAGCCTTCTTGCAGGTTGCACGCTTTGTAGTGGTTGCCTTAGCTGCAGTAGTTTTCTTGGCTGCAGTTGTTTTCTTTTCTGTTGCTTTCTTTTCTGCCATAATTTTATGTAAATAACATTAATTTAAGTTTCGCAAGCGAAAGTAGTTAAGAAGTTAAGGAGTTATCGCGACCTACGGTTGCTATGGAGTTAAGCCATTAGTTTTTTTTGCTTGATTTATAGCATTAAAAGCATTTGACTTAACTTCTTAACTCCTTTAACTACTGAATTCTCTGAACTTGCGAAAGTTCAAACATTAATATAACGCTTCTCGTTAGCGTTTGTCTTTTTTATACGTTTGCAAAATTAGTCAAATATTTTTGCAAAAGGATAACAAATATATGAAAAAAGCCCGCCGAAGCGAGCTTTTCATTATATTCGTTTAATTTTCTTGACGTAGGTCAACTTTGAGTTGCAGTTCATCAAGCTGTTTCTGGTCGATTGCTGATGGTGCGTCGAGCATAACGTCGCGTCCGCTGTTGTTCTTCGGGAATGCTATGCAGTCGCGTATTGAGTCGAGTCCTGCCATGATTGAAACGAAGCGGTCGAGACCGAAAGCGAGTCCTGCGTGAGGAGGTGCTCCATACTTGAATGCATTGATGAGGAATCCGAACTGTGCCATGGCACGCTCTTCGGTGAAACCGAGAATGCCGAACATCTTCTCCTGCAGTTTGCTGTCGTGGATACGCAGGCTTCCGCCGCCAACTTCGATACCGTTGCATACGAAGTCGTAAGCCTTGGCGCGTACCTGCTCCGGATGTGAGTCGAGCAATGGTATGTCGTCGGGGTTAGGCATAGTGAAGGGGTGGTGAGTTGCCATAAGGCGCTGCTCCTCGTCGCTCCACTCGAACAGTGGGAAGTCGATAATCCACAGACACTCGAACTTGTTCTTGTCGCGCAGTCCGAGACGGTCGCCCATCTCCAGACGCAATGTGCAGAGCTGAACGCGTGTCTTGTTGGCATTGTCGCCTGAAAGGATGAGCACGAGGTCGCCGTCCTTGGCGCCTGTTGTCTGCTTCACCTTGGCAAGTACCTCGGGCGAGTAGAACTTGTCGACCGACGACTTCACGGTGCCGTCCTCGTTATACTTGATGTATACCAAGCCCTTGGCGCCTACCTGCGGACGCTTTACGAAGTCGGTAAGCTGGTCGAGCTGCTTGCGTGTATAGTTGGCGCAGCCTGGCACGCAGATACCTCCGATGTATGCAGCGTCGTTGAATACTGAGAATGTGCCGGTGCCCTTGAGGTCGTCCATGAGCTCTACGAACTCCATGCCGAAGCGCAGATCGGGCTTGTCGCTACCGAAGCGGCGCATTGCCTCGTGCCATGTCATCTGCTGAAGCTTGGCAGGCAGCTCTACGCCACGAATCTCCTTGAACAGATGGCGTGCCATGTCCTCAAAGAGGTTGATTACGTCGTCCTGGTCGACAAACGACATCTCGCAGTCGATCTGTGTGAACTCTGGCTGACGGTCGGCACGAAGGTCTTCGTCGCGGAAGCACTTGGCTATCTGGAAGTAGCGGTCGAATCCGCTCACCATGAGCAGCTGCTTCAGAGTCTGCGGGCTCTGTGGCAGAGCATAGAACTGACCTGGGTTCATGCGCGAAGGCACAACGAAGTCGCGTGCGCCCTCCGGTGTAGAACCGATAAGTATAGGAGTCTCAACCTCGATGAAGTTCTGAGCGTCGAGGAAGTTGCGTATGAGGATTGTCATGCGGTGGCGCAGCTCCAAGTTCTTGCGCACGGTAGGACGGCGCAAGTCGAGGTAGCGGTACTTCATACGGATGTCGTCGCCGCCGTCGGTGTTGTCCTCGATAGTGAAAGGAGGTGTTGCGCTCTCCGAAAGGATGTTCAGTTCGGTAGCGATGATTTCGATGTCGCCGGTAGGAAGGTTGGCGTTCTTGCTCTCGCGCTCATTGACAACGCCAGTCACCTGAATGCAGTACTCGCGTCCGAGCTTGCCTGCACGTGCACAAAGCTCGCAGTCGTCAGAGTCGTTGAAGACAAGCTGTGTGATGCCATAGCGGTCGCGCAGGTCAACAAATGCCATTCCGCCCATCTTTCTAACGCGCTGTACCCATCCGGCAAGCGTTACGGTCTTGCCGGCATCGGAGAGACGCAGCTCTCCACAAGTGTTTGTTCTATACATATATATTTATAGTGTATTTATTTATTCCGATAATATGCGCTATTACTACGCAAAGTTATAGCGTTTATTCCGAACCACCAAATTTATAGCAAAATTATAGCGTAATTTTTGATTTCGGCTTTCCCCGTGTCTCTTATATTTGCATTTTTATCGCTCAATACTGCGAGTTGAACGCACCGGGAAATCTTTGGTGCGAAATTCTTGAGTTTTGAGCGTGCAGGGCTTAAAGCGTTTATATACATCAGGTTATGGAGATTGTAGGGCTGAGTGAGCAAAAAGCGCAGGCTTAAAAGGACTCCTTTTCTTTGCAAAAGGACAACTTTAGCTCTCTCGAAGGACAACTTTAGCTCTCCCGAAGGACAACTTTTGCTCTTCGATTGTAACCCTTTACAACGCAAAAAGGGCTTCTTTGCATTCCAAATGTTGTCGTTTGGAAGACAAAGAAGCCCTTTTTGTGTGTTTTCAAGCTATTAGGCAATTGTCAAAACCTATAAAAACCCCTATGAAATCTCTATAATCGATTTTTCATTTGTAACAATTATTTACTGCATGTGCGATATTTGCATATTATACTTATCGTTTTAATAGTTACTGAACTTTCGCAAGTTCAGAGAATTCAGAAGTTAAAGGAGTTATCGCTCCCTACGGTCGCTAGAATTTATAGCCATTACTCTTTTTGCTGAATATTCAGCTATGAGACATACGGCTTTAAATTCTATAACTTCTTTAAATTCTATAACTTCTGAACTTGCTAAAGTTCAAATAGTTATCTTATCATTATCTTTTTTCCGCCATTGATGTATATTCCAGGTAGTGATGGGCGCTGGTTGTAGCGGCGTCCTTGCAAGTCGTACCAGATGGTTGAGGCTTTCTGCTTGTCTACAGTCAGCACATTTACTCCGGTAGAAATCTGGTCGGTCACGTCTTTTACGTTGTAATAGCCTTGTCCGTCTTTGTCGGTCGTAATCTCTATGTATGTGTCTTTGTCCAGATTGCTTATGTCGATGGTCTGTGGTTTACCCGTTCCAGTATTGAGCACCAACGACACCATGTCGTTGCGCTTGGCTATACTGTAGGTCTTGTAGTACCACTTCTTGCCTGCAATTGTCTTGGTTGCAGTCACGGCATCGCCAGGCCATATGCCTTTTGTTGTCAAATTAATGCCCGACTGGCTTTCCCACGCCCAGAAGTTCAAGCTCTTCCATCCCACCTGGTCAACGTTTACGTATACGTTAATGTCGTACGGAGTGAATGCCTCAGGCTTTGAAATGTCGTATGTGCGGGTAGCTACAGCCGACACGGTAGAGCCGGTGAGCAGTCCCACCTTGAGCGTTGTTGTGCCCATAGGGATGTCTATTGTTGTGCCGCTTGCAGCCTTACGGCTTTTGGCAGTAGGTTCGGTTCCGTCGGTGGTGTACACCAGTTGCGCTCCCTGCTTGTTGCTTACTGCTGTAAGGCGAGCCTTCTGTACATCGTCATAATGTCCCGATGGCAGGTCAATCCATGCTATGTTGCTGCTGTTGCTGAGCAGGTAGCGGTAGTGATAGCCACGCAGTATTTCGGTGAATCCCGAAGGAGCTTTGTAGTTGTTGGCATTGGCTCCCATCACGGCGTACAACGTACCGTTTGAACCTTCGGTCTTCAAGACGTTGCAGTTTGCGGCTACTCTCACGTTGAATGTAGTATTGCTGGTATTTGTAATGCCAGCAATGTGGCGGGCGTTGATCATCATCTTGATGTCGGTGGGGTAGGCTTGCCAGTGCTTGTAGAACACGCATGGTGTGCCGCATGAAGCCAGAATGTAGGCGTTGGCGGCAAGGGTGTCCTTCTTGATTGGGTCTTGTGGCTCTTTGCTTGAGCGGTATTCGGTGTCGTGATTCTCCACGAAGGTTACGGCATACTGCTTGTAAGCAGGGTCGTTAGCCAGGCCATCGGTCTTTACGGTCGACCAGTTGGCTTTGATGGCGTCGCGCACCACGTAGCGGATAGGGAAGTCGAAGGCTGCACTTGTGATGTTGCCATTCACCTTGGTGGCGTTGAGCCAGTTCTTGACTACAGATACATTTCCATCCCAATATTCTCCTACGGAATAGGTAGGTTTGGTAGCATCGTTGTAGATGCCCGTGTATTTGCCGCTGTATCCCTTCACCATGTCGTAGCGGAATCCGGCGTATCCGAAGTCGTTGAGGAGCATGTCGAGATAAGCCTTTACGATGGTCTGCACGTTCTGGCTGCTGTGGTCAAGGTCGCGCATGCCGCTCCAGTCTTCGCCGGTATCGTTGATGCTGCTGAGCTTGTAGCCGTTTTCGTTAGCCCATTCCTTGGTTTTGCCGCCGTCATCGTTGGCGCAGATGTCGGTGGATTTCATCTCGTAAGTCACGCCCTTGTAGGTTTCCATAGGGAAATCCACCCAGTTGGATACGTTCTTGCGATGGTTGATAACCACGTCGGCGATGGTTCCGATGCCATTGGATTTGAAAGTTTTGATGAGGCTGCGGAGTTCCTTTTCGTTTCCAAACGAGCTGTTGTAATTGCTAAACCAGTAGAGGTCGTCGTATCCCATAGAGTTTCCGCTGCCGCAGTTGGCGCTCTGCGGAATCCATACAAGATTGAAGTATGGTGCAAGATCGTCGGCCTGGGCTTCAAGATTGCTCCATTTGGATGCTCGGTATGAGTTCCAATAGAATCCTTGCAGCATCACTCCGTCGTAGTTGGCGGGCCAGCCTTGAGCCTGCATGCTTAGTGATGCCATAAGGGCAACGAGTGTCGTGTAAATTTTCTTCATGTTCTGTTTTTAGTTACTTTTGGATTAATTGCTTACTACTACTTTTCTATATATTACTGAACTTTCGCAAGTTCAGAGAATTCAGAAGTTAAAGGAGTTAGCGCTCCCTACGGTCGCTAGAATTTATAGCCATTACTCTTTTTGCTGAATATTCAGCTATAAGACATACGGCTTTAAATTCTATAACTTCTTTAAATTCTATAACTTCTGAACTTGCGAAAGTTCAATATATTAAATGACTGCTTATCCGGTTACAACTACTTGCATCACGCAACTATATAAACCTAATTGTTTTATGCCCCAAAGTTACGTCAAATTCCATTACTGATGTATACAAATATTGTGCAAACGTGCAAATGGAATGCGCAAACGTTTGCATGCCAGTGCTAAATAAAAAAAATGAAGAGACTACTCTCTTACTGCGAGCAATCTCTTCCAACCTAAATTAAAACGTGTAAAACCTTAATAAACCTATGCGGTAGTAGCTGTATATGATTTTGAAAGTACTGTTGTATTATTCTACTCCAAATTTACGCATAATTCCTTTATCTATATATATAAATAATGTGTAAACGTACAAATGGGTTGCGTAATCGTTTGCATTTTCTTTATGATTTCATGCTTCTTCATCGTATGTTATGATGATGGCTTTCCTGATAGGATAAATCTTGTTTCCTGGCACATTAATAATTCATTCCGAAGTACCAGAGAGGGATGATGATTCCATGCCCCGTCTCTATATCGTCTTTTACAATACGTCCATTTTTTACATCCTCTATCTGCTTTTTACCTTTCTTCCTTCCGCCAATCTCAAAGGTATAATCACCAATGGTAAAGTCGGAAACCTTAGAGGAAGTAACACCTTGTTTTTCTCTCATCTGATTGTAGAAGAAAGTTTCCCTTATATTTCCAATATTTGGATTAGAGGTGAGTACTGACATTAGGCTTGGGTTATCGACATAGACTTTTTCTACCTTTCCAAGATTGCGCATCCCCGAAGTATCATCTCTGAGCAGACCTATCATTCCAGCACGTTCCAGATAGACGAGATAATCTGGCACGTTGTTCTTGCTTACCCCGATTTCTGTAGCAAGGTTCTCTACGCTTGGCTTATAGGGAGCCAACCCAGAAAGGATGACGAGCATACGCTTTAGCTTGCGTGCTGTAGAGGCTTTCATATCAGCATATTGCGGAATGTCAACTTCTACCGTCTGATCTATCACTTGCAGCATTCTCTGTGTAAAATCTCCCTCTATGGCAAATGGATAATAGCCATGGTCAAGGTACGCTCTGAAAACCGGCAATGGATGTTCTAACTCTGGAATCTCTACCTGGTGATTGAGTATTTCGTCGAGGCTGAAAACTCTGACCTTAATTCCTTCAAAAAGTTGCAAGTATTCCCTGAATGACAAACCTTGCATCATATACATCAGTGCCCGACGGCTCAGATCAGCTTCGCCCTTCTTGATGTCCAAGACCGATGAACCAGTAAAGATAAGGTTCAGGGATGGGTGCATGTCGTAAATCTGTTTCAGTTCTCTGCTCCAACCTGCATATTTGTGAATTTCATCTATATAAAGATGTGTACCACCCTCCTTGATAAACTCGTCGGCGAACTCAATCAAGGAATGATCGGAAAAATAGATGTTGTCGGCAGATACATACAGGTGATGACCTTCCTTAGATAGCTTGATGCGCTGAAGTATCATGGTGGATTTTCCAACGCCTCGCGGTCCCACGATACCTATTAATCGGCCATTCCAGTTGATTTCATCATATTTATATCTGATGAAATCAAGCGGAGTACGTTTCAGCAGCTCCGCCATATATTCATATAGTTTATTTTCTATCATATCTTGCTCTTTTAGATGAATATCGTTTAAAACTGCGGCAAAGATACAAATAATCCCTCAATGAGGGATGAATTCTTCCAAAAAGTTCCCTTAATGAGGGATGAATTTAAGCATTTTTATCCCTCATTGGGGGATTTTTTACGCATGATGCTATCTCCATATTAACATAGACATTAATATTGTTCTACATCGCAACTGATACCCCTTGCTCGTACGAGAAGTTATCGAAAAGTAATATAGTATTACTTGATGATTTATTATATATATACTTTGCCATTTAATATTATATTACTTTGCCATTTAATACTATATTCCTTCCATTGCATGCTGGATGTAAAATCACTCTATGTTTCGGATGAACAACAAAAAAGGCGGCTCTCATATCATGAGAACCGCCTGATGTTAAATCAAATGTAAGTGGCTATGATTACTCTACTGTGCAGTAGATATTGTCCTTAGTCTTTCTTGTAGGATACAGCTTTACGGTGTTGCCTGCAACCTTAAGGTTTTTATTGCTATTAACTTCCAGTTTGTTGATAGTTCCACCGAGGCTGATGTCCCAGCTCTTATTTACGTTGAACTTCCATTCTACGCCATCTGCAATTCCGGCATCGGTTACCTCAAAGCAATACTCCTCGGCATTCCATGTCATTGGAAGAGGCTCTTTCTCATGCCATCCCGGTTCCGGTGTTTGGAATCCACCAACCATACCCATGGTCTCAACCTTAGTGGCTGTGATAGTGCTTTCAGAGAGATTGATGTCTATGTAGTAAACTCCTACTCCTGCATTTACACCGAGGTTGTTTTCGTGTTTGGGGTCTTTAGCAGCTCCCTTGAATGTCATGAATGTGCTTGCACCGATAGCGGTTTCCCAGATTCCTTGCTCACGCTGGAACTTGAACTCAAAGCCAGCACCGTTAGGATCGGCTATATATACGAAACCGGTATATGTACCCGTCTCTTCATTTACGAGAGCAAGCTTCTGGTCATTTGATTTCCAACCGTCTGTACTGCCGATGAAGTAGATGAACGGATCGTACATCACTTTCTCAATGGTATAAGAATAGTCCATCATGTTGAGAGTGAGCTTGTACTTGCCAGGCTCTGCAATCGTACCAGCACCAGGATTATCGCTTGTCAACAGACCTTCCATGCTGACGCTTCCGTTTTCCTTAGGTCCTACTACGCCATCAGCCCAGAAGTTATCAGCATCAATGTTCTTCTTAGGAATAATCTTCCAGTACTGGTTTGCCTTGGTTGTTTCGAACGTGAGGGTGAAGATAGGATCGTCATATACATCCCTGTCGCTGTGCTTGAATGCCTGCTTAGCACTTACATTATTCCAACCGTCAAAGACTACGGCATCATCAACGTCTTTGACAGTAAACATATCGCCTACGAGGTAGTAACCCTCATCGATAACTGGAGCTACAGGGATGGCCTTTACCTGGAATGTTTCAGATGTTGCCATCTTTACAACTGTAGAACCGTTGCTAATCCATGCGTCAAGCGTAGCATTGATGTCACGCTCAATTGGGCGCTTGCCCCACGTTTCTGCGATGTATGATGCCAAATCGGCTGTTGCCATCTTGCCGTCATTGTCAATGTCGAAGGTCTTGTCGCCCAAATTGATCTTGATGGTTGGTGTGTAACCGGCGTCGGAAGAAGTGGGAGCAACAATGCTCGCCACTTGAACCTTCTCTTCCGTTACATTAGCCAAATCGATGACATCTACTGGAGTAACACTACCGTTACCGAATTCTACTGCTTTCGGCTCAGCGTTGACTTGGGGTTTGCTCCAGTCGGTATAGTCCTCGGTACATGACACCATTGCCATCAGCAGGGTCATTCCCAATAATATTTTCTTAATCATAATTGTCTATACTTTAAATGAATTACAATTTAACGATACTGAATGCACCAGTAATGTCGTTGAATGAGATGACGTACTTGCCTTCTGTCAAGCCGATGTTGTTGCCACCTGATTCACATTTGCCGTACATGTTGATAGCTCCATTAGTTGCACCATATCCCCATGATTTACCCCAAGCGTTGCCATCAGCAATCTTGAACTTGAATTCTACTGTCTGTCCGGCAGGAACTTCCATTACGTAGTACCAAGCGTGGTTCTCAACGCCCTCAGTGTTGTAAGGAAGCATTGGAGTGTCTGCCCAATCGTTGAATGTACCAGCAATCTGGATAGTTCCATAGTCTGTTACATCGCCCTCGTATTTCTCCATAGTGGCTGTATTCTTGGCGGTGTTCAATGTGATCGTGTAGTAACCGGCTGCTGATGCAAGGATATGACCTCCATCATAATTAGTTGAACCACGATAGACGATCTTGTCATAATTACCACCATCGGTGCCCGAACCGCCGTCCATACTGTGACCCCAATCGAAGTCTGACTGAATCTTGAAACCTGCTAAAGCAGATTCTTTACCAGTGAAATTGTCTGTAAGGAAGTAGTTGGTGTATTCAATCTCACCCGTACCAGTCTTCTTGTCGTAACGGAAGTTAGGCTTCAAGAACATAGGAAGAGATTGATCACCAATTGACTCCTTCTTGTCGCCCCACTTGCCACCAAACATATTGCCTACAAGATACCACATTATCGGTGTGGCATCCTTCAACTCAATATAGTAAGGTTTTGCTTTTAAGGTGACAACGTTGGATATAACTGGGTTGAGACGTTTGTTACCTTCCACTATATAAGCATTGATACGGATACCTACCTCTAACTCGGCAGGAACTTCGTTCTCCTTGAATTTAAGGACACGCACCAGACTCTTGTCTATTTCTTCAGCCGTGATAGTAGCATTGCAATACTGTGTTGTCGGGCTGAGAATATCGTAGTCGGCAACCTTTTCACCACTCTCATCGTTTGCGGCTTCATCGGTAGAAACGGTGAACGAGTTCTTTGGAGATACCTGTATCTCGTATGTTACGTTGAGAGGAGCATTGTCGGCTGTGTACTTAGGCTGTGACCATGTAAAGTTAAGCTCCTTGGATTTCTCCAAATCAATAAATCCGTTGGCATATTCAGGAGTATTCAATTTGAACTCTGTAGGCTGAATCAGCGTTGGGTTAGAGTCGTTGTCATCCGAACATGATGCGAATAAGCTGATGATGCCGATAAGCAGAGCACCCATCATATATTTATTCTTCATATTGCGTTTATTTTATACTTCTATTATACTTTAATTGTTTTTACTCGTTATATCCGTCAATTTGGGTCAGGTTCTTGTTGGCAAGAATCTCTGAAGATGGGAGAGGATATACGTTCTTGGTCTTGTCGAAGTTTGCGCCATTGTCGCTGCCACCCTTCAACTCCCATTTGTATGTTGCCTTGTTGCCACCATACTGATTGAAACGAATCAGGTCGGTACGACGTAAACCTTCGCAGTACAACTCACGGGCACGCTCGTCGAGCACGTCATTAAGGGTGTAAGATGAATGTTTTTCAGCGTGGGCGCGATTGCGAAGCTTGTCAATATAACCCTTAGCCTTATCCGAACCCTCACCATTAAGGTGCATCTCTGCCTCTGCAGCATTGAGGTAGGCTTCTGCTACACGGAAGAGGAAGAAGTCGGTGTCTACAAACTTGCTATCGTGTGGGGTACCACCTTCAGCGTAGTTGTTGTTCCACTTGGGTGTCACAATACCTGAGAAGAAACTTTTGTTTTCGCCAAGTTCCAAGGTGCGTTCGTTCTTATCGTTACCTTTTCCCCAGAAAATTGCACGGTCGTCAATTTTCATTTTACGAATATCCTCAGCCTCCTTCTTTACTACAACAGAAGGATTATTAAAGAATACCTTCAGGAATGAAGGACGAACGCGCATACCCGACCAAGCGTTCTCAGTGGTACCGGCATCCTTGCCTTTAACGTTCTTCATTGCATCATTCCAAAGAGCAGCTATATAGAATAGCGAACCGCCATATCCCTGAGTCGTAGTGCCATCTTGCATCAAAGGAAGAATAGCCTCGCAACTTGCACCGTTCGATCCGTTGTCGCCCATAAAGAGCAGATCGTATGGCTGATAGCCATTAGCCTTTGCTACTTCAGAGATTTTGCTGTCATCGAAGAGGGCATAGTCTGAATTAATAACATTCTCAGCGTACTGAAGTGCCTTGTCCCAATAAGGGTTGTCCTGACCGTCGTTGTTAAGGTATGTTCCGGCATTGAGGTACAGACGGCTTAAGAGCAACCAGCATGCACCTTTGTCTATGCGTCCATAGTCTGCATCGGTGTCTTTCTCTGGTTTTGCTGGCAGCAAGTCAGGTTCAGCTTCGAGTAATTCTTTCTCTACCCATTTGAAGAGGAATTCACGACCCAACTGAAGAAGTTCAGCACGAGTGTATGTCTTGTTTGCTTCAAACTTAGGGTTGTAGGTATGTGCCTGATACGGTGACTCTGATGAACTCTTTTCAACGAAAGCAGGGTCGCCGAAGAAGTCAAGCATCAAGAAATAGTTGTAAGCACGAATTACACGTACCTCTGCATATCTGGCCTTGTCCTCTTTGGCTGCATCAATGTTCAAGTAATTATTCTCAAACGAAATGTTAGACATCAAACGATAGTACAGGTACTTCAGGGTTGGTGTATCTGCGTTGTACTTGTTGTAGCTGATATCCACAAGACCACCGTCTGACCACCAGCAGATAGCTTCGTCGGTAGGCAGCTCGTTGAAGTTGAAAATGTTGCGGAGTAGGGTTGACTTACCAGCGTCGTCGATGGTGAAATCGGCATTACCGTCATTGCCCTCCATAATAAGACCCGCATAGCATTTGGTGTATAAGCCCAAAGTGCTTGGATTCGTTTCAACATTAGGGTCAATGTTTCCCTTATCCAAATCTGCCATACAAGAACTCAAGCTTGCTGAAAGCAGAAGAGCTGCAGCCGGGGCAATTGTTTTGAATTTATTGAGTTTCATATTGAAATCCGTTTTTAGTTGTTAGAAGTTGAGGTTGAGACCGAGCAGGAATGTGCGGCAACGTGGATAGACATTACTGTCCTTACCTGATGTCATTTCCGGCTCAAGACCTTTGTACTTTGTGATAGTAAATACGTTAGAGCATGAAGCATAGATACGACCTGAGATACCATGGTATTTACCCATCTTCAATACATTGTTGAAGTTGTAGCCCAATGTGATATTGTCGCACTTCAAGAAGCTGGCATTCTGTACAAAGTAATCGGTAAGAGGATAGTTGTATGATGTCCAGCCTAAGGTAGTTATATCCTTTGTGGCGTTCTCATAATATCCCTTTGAATTGTAGAGTTCTGAGGTATTGGCTTTACTTTGTTCATATCCGTTATAGACATAGTTGCCTAAGCTGAAACGGAAGTTACTGCCGAGATCCCAGTTTTTGTATGAAACCTTAAGGTTGAAACCTCCAGTCCAAGGAGCTACGATGTTCTTATAGAAGTATCTGTCGTTCTCGTCAATCACACCATTACCATCGCGATCTACGTAGCAGCCCATGATAGGACGTCCGTTCTCGTCATATACCTGCTGGTAAACCAAGAAAGAGTTGGCTGGCTGTCCTACCTTATGATAGGTGATGGGCTGATTCTCACCAACCTGCATACCTGCCTCAATCATATCACGACCGCCAGCAAGTTCGGTAATCTTGTTCTTGTTGTAGGCAGCGTTGACACCAACTTCTACAAACCAGTCTTTTGTCTGGATAGGACGACCTGTGATGGCAACTTCAAAGCCCTTATTTTCCAATGTACCGGCATTCATCAAGAGGGCATTGTCAAAGTTCTGACCTGCAGAGATAGTTGTAGTACTGAGCAAGTCGGTTGTCTTGCGATAATACGCATCAAGGTTTAAGGTAAGTCTTTGATCGAACATACCATAGTCGATACCGACGTTCCATGTGGTGGTTGTCTCCCAAGTCAAATCGTCATTGTATGCCAATGGGAGAAAGAGTGTTCCAGGGTTGTTCTTAATGCCACCGATAGGATAGAGGTGGTGATTGCTTGTACTCTTTTTGTAAGTAAGGGTATAGTATTCCTTACCAGTGTCTTGCTGACCTGTCTTACCCCAACCAAGACGAAGCTTAAAGTCGCTGATAGCATTGACATCCTTCAAGAAACTTTCTTCTTTAACACGCCATGCAAAGGCTGCTGATGGGAAGAAACCCCAACGGTTTCCGTCAGAAAAACGGCTTGAACCGTCATAACGGGCAGTGAATGTAAGGAGATAACGATCCAACAATGAATAGTTGGCACGGCCATACCAGCTTACGAGATAGGTCTGACCCTTCCACTTCTTTGTGTCGTACGACTTTACTGTTCCAGCAAGAGCTTCGCCCTTGTCGTTCTTACCTTCGTTGGTAGAAGGATACAGTGATTTGCTCCATTCGTTTCCCCAATATTTCATGTGGCTATACTCGTAACCAGCCATGATGTCGAAGTGGTTCGCCTTGTTGAAGTCCTTGGTGTACTGAGCATAGGCTGTTGCCAAGACGTTATACTTCTTTTCTGTATTCTCGCTGTCGCCACCATAGTAGTATCCGTAAGTAGATTGCGGGTTCTTGTGGTCGTACTCGCCACCGTCAGTGTATTCACCGGCTAAGTTGGCGTGCAGATGAAGGTCTTCAAAACCATGTACCTTATAGTCAGCCTCTACATTACCCAAAAGAATGTTGGCACTCTTGTAGAAATTGTAGTGGTCAACCAACTCAACTGGGTTAGAAGGAGATTGATCTGACATACGGTCGTATGGGTATGTTGAATCATATGATGAAGTAGCCTTTGTCCACTGCCAATAGCCGCCCCAGTTCTTGAATTTCTCATCACTGCTCTTCACTGGGCGAGTAGGATCCATTGTGATAGCTGCGCCAACTGCACCCTGTCCGCCTGGATTTGTCTTTGAGTAAGAGTACTTACCATTGATATTCAGGTTGAGGTGCTTGTTGAGCAAAGAAGGATTTAGGTTTAAGCCTGCTGTAACGCGCTCGTATCCTGAACCCTTCAAGATACCGTCCTGACTTGTGTAGCCTACGCTTATGCGATAAGGCATTGACCAAGACTGCTTGCTAATGCCACCTGAGAGGCTTACATTATGCTCATGGCTGACACCTGCACGATATATTTCATCCTGCCAGTCGGCGTCGTATGTGCCTGCAGCATAGTTAGGTGTGCCGTCTGCGTTGTATTCCTTCCAGCCCAATCCTTTGTAAGCAGCAGAATCTTCGCCGTAATAGCTCTTGATGAAGTCAACATATTCTTTTGCGTTCATCACATCCAGCTTCTTGGCGATGGTGCTTACTGAAAGTGTACCATTGTAAGAAATCTGTGGCTTCTGACCGCTGCGACCCTTCTTTGTTGTAATGATGATAACACCATTCGAACCACGCGAACCGTAAATAGCGGTTGCCGAAGCGTCCTTCAATACGGTGAAGCTCTCGATATCATTAGGATTAACGAGCGAGAGTGGGTTGTTTACACCCTTAGTGTTATTGTTATCCATTGGCATACCATCGATAACAATCAACGGGTTGTTGCTTGCGGTAAGAGAAGCACCACCACGAATACGAATCTGAGCACCTTCGCCAGGAGCGCCAGTTGCTGTGTTTACATTTACACCGGCAATCTTGCCCTGGATCATGTCCTGTGCAGAAGTGATGATACCATGGTTCTTTTCATCTGGCTTGAGGGCAGTAACCGAACCCGTGAGGTCGTTCTTCTTTGCAACACCATAACCGATTACGACAACCTCATTAAGTTGTTTGTCATCGTTAGACATTGTTACTGTCATGTTGCCGGATGCCTTAACGGTCTGTGGCGACATACCCAAGAAGGTGAATGTAAGTTCAGTACCGGGAGCAGCATCGATAGAGAAGTTACCATCAATGTCGGTAATTCCAACTGCTTTACCCTTAACGGTAATGGTAGCGCCCATGACCGGTTCGCCCGAAGCGTCTTTAACATGTCCCTTGATGGCATTGTTCTGCGCAAAGGAACTTGTTGCAAGGAGAAGACCACCAGCCAATGCCAGCGTCCTCAGAGGCAATTTGATTTTCAACTGCTTCATTGTTTGCATGTTTTTAGTTATTACTACATTATGTTGTTTTAATCAATTCTATCTCATCATAAACATTTTGCCTTAATAGTGAAGTGTAATTGAACTTTCGCTAAGGGTAGAATGATTTGTAATCGTATGAGGTTTAAGATGTATTTTTTTTTACATTTGTTTGTATTTCTGAGTGCAAATTTATTGTCTTTATGTTTTGGTTGTATCCCTTTTGTCTGGAAAACAATCCTTTTTTCAGTGCAAACGTTTGCATTTCGTTTTTATATTATTGTGCAAAATAGCACTTCTGCATTCGGAAATTATGGTTAATTTTGCAGCGTAACAGAAATCTATGGCAGAAAATTTACCTATAACAATGAAGGATATAGCCCGTGCATTGGGCATATCCGTAGCTACAGTGAGCCGTGCACTCAATGACAGTCCGCGCATCAGTTCAGTGCAACGCAAACGCATCCAGGATTATGCTAAAGAGCACAACTTCTATCCAAACGTAATTGGTGAGGCTTTGCGCCATAACCGCATCCAGCCTCTTAAAGTGATAGGAGTCATTGTTCCTGAGTTTGTGCATTATTATTTCGCTTCGGTGCTGTCTGGCATTGAGGAGAAAGCCCGTGCCTGTGGTTATCGTGTTATGGTGGCGCAGAGCAACGAGCGATATGACAAGGAGGTCGCTATCTGCGACGACTTCTATAAAAACAAGGTGTGCGGCATCATTGTGTCGCAAGCCAAGGATACCAAACAATACGATCATTTCCGCCGTCTTATGGACAATGGAGTTCCTCTCGTGTTTTACGACCGTATATGTACGGGCGTAAATGGGTCGCGAGTGGTGGTGGACGATTATAATGGAGCTTATGCAGCCGTATCACATTTGATAGAAACCGGGTGTAAGCGCATAGCCTTTTATGGCTCGCCCATGAATCTGGAGTTGTCGAAGAACCGATACAACGGCTATCATGACGCAATTGTGAAGCACGGGCTGAAGGTGGACGAGGCTCTTTTCAGATTGTGTGATAACCGTGCACAAGCTGAAGCAATCACTCCTGAAATACTCTCGTTGCCAGCCGAAGAGCGTCCCGATGCCTTCTTTGCCATTAACGACGATACTGCTATAGGCATACTGTATACAGCCAAGCGCATGGGATTTCGTGTTCCATTGGATATCAGTGTTTGTGGATTTACCAATGGTAATCGTGCAATAGCTTGCGATCCGATGCTGACCACGGTAGAACAGCGTGGTGTGACGGTTGGAGAGGAAGCTGCCAAAGTACTTATAGCTCAGGTAGAAGGCACGCTACCACGCAATGAGGTGGTGATGCGTGTTGTTCGCACCCGCCTTGTAGTGAGAGACACTACGCGTTGAGTTCAGAAGTTAACACCTTTTCGTTAGCGAAACTAAAATAAAACCAAATAACAATGATCCAAAAACCTAATCTTTCGTTCTGGAAACTCTGGAATTTGAGTTTCGGATTCTTTGGCGTACAGATAGCTTACGCTCTGCAAAGCGCCAACATATCACGTATCTTTGCAACATTGGGAGCCGATCCCCACAATCTTAGCTACTTCTGGATATTGCCTCCTTTGATGGGAATATTGGTGCAACCAATAGTAGGCACGCTTAGCGACAAGACATGGTGCCGTTTCGGCCGTCGCATACCTTTCCTGTTTGTAGGCGCCACTGTGGCGGTGCTTGTTATGTGTCTGTTGCCCAATGCAGGCTCGTTTGGAATGGCAGTGAGTACGGCTATGGTATTCGGTCTTATTTCGCTGATGTTTCTCGACACAAGCATCAATATGGCGATGCAGCCGTTCAAGATGCTTGTGGGCGATATGGTCAACGAGAAGCAGAAGTCGCTCGCTTACTCCATACAGTCTTTCCTCTGCAATTCGGGTTCGCTTGTCGGCTACGTCTTCCCCTTCTTATTTACGTTTCTTGGTATTGCCAACGAGGCACCTAAAGGTGTAATCCCCGATTCGGTTATCTACTCGTTCTATGTAGGTGCCGCTATACTCATACTCTGCGTAATCTACACCACGTTGAAGGTGAAGGAGTGGAATCCTGAAGAGTATGCTCAATATAATGAGGCCAATCCTGAGGCAAACGAGAAGAGTGCAGGCTGGATAACACTATTGAAGAAAGCACCTACGATGTTCTGGAAAGTAGGACTCGTGCAGTTCTTCTGCTGGGCTGCCTTTATGTATATGTGGACCTACACCAATGGCACTATTGCCGAAACCGTATGGCACACCACCGATGTTGCATCAAGTGGCTATCAGGAAGCAGGCAACTGGGTTGGCGTGCTGTTCTTCTGGCAAGCTATCGGTTCGGTGTCTTGGGCTATGGCATTGCCAAAATTCAAGAACGAGAAGTTTGCTTATGCTCTGAGTCTTGTCATCGGCGGCATAGGTTTCGCTCTCGTACCGTTTATAGACGACAAAAATCTGCTCGTACTTCCATTCTGGCTCATAGGCTGTGCTTGGGCTGCAATGCTTGCCATGCCTTTTGCTTTCGTCACCAATGCACTTGAGGGCTACAGCCATAAGGGTGCCTATCTCGGACTCTTCAACGGCACTATATGCGTACCGCAGATTATAGCAGCTGTGTGTGGCGGCTATCTGCTGCATCTTGTAGGTTCACATCAGAGCAATATGATGATTGTTGCAGGTGTGTTGCTTGTTTGCGGAGCCGTGGCTGTAGCGGCCATTAGAAACCCGAAACGTGCATGACAAAATGCAAACGTTTGCATCGTTTTATGTGTAGAATGTATGGTTTTTGCGTTATTGTGTACCATATTTTTTAATAATTTCGCATTGTGAAAATCAATGATAAAATATTGTACCAACAAACCAATAACCAAAATACACAATGACAATACATTTTCATATAGAGTACCGTACTGCGTTCGGTGAAGAATTGTCACTCAACATTATCGAGAATAATGAAGTGAAGGCTTATCGCATGACCACTATTGATGGAATAGAATGGTGGTGCGACTTGAAATACAGTAAAGCTGACACTGCACTTGTATATTATTATAAAGTGGCGGTGGGCGATTCTGTTGAGCGTAGCGAATGGCAGACGGTGAAGCACGTGCTCGATCTGACGTGCAGTGCAGCTACCGATTATGTAGTGTACGACCGTTGGAATGCAATGCCCGAGGATGCTTACCTCTACAGCAGTGCCTTCACCGACTGTATCAACCATCTCGAACCACAGCCAATGCTGCCCTCTGCCTACGCCAAGACTCTGCGTCTTGTAGTGCGTGCGCCGCAGTTGCGCGAGGGTCAACGACTGGCTGTAGTAGGAGCACAGAAGGTTTTGGGCGAGTGGAACCTTGACAAAGCGCTGCCCATGACACTTCATAACTATTGCGAGTGGGCGGTTGATATAGATGCATCGTTATTGCATGATGATAGTTTAGAATTTAAGTTAGTTGTAGTGAATGGTTCGGGACTGGTGATGATGTGGGAGTGCGGACACAACCGCACCATCACTCTGTCTCCAATCATGAACGGTCAGACGGTGGTGTACAGTCTCGACCAGGCTTTCTTTGAGATTTGGAACCGAAAGTTGGCAGGCACATTGGTGCCGGTATTCTCGCTTCGTAGCAAGACGAGTGCGGGTATAGGCGACTTCGGCGACCTTAAGACGATGATCGACTTGATGGCAAAGACCGGACAGCGTGTGCTGCAACTCCTGCCTATCAACGACACCACCATCACCCACACATGGACCGATTCTTATCCATACGGCTGCGTCAGCGTATTCGCCATACATCCGCAGTATGCCGATTTGCGTACTTTGCCGCAGCTGGAGGACGAAGAAGCGCGCACAGAGATGGAAGCAGAGCGCCAACGACTAAACGCTCTGTCACAGATAGATTACGAAAAAGCGAACGCATTCAAATCAGAATATTTAAAGCGAGTCTTTGTTCAAGAAGGTAAAAGGATTATGAAGAGCGCAGAGTATAAGGCGTTCTTTCAGGAAACACAAAATTGGCTCGTACCATACGCTCAGTATACATGGCTGAAAGACAAGTATGGTACCGCCGATTTTACACAATGGCCAGACCATAACACATGGAATGAGGACGACCGCGCGATGCTGTCAGATTCTCGTACAAAGGCATATCATGAGGTGGCTTTCTACTATTTCGTACAGTACATACTGTCGTCGCAGATGAAGGAGGCGCACGAATATGCCAAGCAGAAGGGCGTAATACTGAAGGGCGACATACCCATCGGCGTGAACAGACACAGTTGCGACGTATGGATGGAACCCAAATACTTCAACCTTAACGGACAGGCTGGAGCACCGCCTGACGACTTCTCGGTTAATGGACAGAATTGGGGATTCCCCACATACAATTGGGACGAGATGCTGAAGGACGGCTGCCAGTGGTGGACACGTCGCTTCCAGAACATGTCACGATTCTTCGATGCCTACCGCATTGACCACGTATTGGGATTCTTCCGCATATGGGAGATACCTATTGACTGTGTGTATGGACTGACAGGACAGTTCGCTCCGTCGCAGGCAATGAGCCGTGAGGAGATAATGCAGTATGGACTGAACTTCCAGGAAGAGCGCTTCACAGAGCCGTTCATAACCGATTGGGTGCTCGACCGCATATTCCATGAGCGTGCTGACGAGGTGCGTCGTGAATATCTGGAACGTATCGACGACGAGCGTTATCGCATGAAACCCGAAGTAGACACACAATGCAAGATAGAGGCACGTTTCGCAGATGTAACCCGTCAGGAAGACCTCTGGCTGCGTGATGGATTGTATTCGCTTGTTAGTGACGTGCTCTTTGTGCGCGACCGTAACAATGCCAACATGTTCCATCCGCGCATTTCAGCCCAGCTCGACTTCATCTACGAGTCGCTCTACGACAACGACAAGCAAGCCTTCAACCGCCTTTACAACGACTATTTCTACCGTCGCAATAACCAGTTCTGGTATCGTGAGGCAATGAAGAAGCTGCCCAAACTGGTACAGGCAACCCGTATGCTTGTGTGTGCCGAGGACCTTGGCATGGTGCCGGATTGTGTGCCATGGGTGATGAACGAACTGAAGATTCTCAGCCTTGAGCTGCAGAGCATGCCCAAGACCACAACTACACGTTTCGGACACCTAAGCCAGAACCCTTATCGTTCGGTATGTACGATATCAAGCCACGACATGCCTACATTGCGACAGTGGTGGGATGAGAACTACGAACGTACGCAAGACTATTACAACTCGATGCTCTATCGTCAGGGACCAGCCCCGCATCCGCTGCCAGGATGGCTTGCCAAGGACATCATTGCACGTCATCTCGACTCGCCGTCGATGCTCTGCGTATTGAGTGTTCAGGACTGGCTTGCCATGTACGACAAGCTGCGTCTGCCTGATGCCGATGCCGAACGCATCAACATACCTGCCAATCCAAAACACTACTGGCGCTATCGCATGCACCTCAACCTTGAGGATCTCATGGACAACGCTGAGTTTATAGGCGACATAAGTACACTAATCCGTCAGTCAGGCAGATAACTTCAGTCAGGCGTGCAGAAATAAGATTAACCTGAAAACATATATAAATGCTGAAAAAATATACAATGCTGGCTGCGCTGTTGCCTATGATGGCAGCAGCCCAGACCGTAAAGTCGCCCAACGGCAATGTGTCGCTTACCTTCTCGCTCACAGACAAGGGACAGCCCACATACGAAATGTCGTACAAGGGCAAGACTGTGTGTAAGCCATCTCATCTCGGATTGGAGCTGGCTAAGGACAAGCACGCCTCAAAGGGAATGGAAGAGACCGACCTGATGGACGGTTTCTCAGAGACAGGCAGCAAGACATTTGCCTTCGATGAAACCTGGAAGCCGGTATGGGGCGAGACTTCTACCATCCGCAACAACTACAACGAGATGGAGGTAAACCTGACTCAGAAGTCTTCAAAGCGCAACATTACCATCCGTTTCCGTGTTTACGACTACGGTATGGGACTTCGCTATGAGTTCCCGCAGCAGCAGACGCTCAACTATTTCGTGATAAAGGAGGAGCACACACAGTTTGCTATGGCAGGCAATCATACTGCCTACTGGATTCCGGGCGACTACGACACGCAGGAGTATGAATACAACATCACTCCGCTTACGGGCATTCGTGAGGTGATAGCCAAGAACCGTGAGGCTTATAAGAGCAACTCGTCTACCTCCGTATTCTCAGATACCGGCGTGCAGACATCGTTGCAATTGAAGACCAACGACGGCCTGTACATCAACATACACGAAGCCGCCTGCTTGGATTATCCTACAATGCACCTCAATCTTGACGACAAGAACCTCGTGCTTGAGTCGTGGCTAACGCCAGATGCTGTAGGCCGTAAGGGATTCATACAGACACCGTTCAACACGCCTTGGCGAACCGTAATGGTGAGTGACGATGCCCGCGACATGCTCTCGTGCAAGCTTACGCTCAACCTTAACGAGCCTTGCAAGATAGAGGACACTTCGTGGATTCATCCTACAAAGTATTGCGGTGTGTGGTGGAACATGATAGTAGGTGCCAAGTCATGGAGCTATACCAACGACCTGCCGTCGGTTCGTCTCGGCGTTACCGACTACAGAAAGTGCAAGCCAAACGGCACACATGGTGCTACAAACGATGAGGTGAAGCGCTATATTGACTTCGCAGCAAAGAATGGTTTGCAGCAAGTTCTGGTAGAGGGATGGAACGAAGGATGGGAAGATTGGGCAGGACACCAGAAGCTCGATGTCTTTGACTTCGTCACACCTTATCCCGACTTCGACATAAAGATGCTCAACGACTATGCCCACTCTAAGGGCGTGAAGCTGATGATGCACCACGAGACATCTTCGTCAGCACTCAATTACGAGCGCCATTTGGAGGATGCTTTCAACTTGATGAACAAGTATGGCTATGATGCCGTTAAGACAGGATACGTCGGCGACATCATTCCGCGAGGCGAGTATCACTACAGCCAGCTCATGAACAATCACTATCAGCGTGTAGTAGAGACTGCCGCCAAGCACCACATCATGGTGAATGCACACGAGGCAACACGTCCTACGGGTATCTGCCGCACCTGGCCTAACCTCGTGGGCAACGAGAGTGCACGCGGTACGGAGTATGAAGCATTCGGCGGAAGCGTACCTTACCACACAGTGATGCTGCCTTTCACACGTCTGCAGGGTGGTCCGATGGACTACACACCGGGCATCTTCGAGACACGTCTATCTGAATGGAGCAACAATAAGAGCTTCGTCCACACCACACTCTGCGGTCAGCTCTCGCTCTATCTTGTCATGTACAGTCCGCTGCAGATGGCTGCCGACCTGCCCGAACACTACGAGAAGTATGACGACGCATTCCAATTCATACGCGACGTAGCTTGCGATTGGGACGACTCGAAGTATCTGGAGGCTGAACCTGCCAAATACATCACCGTGGCACGCAAGGCAAAGGGAACCGACAACTGGTTTGTAGGAGGCAAGACAGGCGAAGAGGCTCGCACCGCTACAGTGCGTCTCGACTTCCTTGACAAGGGCCGCAAGTACGACTGCGCTATCTACCAGGATGCCAAGAATGCTGACTATGAGCACAATCCCAAGGCTTATCAGATTCTGCACAAGACAGTAAAACATGGCGACGTTCTGAAGATTAAGGAGGCTCGCGGTGGCGGTTTTGCAGTATCGTTTATTGCTAAATAATGAAAGAATGGCATTCTACTGACATGAACAGAAAATACATATTCTCAGCGCTGATTGCTTCAATGATGGCAATCAGCGCCAATGCTCAAGGGCAATTCAATGAGATGGAATACGGTAAGACACTAACCGTATTCCATCTCAACGCGTCTTCTACCCCCAAGCTCCGCCTGTACAAGAGCGGACAGGGAGGCAAACCCGTCAAGACCGTTAAGATGCGTGCTATAGGCAACGACCGTTGGGAAGCCACAGTTAAGGGCAATCTTGCTGGCATGTTCTACACCTTCGACATCGGCAAGGGCGAGTGTCCTGGCACGTTTGCCAAGGCTGTAGGCGTCAACGGCAACCGTGGCGCAATACTGAATATGGCTGACACCAATCCTGAAGGATGGGCTGACGACCGCCGTCCGGCTCTTGCGTCGCCTGCCGACCAGATTATCTACGAGCTTCACATGCGCGACTTCTCCATCAGTCCCACTTCGGGCATGAAGCATCAGGGCAAGTATCTGGCTCTGACCGAACCTCGCGCCATAGCCTATCTGAAGAGTCTCGGCATCAACGCCATCCACTTTCAGCCGCTCTTCGACTATGCTTCTGTAGACGAGACACAACTGCATCGCCCACAGTTCAACTGGGGCTACGACCCGAAAAACTACAATGTGCCCGAAGGCAGCTACTCGACAGATCCATACAAGCCAGAGGTGCGCATACGCGAGTTCAAGACCATGGTGCAGGCATTGCACAAGGCAGGCATCCGTGTTATCTTCGATGCCGTTTACAATCATACGTTCGACATCGAAGGAAGCAACTTCCAGCGTACTTATCCCGACTATTACTATCGCAAGACAGCCGACGGACGTTATTCGGACGGTTCTGGTTGTGGCAACGAGACGGCATCGGAGCGTCCGCTGATGCGCGAGTTTATGATTGAAAGCGTGAAGTACTGGATTAACGAATTCCACATTGACGGATTCCGATTTGACCTTATGGGCATTCACGACATCGAAACGATGAACCAGATACGTGCTGCCGTCGACGCAATCGACCCCACAATATATATATATGGTGAGGGATGGAGTGCAGGAACGTGTGCCTATCCGCAGGAGAAGCTTGCCATGAAGGCTTCAACCTACAAGCTTAACGGCATAGGAGCGTTCAGTGACGACATGCGCGACGCTCTTCGTGGTCCGTTCTCCGACGACACCAAAGGAGCATTCCTTGCCGGAATAAAGGGCGAGGAGGAGAGTCTGAAGTTCGGAATAGTTGGTGGCATAGCTCATAAGCAGGTGGACATGACTCGTGTCAACTACGACAAGAAGCCGTGGACCAACGAGCCAACGCAGCAGATAAGCTATGTAAGCTGTCATGACGACATGTGTCTGGTTGACAGATTGAAGGCGAGCGTGCCCGGATTGAAAGACATGACACGCAGCCAAGCCGACCGACAGGCCGAACTCGTACGTCTCGACTTGCTCGCACAGACTGCCGTATTCACATCGCAGGGCGTGCCCTTCATGCTGGCAGGCGAGGAAATGCTGCGCGACAAGAAAGGCGTGCACAACAGTTTTTCGTCACCCGACAGCATCAACGAGTTCAACTGGGACAATCTGAAGCAGTATCCGCAGGTGTTTGAATATTATAGCAATCTGATAAAGTTGCGCCGCAACCATCCGGCATTCCGCCTTGGCACGGCAGAAGCTGTAAGAGAACATCTGGAGTTTATTGCCACCGATGATTGTCTTGTGGCTTTCCGATTGAAGAACCTTGAAGGTATCGACTCATGGAAGGACATCATCGTGGTGCTCAATGCCAACAAGGAAACTAAGACAATAGCCATACCCGAAGGCGAATACACCGTAGCCTGCTGCAACGGAGTGATAAACGAGCATGGCATCGGACTCTCGTTCAAGGCCTCCGAGGCTAAGGTTGATGCCCAGTCGGCATTGATACTCTATCAGAAGTAGAACTAATTAATTTATCTAAAAACCTAATAAGATAATGAAGAAAAAACTTGTATCATTAATGATGCTTATGAGTGCAATGAGCTTGAATGCTGCGGTGACAGTCGACCGCATCGAACCTACCAATTGGTATGTAGGCATGAAGGATGCCTCGCTGCAACTTATGGTGTACGGCAAAGATGTGCGCAACGCCGAAGTAGAGGTGAACTATCCCGGAGTGCGTATCGATTCTGTGGCACGACTCGACTCGCCCAACTATCTGTTGGTCTACCTCAACCTTGAAGGTGCCAAGGCTGGCGAGATGACGCTGAGTTTCAAGCAGGGCAAGCAGACCAAGAAGGTGAAGTATCAATTGAAAGACCGCGCTATGGCAGGCGACAAACGCATAGGCTTCAGCAACGAAGATGTGCTCTATATGCTCATGCCCGACCGCTTTGCCAACGGCAATGTGAAGAACGACGCTTTCAAGAACATGCGCGACAAAACCTGCGACCGCTCGGCTCCAAGTCTGCGCCACGGAGGCGACCTTGAAGGTATTCGCCAGCATCTCGACTACTTCAACGAGCTTGGAGTTACGGCATTGTGGTTCACACCGGTTCTTGAGAACGACAGTCCGAGCAATGGTGTGAACTCAACCTATCACGGCTATGCCACTACCGACTACTATCGTGTAGACCCACGTTTCGGAACCAACGACGAGTATAAGCGTCTTGTGGACGAAGCTCACAGCAAGGGACTGAAGGTTGTGATGGACATGATTTTCAATCATTGCGGTTTCGACCATCCATGGGTTGCCGACATGCCCTCGAAGGACTGGTTTAACGCTCCCGAATGGCTTTCGCCCGAATATCAGACAGCCGAGCATCAGAAGAAACTGGACACTATGGACGGCAACGCCAAGGTCAACGACAAGTATCTGCAGACCAGCTATAAGCTTACACCGGTGCTCGATCCGTATGCAAGCAAGGTAGACTTGCGTGAGACAGTAGACGGATGGTTCGTGCCTACAATGCCCGACCTCAACCAGCGCAACCCTCACGTCATGAAGTATCTTATACAGAACAGCGAGTGGTGGATAGAGACCGTTGGCATTGACGGCATCCGTATGGATACATATCCGTATGCCGACCGCGACGGAATGGCACTGTGGATGAAGACACTCGACAAGGAATATCCCAACTTCAACACCGTTGGTGAGACATGGGTGACCGAACCTGCCTATACGGCAGCATGGCAGAAGGACAGTAAACTGTCTGATAAGAACAGCTATCTGAAGACTGTCATGGACTTCGCCTTCTTCGACCGCATCAATCAGGCTAAGCATGAGGAGACCGATGATTGGTGGAACGGAATGAACCGCATATACAACGTGCTGTGCTACGACTACCTTTATCCTAACCCAAAGAGCGTAATGGCTTTCGTAGAGAACCACGACACCGACCGATTCTTAGGCGAAGGCAAGGATACTCTGGCTCTTAAGCAGGCATTGGCGCTGCTGCTGACCATCAACCGTACTCCGCAGCTATACTACGGTACTGAGGTACTGATGAACGGAACCAAGAGCGTTACTGACGGCAACGTACGTAAGGACTTCCCTGGTGGTTGGGCTGATGACAAGCAGAATGCCTTCACGGCAGAAGGACGTACAAAGGCGCAGAACGATATGTTCCGCTGGACAAGCCGACTGCTGCATTGGCGCCAGAGCAACGAGGTGATAACCAAAGGCACACAGACCCAGTTCTGCTCACATAAGGGCATTTACGTCGTAGCACGCCAGTATAAAGGCAAGAGCGTAATGACCGTTATCAACGGAAAGAACAATGCTGCCGAACTCGATGTGAAGCGTTATGCCGAGATAATAGGCGATGCCCAAAATGCTGTTGACGTGACAACTGGACGCAACGTCATAATCAGTCATAACGTGAAATTACGCCCGCGCCAGACAATGGTATTGGAGTTTTGATGTACAATATTTGCATTTGCTCTTCAAAAGGACAACTTTAGCATTCCCGAAGGGCAACTTTAGCTCTTCAAAAGGACCTCCGTTGCAACGCAATAAGGGCTTCTTTGCATTCCAAATGTAATCGTTTGGGATGTAAAGAAGCCCTTTTTTATGTTTTGAAGTGTTGTAATATCACTGATTTACAGTCTATTAGGAATGAAAGCCGATATTGGATTGTGTCGTTATTCTTTCCTAAATTAGCGGACACGCTTACTGCAAGACTTATCTGGACACAGGCATTTTCATGTTCAATTTAATCTTTGATATAGATGACAACAGGGGTAATATACGCTCGTGTCTCCAGTATTGGTGACAG